>DBEYYU010000014.1:0-34454 GCA_048184855.1 Collinsella aerofaciens
GGTAGTGTCGAGAAAGTTGGTGTAAGGGCCCTTGCGGCCCCTGTGTCCGATATCCGGAATCAGTTGATATCCTAGGCCGCCTCCACGCTGTCGGCAAGTTCCAGGCTTGATTCGATCATCTTCCTGGCCGCCTTCTCCAGCTCCGCCCAGTCGTGCTCGCCCGCGGCACCCATTCTGAACGCGGCGTCATGCATCTCGGCCATCTTCCTCTCCGAGAAGTAGCGCGAGCCGGACCATGTCTCGGCCTGGTCGCACATGACGGCGCCCACGAGCCTGAGCAGCGAACTCTCCGACGGGAAGACCTGCACCACGCGCGAGCGGCGCTTGATTTCCCTGTTGGCGCGCTCCTGCACGTTGTTGGTGCGCAGGCGCTTCCAGTGCGACGGCGGGAAGTCCAGGTACGCGAGCGCGTCGGGCTCCGCCTCCTCGAGCACCCTCGCCGCCCTCGGGCAGCACCCCTCCAGCATCTCGCATGCCGCGTGGTACATGGCCACGGCGGTGGCGGCGTCCCCGGCGCGGAAGACCGAGGAGACGATGCGCCCCACGCGGCGCCTCAGCTGCCAGGAGCCGGCCTCGCGCATGCAGTCGCGCATCAGGTGCACGGCGCATCGCTGCCAGGCCGCCCCTGGAAGACCTCGCCTATGGCCCTGACCAGGCCCCCGTGGGCATCGGATACGACGAGCTCGGTGCCGGTCGCGCCGCGGTCGCGCAGCCTCCGCAGGAAACCGAGCCACGATTCGTAGGACTCCGTGTCCACCACGGACACCCCCAGCACCCGCCTCCAGCCGGACTCGTCGCAGCCTATCGCCGTGACCACCGCGGTCGAAGCCACGCGGCCCCCGCGGCGGCACTTGACGTAGGTCGCGTCGAGCCAGATGTAGGGTATCGCGCGCGCATCGAGCGGCCCCTCCGCGAGGTCGGCTATCTCGGCGTCGAGGGTCGCGGCGATCGCGCTCACGCGGTCCCTGCCGAGCCTCTCGATGCCCATCTTCTCGGCTATCCTCTGCACCTTCCTGGTGCTGGTGCCGGTGGCGTACATCTCGGCCACCGCCGCGACGAGCGCGCGGTCGACGCGCTGGTAGCGCTCGAGGACGTCCTCGGGGAAGAAGCTGCCCGTCCTGAGCTTGGGGATTCTCAGGTTGAGCGTGCCCACGCACGTCTCGAGCGTGCGGTTGCGGTAGCCGTTCCTGCTGTTGGCCCCATCGCCGCAGAGCTGGTCGGCCTCCTCGTCCATGATGGCGTTGACCACCTGCTCGGCGAGCAGCCTGAGCAGCGACTGGATGTCGACCATCCCGTCGGTCGACCTCGGGATGGCGGCCTTATCCGGCATCGCGTCTGCTAATATCTCCATAGCGGTCCCTGTCCTTTCCCAGAACCTGTGTTATGTAGCAATTCCAGATTCTAGGACAGGGGCCGCTTGCGTTTGGCGGTCAGCCGTCGGCGCGCTTACACCAACATTTCCGACGCGATCCTAAAGTATGCGAATGCCCTCCCTAAAAAGGTGAGCTCGCTAGGCTTTTTTGGGTTTGTTGACGATGATGATGCCGCCGCAGACCAACAACAGGGCAACGATGACGGTAACGGGGCTCGTGCCCGCGCCTTCGCCGAGCAGCAGCGCGCTCAGCAGCACACCAAAGACGGGGTTCATAAACCCAAAGACCGAGACGCGGCTGACGGGGTTGACGGCAAGCAGGCGCGACCACAGCGAGTAGGCGACCGCGGAGATAAGCGCCATGTAGATGATGAGCGCGATGGCGGGGGCAATCGCCGTGGGGGAGAGCGCGCCACCCATCAAAAAGCCGATGGCGGTGAGGACAAGGCCGCCGACCAAGAACTGCCACCCGGCAAGCAAGACGCCGTCGTGCTCGTGCGAGAAGATGCCAATCAGGCAGGTCGAAAGGGCACCCGCGACGGTGGAGGCTAGGATAAAGCCCTCGCCATCGAGCCTGAAGCCAAAGGTGCCATCCGCGCCCGAAAGGTTGACGAGCGCGACGCCGGCAAAGCCCAGCGCACAGCCAAGCACCTTGGCCGTATTGAGCTTCTCGGTGCGAAACGCCAGGGCGGCAAAGAGGATTGCGAGGAAGTTGGCGCTGGCCTCGATGATGGAGCTCGACATGGCGCTGGCGCGCGAGAGGCCCAGATAGAAAAAGAAGTACTGACCGATGGTCTGAAAGAGCGACAAGATAAAGATGGGCTTGATATCGCGTACCTGTGGGACGAGCGGGCGGCGCTGGGCCGCACTCATACCGGCGATAACCAGGATACCGGCAAGCGTGAAGCGCAAACCTGCAAAGAGCAGTTGCGAGGCGCTATCGTGCGCCGGGATGCTAAAGAGTGCGTAGCCGATCTTGATGCAGGGAAAGGCCGATCCCCAGAGTGCACAGCAAACAAGACAGCCCACGATAAGTCCGGGCAGGGTGGCGAGATACGGCTTGCGGCTTTCCATGATGTCCTTCCTATATTTGCGAAGCAAAAAAGAACCCGCCACCGGGTGTGCCGGTGGCGGGTGTTGTTACCCGAGGGGATTGTACCCGATGGGAAAGCTTTAAGCGAAGTAGGCTACGCCGCTCTCAAAGATCGGCATGAATTTGTCGCCGGGGACATGCTCGGGCACGTTGCGGTACAGGTTGTCGCCGCGGCGCTCGGCATGGCCCATCTTGCCCAGGACGCGGCCGTCGGGGCTCGTGATGCCCTCGATGGCGAGTGCGGAGCCGTTGGGGTTGACGGAAAGATCCATGCTGGGCTTGGCGTCTTCGCCCACGTACTGCGTGGCGACCTGGCCGTTGGCGATCAGCTGGGCGAGCACTTCGTCGTTGGCGACAAAGCGGCCCTCGCCGTGGCTGATGGCGACGGTGTAGGGGTCGTCCAGGCTGCACTGCGACAGCCACGGGGACAGGTTGGACGAGATACGGGTGCGCACCAGACGGCTCTGGTGGCGACCGATGGTGTTGAACGTCAACGTGGGCGCATCGGGCGTGGCGTCGACGATGTCGCCGTAGGGCACCAGGCCGAGCTTGATCAGGGCCTGGAAGCCGTTGCAGATGCCCAGCATCAGGCCATCGCGGGCCTTGAGCAGGTCGCGGACTGCCTCGGTGACCTCGGGAGCGCGGAAGAACGCCGTGATGAACTTGGCAGAGCCGTCGGGCTCGTCGCCACCCGAGAAGCCGCCGGGGATCATGACGATCTGGCTTGCACGGATGCGGCGGGCAAGCTCGTGGGTGCTCTCGGCGACGGCCTCGGGCGTGAGGTTGTTGATCACGAAGGTGTCGGCCTCGGCACCGGCGGCACGGAAGGCGCGGGCGCTGTCGTACTCGCAGTTGTTGCCGGGGAACACGGGGATGATCACGCGCGGGCGGGCGATCTTGGCGCCGCCGTACACGTGGATGTCCTTGGCGCGGAAGTCGATGGTCTCGACCTCGGGGGTCTCGCCGGCGCTGCGGTAGGCGAAGACGCCCTCGATGCCGCTCTCCCAGGCCTCCTGGAGCTCGGCGAGCTCGATGACCTCGGAGCCGGTGTCGATGACATAGCCCTCGACGGTGGTGCCCAGGGGCTCGACGACAACGCCGTCGGCGACCTCGGGCAGCTCGGCGTCCTCGGCGAGCTCGACGATAAAGCTGCCGTAGAGCGGGGTGAAGAGGCTCTCCACGTCTACATCCTCGGCAAGCTCGATACCGATCTGGTTACCGACGCACATCTTAAAGAGGCTCTCGGCGCCGCAGCCGTAGCCGGGCGTGGATATGGCCAGGGCGTTGCCGGTAGCAGTGAGCGCCTCGACGGCGTCAAACGCGGCGAGCAACTGCTGGGCGTCGGGACGGTAGTCCTCGCCATAGGTGGCGGGGGCGATGCGGACGACGCGGTGCGTGAGGCCCTTGAACTCGGGCGAGACGGCGCGGGCGGCCTTGCCCACGGCGACGGCGAAGCTGATCAGGGTCGGCGGAACGTTGAGCTCGCCGGCCTCATCCTCAAACGAACCGCTCATGGAGTCCTTGCCGCCGATGGCGCCGGCACCCAGGTCGACCTGGGCCATGAGGGCACCCAGGACGGCAGCCATGGGCTTGCCCCAGCGCTCGGCCTCGGTGCGCAGGCGCTCGAAGTACTCTTGGAAGGAGAGGTAGGCGCGCTTGTGCTCAAAGCCGGCGGCAACGAGCTTGGCGATGGACTCGACCACGGACAGGTAGGCGCCCGCAAACTGGTCGGCCTCCATCAGATAGGGGTTGAAGCCCCATGCCATGGCACTCGCCGTGGTGGTCTCGCCGTCCACGGGGAACTTGGCGACCATGGCCGAGCTCGGGGTGAGCTGCGTCTTGCCGCCAAAGGGCATGAGCACGGTTGCGGCACCGATGGTGGAGTCGAAGCGCTCGGAAAGGCCCTTGTTGGAAGCGACGTTGAGGTCGGTGACGAGCGAGGTCATGCGCTCGGCAAGCGTGGTGCCGGCCCAGCTGGGCTGCCACACGCTACGGGCGCACACGTGGGCGACCTGGTGCTTGGGTGCGCCGTTGGAGTTGAGGAACTCGCGGGACAGGTCGACGATGGCGACGCCGTTCCAGGCCATGCGCATGCGCGGCTCGGCGGTAACCTCGGCGATAACGGTCGCCTCGAGGTTCTCCTCGGCGGCGTAGCCCATGAACTCCTCGACGTCACCGTCGGCGACGGCGCAAGCCATGCGCTCCTGGGACTCGGAGATAGCGAGCTCGGTGCCGTCCAGGCCGTCGTACTTCTTGGTCACGGTGTCCAGGTCGACATACAGGCCGTCGGCAAGCTCGCCCACGGCGACTGAGACGCCGCCGGCGCCAAAGTCGTTGCAGCGCTTGATCAGGCGACAGGCGTCGCCGCGGCGGAACAGACGCTGCAGTTTGCGCTCGACCGGGGCGTTGCCCTTCTGGACTTCGGCGCCCGAGGTCTCGATGGACTCGGTGTTCTGGGTCTTGGAGGAGCCGGTGGCGCCGCCGATGCCGTCACGGCCGGTGCGGCCGCCCAACAGGATGATCTTGTCGGTGGGGGCGGGGCACTCGCGACGCACGTGGTTTGCCGGGGTAGCGCCCACGACGGCGCCAACCTCCATGCGCTTGGCCACGTAACCGGGGTGATAGAGTTCGTTGACCTGACCGGTGGCAAGGCCGATCTGGTTGCCGTAGCTGGAGTAGCCGGCGGCGGCAGTGGTCACGAGCTTGCGCTGCGGCAGCTTACCCTCGAGCGTCTCGGAAACCGGGACGGTGGGGTCACCGGCGCCGGTGACACGCATGGCCTGGTACACGTAGCTGCGGCCCGAGAGCGGGTCGCGGATGGCGCCGCCCACGCAGGTGGCGGCACCGCCGAAGGGCTCGATCTCGGTCGGGTGGTTGTGGGTCTCGTTCTTAAACAGGAACAGCCAGTCCTGGTCCTCGCCGTCGACATCGACCTTCACCTTGACGGTGCAGGCGTTGATCTCCTCGGACTCGTCGACATCGGTCATGACGCCGGTCTTCTTAAGGTACTTGGCGCCGATGGTGCCCATGTCCATGAGGCAGACGGGCTTGGCGTCGCGGCCGAGTTCGTGGCGCATCTCCATGTAGCGGTCGAAGGCTTGCTGCACCACGGCGTCGTCGATCGTCACGTCGTCCAGGACGGTGCCGAAGGTGGTGTGGCGGCAGTGGTCGGACCAGTAGGTGTCGATCACGCGGATCTCGGTGATGGTGGGGTCGCGGTCCTCATCGCGGAAGTACTGCTGGCAGAAGGCGATGTCTGCCTCGTCCATGGCAAGGCCGCGATCGGCGATAAAGGCGGCAAGGCCGGCCTCGTCGAGCTCGCGGAAGCCGTCGAGCACCTCGACGGGCTGGGGCTCGGGGGTCTCCATGTACAGCGTCTCGGGCAGGTCGAGCGAGGCGATGCGTGCCTCGACGGGGTTCACCACGTAGTGCTTGATGGCATCGATGGCGGCCTCGTCCAGAGCGCCCGAGATCATATAGACCTTGGCGGAGCGCACGGCGGGGCGCTCGCCCTGGCTGATGAGCTGCACACACTCGCTGGCGGAGTCGGCGCGCTGGTCAAACTGGCCAGGCAGGAATTCGACGGCAAAGACGGCGCCATCGCTTGCGGGGAGTTCGTCGTAGGTCACATCGACCTGGGGCTCGCTAAAGACGGTCGGCACGCAGGAGCGGAAAAGCTCCTCGTCGATGCCCTCGACGTCGTAGCGGTTGATGATCCTCAGGGCCTCGATGCCCTTGATGCCGAGAATTTCGGTCAGCTCGCCCTTGAGCTGCTGAGCCTCGACGTCGAACCCGGGTTTCTTCTCCACGTAGATACGAGAGACCATTGGTTCCTGCCTTCCTGATCGGTTGGGCGTACGGTACGGTATGCGGCAGCGGTCGGTTTGCGGGGTCTGCCCTGCGGTCGCCTTGAGCCACATGTTTGTAAACCTCACTATGATACGACAGCTCGCGGCGCGTTGAGGACGGCGAGGGTGCTACAGTGAAGCGCAAACAAGAGAAAGGCATCACATGGCATTCGTTTCGCTCGCCATCATCGCACTCGTGGCCTTTGCGAGTCCTTTTATCGCCTCGGCGATTCCCGGAAAACCCGTTCCCGAGACGGTCTTTTTGCTCGTGCTCGGCGCGGTGCTGGGACCCCATATGCTCGGCGTCATCCATGTAGATGCCGAGGTCTCGCTTGTGTCCGAGCTGGGCCTGGCCTTTTTGTTCCTGCTTGCCGGCTTTGAGATCGACCCCAAGAGCATCACGGGCGTCGAGGGGCGCTACGGCTTGGCGACGTGGGTCGTCACGTTTGGTATCGCCTGGCTTGCCGTGCGCTTTACCCCGTGGTTCTCGGTCAGTCATTTCGACGGTATCGCCGTGACGCTTGCCCTCACTTCTACGGCGCTCGGCACGCTCGTGCCCATCATGCGTGAGCGTTCACTTGCCGGAACGCGCGTGGGCGACTCGATCCTCGCGTATGGCACGTGGGGCGAGCTCGGTCCCGTGCTTGCCATGTCGGTGCTGCTATCTGCCCGCACCGGCATCCAAACGCTCGTAATCCTTGGCTTGTTTGCGGTGGTTTGCGTGTTGCTGGCCGTGGTCCCGAGCCGCTCCAAGCGCGTCGGCAGCCGCTTCTTTGCGTTTGTCGAGGAGCGCGCCGATACCACGTCGCAGACCTTCGTGCGCCTGACGGTGCTCATCCTGGTCACGCTCGTGGCGTTCTCGGCTGTCTTTGATCTCGACATCGTGTTGGGTTCTTTTGCTGCCGGCTTTGTCCTGCGCTATATCATCCCCGAGGGCAACCATACGCTCGAGACCAAGCTCGACGGTCTGGCCTACGGTTTTTTGATTCCGGTGTTCTTTACCGTATCGGGCGCAAAGATCGACCTGACGGCCGTGGCGTCGCGCCCGGGTCTGCTCGTGGGCTTTATCGTGGCGTTGTTGATTATTCGTGCCGTGCCCATTCTCATCTCTATGAGCATTTGTCCTGCGACGCGCGATGTGTCGGCGTATGGTCGCATTACCGTGGCCCTGTACTGCACCACGGCCCTGCCGATCATCGTTGCCGTGACAAGCGTTGCCGTCAACGCGGGCGCGCTGTCGCAAGATATTGCGTCGGTCATGGTTGCCGCCGGTGCCATCACGGTGTTCTTGATGCCGTTGCTCGCGCAGCTCTTCTACCGCGTGGTCGACGCCGCGCCGGTCGCCGCCGTGGCAGAAGTTGCCGAGCATCCATCCGATGCGCTCGACATCCTGCGCGCCCATCACGATTTGGCGAGCCTGCTCGCACGTGAGCACGAGCTGCTGACTTCGCATGGCCATGGTCGCGTATTCGAGGGCTTGCCTACGCTCGATACGATTGCCGAGCGTCTTTCCGCCGAGGCGGCGAGCGGCCACATCGATGCCCGCATCGTGGACGCGGCGCATCTTCTTGCCGATAAGACCTATGGTGATGAGGTCGACCCGTCCGAGCTGACCCCGCGCGAGCGTCGCCGCCTGGAGCGCGCCAAGCTCGCCGTGCGCGAATACCGCCGCCGCATGCTGGAACTCTATGCAAGAGAAGAAGCCGAGGACGACGACGGCAGGTAGCCAACGCCGCCGCGGAAAATGCATCCCGGAATTGGCGTCCAGAGTGGGACGCGTTTTCCGCGAGAGGCCCGTTACGGAAAACGTGTCCCAGAATCCGCGCCCAGAATGGGACATGGTTTCCGAAAGAAGGCTCTGAGGGAAGCTACGCCCCGTTCTGAGCTGAAATACCGGGGCGCAGTTTCCCTTACAAACAGAACAAGGCGCGCTGTCTGCGGTTGATACAGGCAGCGCGCCTTTTGCGTTGAGCCTCGTTGAGGTTCGAAGTAGTGGACTAGTTGGCCATGACGCCTTCGGTCCAAGCCTCGACGTCCTCGATGCGCAGGACGTTGGCGACCTCGGCCACGCAGTCGACGCTGGCAAGCTCGGCGGCGGCAGCCTGGACGTCCTTCTCGAGCGCGCGGTGCGTCAGGAAGATGACCGAGCAGGCATCGCTGACGCCCGACTTGCCGTCTTCGACCTGGTTGATGAGCGAGATCGAGATGTTGTGCTTGGCAAAGATGTCGACTGTCTCGGACAGGGCGCCCACGCGGTCGGCGACCTTCAGGCGCACATAGTACTTGGTCTGGAGCTCGTTCATGGGCTTAAAGGTGAGGTTGTGACCATAGGGCTCAATCTCGGGCAGCGGAGCCACGCCGCGGCTGATCTGCTCGGAGAGCGACAGGATGTCGCCCACGACGGCGCTCGCGGTGGGGAAAGAGCCTGCGCCGGCACCGTAGAACATGGTCTCGCCCACGGCGTCGCCTACCACGTAGACAGCGTTCATGGCGCCGTTGACCTTGGCAAGCATGTGGTCGGCGGGGATCAGCGTGGGATGCACACGGACGTCGACGCCGGCGTCGGTATTGCGGGCGATGCCGAGCAGCTTAATGGTGTAGCCGAGCTCGCGGGCCTGGGCGATGTCCTCGGCGCCGATGGCACGGATACCCTGCTGGTAGACATCGTCGGTGGTCACGCGGGTGCCAAAGCCGATGGAGGCGAGGATTGCCGTCTTGCTGGCGGCGTCGAAGCCGTCGACGTCGGCGGACGGGTCGGCCTCGGCATAGCCCTTTGCCTGGGCGTCGGCGAGCACGTCAGCGTAATCGGCGCCCTCGGCGTCCATGCGCGACAGGATGTAGTTGGTGGTGCCGTTAAGGATGCCGGCGATGGTCAGGATCTTGTTGCCCACCAGGTCGTGCTCAAGCGTGCTCACGATGGGGATGCCACCGCCGCAGCTGGCCTCGCACTTAATCTGCACGCCGCACGCGCGCGCCTTCTCGGCGAGCGTCTCGACATGACGGCCCAGCAGGGCCTTGTTGGCAGAGACGACGTGCTTGCCGTTCTCGAAGGCGGTGGTGAAGATTTCGGTCGCGGGGTGCTCGCCGCCGATGAGCTCGACGACGATGTCGACGGCGGGGTCGGTGACGACATCGTGCCAGTCGCTCGTAAAGGCCTCACGCTCAATACCGGCTGCCTCGGCCTGCTCCCAGGCAAGCGCGCAGGCGCGGGTCAGCTTAAGGTCGATGCCGTAGGCTGCCAGGTACTCATCGTGGTGGCTCTTGATCAGACGGGCCACGCCGCCGCCGACGGTTCCCAGACCGATGAGGCCGACGTTCACGGTGCGCAGGGGTTCGCTCATAGATAGCTCCTTCGTGCATCTTATGGATGGATTAACCGCTTAAAGGTTGAGTGCATTCTAGCGTGAACAGAGGGCGCGTGCTCGCCAGGCAACAGGAGTCGCACAAAACGGCACCCCCGAAACGCTGCGGAAACATTGGAAACATGCTCGCTACAAACGAACTTCCGTAACAAACTGTCAACGTTTGCGCCATAAGGTTTGCCCTGTGCTACTGGGGCATGCAGGCGCTCGTCGGCCCCGTCACGACTGGTGCCGCCGTCGCCGTCTCGGGCGAGATCCCCGACGATATGCTCATGACCCCGTTCTCCGCCGACGATGAGAAGAACGCCGACTTCGTCAAGGCCTATAAGGATGCCTACGACGAGGCGCCCAACCAGTTTGCCGCCGACGCTTACGATTACGTCCACGCCATCGCCGAGGCTATCGATAAGGCGGGGATTGACATTTCGGCCGACGGTGCCGACATTGCCGGCGACCTTGCAAAGCCATGCGCAAGATCAAGATTGAGGGCCTGACAGGCGAGCTGACGTGGAATGACGAGGGCCAGGTCGAAAAGCCCGCCACAGCCTATGTGATCCAGGACGGCAAGTACATCGCCGCCTAAGTGCGCATAAAGCGCGACCGGTGAGGCCGTTTTATTCAGGGCAGGGACGCCTGTAACAGAACGGAAACATTACTTTCACACAATAAAGTGGCTAAACCGCATAAACCTATAAAAATACGCATAAATATGGATAAATGGACAAAACAAAAGAAAAGTTGAAATAATCGCCACTTTCCTTAACTAAAGCGTCTAGTATTTTGCGAACGCCGAACACGGCGAAGGATGGCCTGTCGGGTAACCGAAACCCGACGAGATTTGAGAGGAGAGCCGCATGTCGAGCCTCACCGGTAAGTCATTGAACCCTGTTATGAATCGCAGGAGCGTTATCGCGAGCGCAGCAGGTCTGGGGGCGATGTCCATTCTAGCTGGCTGCTCCTCCAACGGCGGCGATAGCGGTTCCGCTTCGGGCGACGCTTCGTTTAAGATCGGCACCATCGGCCCGCTGACCGGCGCCAACGCGTCCTACGGCAAGTCCGTTACCCAGGGTGTCGAGCTTGGCTGCAAGGATTTCTCGACCAAGGAGCTGCCGCTTGCCAACAAGGCCGAGGATGACCAGGCCGATGGCGAGAAGGCCGTCAACGCCTTCAACACCCTGCTCGACTGGGGCATGCAGGCCCTCGTCGGCCCGACCACCACGGGTGCGTCGGTTGCCGTTGCCGCAGAGTGCGGTAACGACCCCAAGACGTTCATGATCACCCCGTCCGCGTCCTCCGAGGACGTTACCGACGGCAAGGATTGCGTCTTCCAGGTTTGCTTCACCGACCCCAACCAGGGTGTCAACGCTGCCAAGTTCCTGGCGCAGAAGTATGCGGACGAGAAGTTCGTGCTGTTCTATAACTCCGGCGACGCCTATTCTTCGGGCATCGCAGATTCCTTTAAGGCCCAGGCCGCTGAGTCCAAGCTCGAGATTGTTGACGAGGAGACCTTTAAGGACGACTCCGCCACGAGCTTTACCAACCAGCTGACCAAGGCCAAGCAGGCCGGCGCCACCATGATCTTTGCGCCGATCTACTACACGCCGGCGTCCGTCCTGCTCAAGAACGCCAAGGACATGGGCTACGACGTCAAGATGATGGGCTGCGACGGTATGGACGGCATCCTGGGCGTTGAGGGCTTCGATACCTCTCTTGCCGAGGGTCTGCTGCTCATGACCCCGTTCTCCGCCGACGACGAGAAGAACGCCGACTTCGTTAACGCTTACAAGGATAAGTACGGCGATACCCCCGACCAGTTTGCCGCCGACGCCTACGACGGCGTGCACGCGGTGGCCGAGGCCCTCAAGGAGGCCGATCTTGGTGTCGACGCTGATCCGACCGAGGTCGCCGAGAAGCTGTCCAAGGCTATGCTCAAGATTACCGTTGACGGTCTGACCGGCAAGCTCACCTGGAATGATAAGGGCCAGGTCCAGAAGGAGCCCACGGCGTACGTCATCACCGACGGCAAGTACGTACAGGCCTAATTGGCCGCCTTACATAGAGCGGTTTTGATCCCAAGCAGGGGAGGTTTTGGCCTTCCCTGCTTGCTTGGTATCTAGGGACAGTGTAACGTCCCTGTTTCATACATTAGCTGGAAACCTATTCGAAAGGGGGATGTGGAACATGACGGTCTTTATCCAATACCTGGTCAACGGCCTGTCCATGGGCAGCGTCTACGCCATCATCGCGTTGGGCTACACCATGGTCTACGGTATCGCCAAGATGCTGAATTTCGCTCACGGCGATGTCATCATGGTCGGTGCCTATGTCTCGTTCTGCGCCACGTCGTATCTCGGCCTCCCGGGCTGGGCATCTGTAGTTCTCTCTTGTGTGGTCTGCACGGTTCTCGGTGTTCTCATTGAGGGTTTGGCCTATAAGCCGCTGCGCCAGGCGGGCCCGCTGGCCGTTCTGATCACGGCCATCGGCGTGTCTTACTTCCTGCAGAACGCCGCGCAGCTTCTGTGGGGCGCCACGCCCAAGAACTTCACTTCGCTCGTCACCTTTCCGGTGCCGGAGTTCTTGGCCAAGTTCAACGTAAGCGCCGTCTCGCTCGTCACCATCGTCGCCTGCCTGGTTATCATGGCCGGCCTGATGTTCTTTACAGGTAAGACCAAGATGGGCAAGGCCATGCGCGCTGTGTCCGAGGACAAGGCCGCCGCTCAGCTCATGGGCATCAACGTCAACCGCACCATCTCGATGACGTTCGCCATCGGCTCCGCCCTTGCCGCCATCGCCGGCGTGCTCCTGTGCTCCTACTCGCCGGTGTTGCAGCCCACCACGGGCGCCATGCCTGGCATCAAGGCCTTCGACGCTGCCGTTTTCGGCGGCATCGGCTCCATCCCCGGTGCCTTTGTCGGCGGTATTCTCATCGGCATCATCGAGGCGATGGCGCAGGCTTACATTTCCACGAGCCTTGCCAACTCCATCGTCTTTGGTGTTTTGATCATCGTCCTGCTCGTCAAGCCTGCCGGCCTCTTGGGCAAGTACGTCCCCGAGAAGGTGTAGGTGAGCGTTATGAAGTTTCTTAAAGACAAGCAGACGCGTCACGACTTTGTCACGTACGCCATGTGCGTTGTGGCGTTCGCCATCGTGTTCTTTATGCAGTCCAACCACATGATCCCGCGCATGATCGCCGGTCAGCTGGTTCCCATCACGGCCTATATCGTCATGGCCATCTCCCTTAACCTCGTCGTCGGCATCGCGGGCGACTTGTCGCTGGGCCACGCGGGCTTTATGAGCGTCGGTGCCTATACGGGCATCGTCACTGCCGTCGCGCTGGAGAGCACCGTTCCGTCCGATCCGATGCGTCTGATCATCAGCATTGTGGTCGGCGCTATCGCCGCTGGCATCTTGGGCTTCTTGATCGGCATCCCGGTCCTGCGCCTGAGCGGCGACTATCTGGCCATCGTGACCCTGGCTTTTGGCGAGATCATCAAAGAGGTCGTCACCTGCCTCATTGTGGGCGTCGATTCCCGCGGCCTGCATGTGATCTTTAACATCACGGGTAACTCCACGATCGACGACCTGCACCTGCTCGAGGACGGCACCGCCATCATCAAGGGCGCGCAGGGCGCATCGGGCGTGTCGACCTATTCGACCTTCCTTGCCGGCGCAATCCTGGTTATGGTCGCGCTCGTGATTGTGCTCAACCTGGTTCGCAGCCGTACCGGTCGTGCCATTATTGCCGTGCGCGACAACAAGATCGCTGCCGAGTCTGTGGGCATCTCCGTCACCCAGTACCGCATGATCGCCTTCGTGGTTTCCGCTGCCCTCGCCGGCGCTGCCGGAGCCCTGTTCGGCGGTAACTTCTCGCAGCTTTCCGCCACTAAGTTCGACTTCAATACGTCCATCCTCATTCTGGTGTTCGTGGTCCTCGGCGGCCTGGGCAATATGCGCGGCTCCGTTATCGCCGCGGCGCTGCTCACGGTGCTCCCCGAGCTGCTCCGTCAGTTCTCGGACTACCGCATGCTCATCTACGCCATCGTGTTGATTCTGGTCATGGTCTTTACTAACAACCCACAGCTCAAGGCGTTCTTCGCACGCATTAAGGACCGCTTTGCTTCCAAGAAGGAGGTGGCAGCCGATGCCCAGTAAGTTTGAGTTCAACAAGGGCAAGATGGTCCCGTATCCTTCTGGCGCCATCGTTCCCGACCGCGACCTGGGCCAGCGCCCGGCGCTCGAGTGCATTCACCTGGGCATTGAATTCGGCGGCCTTAAGGCGGTCGACGACTTTAGCCTAACCATCGGCAAGACCGAGATTGCCGGTCTCATCGGCCCCAACGGTGCCGGCAAGACCACGGTCTTCAACCTGCTCACCAAGGTGTACCAGCCTACGCACGGCACCATCCTGCTCGACGGTGAGGACACTTCGGGCAAGTCGGTCTACCAGGTCAACCGCATGGGTATTGCCCGTACGTTCCAGAACATCCGTCTGTTCAACACCATGACGGTGGAGGACAACGTTAAGGTCGGCCTGCACAACCAGGAGCGCTACTCCGGCTTTGAGGGCGTGCTGCGCCTGCCGACGTATTGGAAGCACGAGAAGGCCGCCCACGAGCGCGCCATGGAGCTGCTGTCCATTTTTGACATGGAGCACCTGGCAAATGAACAGGCCGGCTCGCTTCCTTACGGCGCTCAGCGCCGTCTGGAAATCGTCCGCGCGCTTGCCACTAACCCCAAGCTGCTGCTGCTCGACGAGCCTGCCGCCGGCATGAACCCGTCCGAGACCGCAGAGCTCATGGCGAACATCGTCAAGATTCGCGACACCTTCGGCATCGCCATCATGCTTATCGAGCATGATATGTCGCTCGTTATGAACATCTGCGAGGGCATCTGCGTGCTTAACTTTGGCAAGGTTATCGCCAAGGGCACGGCAGAGGAAATCCAGAACAACGACGCCGTTATCGAGGCGTATCTGGGTAAGCAGGATAAGGGGGAGAACTAAATGGCAGAGCCGATGCTTTCCGTCTACAACATCAACGTCTGGTACGGCGCCATCCACGCCATCAAGGACATCTCCTTTAACGTTAACGAGGGCGAGATCGTGGCCTTGATTGGTGCCAACGGTGCCGGCAAGTCCACAACGCTCAAGACCGTCTCGGGCCTGCTGCGCTCCAAGACCGGCTCCATCAAGTTTATGGGCGAGGACATTACCCATACGCCTGCCGACAAGCTGGTTGGTAAGGGCCTGGCTCAGGTTCCCGAGGGCCGCCGCGCCTTTTTGCAGATGACGGTCGAGGAGAACCTGGAGATGGGCGCCTATACACAGCCCAAGTCCACAATTGCTCCGGGCCTGGAGCGCGTCTACGAGCAGTTCCCGCGCCTGAAGGAACGTCGTCGCCAGGTCGCCGGCACCCTTTCAGGCGGCGAGCAACAGATGCTCGTTATGGGGCGCGCCCTTATGAGTAACCCCAAACTGCTTATGCTCGACGAACCTTCCATGGGTCTGGCACCGATTCTGATCGAACAGATCTTCCAGATTGTCGAGGACCTGCACAAGGCCGGCACCACGGTGCTTCTGGTCGAGCAAAACGCGCAGATGGCGCTTTCCATCGCCACACGCGGTTACGTGCTCGAGACCGGCAAGATCACCATGACCGGTACCGGCCAAGAGCTCCTGCACGACGACAACGTCCGCAAAGCCTATCTGGGCGGTTAATCCATTCAACAAAGGGGGCGCTGACCAACCCGGTCAGCGCCCCCTTTTAAGTTGCGGTGAAATAGGGACTAAATGGGGGCGCTAGACGCCAAAACAGTCCCTATTCCACTGCAACTTCATGGGGATGTGTGACAATGCCCGTCGGAAAACATCTGCTGTCTTTGGGGGTCTATCTATGCTGTACGAGTTTTGTGCCGAGAACTTTGAGCGGGTGCCGGCAGCTATCGATGCCGGTGCAAGGCGTATTGAACTGTGCGACAACCTTGCCGTCGGTGGCACTACACCCTCGGCCGGTGTTATCAGCGCTACAGTCAGCTATGCTCACGAGCATGACGCGCGAGTGATGTGCATGATTCGCCCGCGCGGCGGTGACTTTCATTACAACCAAGACGAGCTGCGCATGATGGAGATGGACCTGGGCCTTGCCGTAAGCGCCGGCGTTGACGGCTTGGTCTTTGGCAGCTGCAAGCCCTGCGCTGGCGGATGGGCGCTCGACGAGCTTACGTTGGGCGCCCTCGTGATGGCCGCGGGCTGCGCGACCGAGGAATGTAAGCGTGAGCCCATCGACATCACCTTCCACATGGCGTTTGATCAGCTCTCGCCCGAGGCTCAGCTCGACGCGATTGATACACTTGCCGACTGCGGCGTTACGCGCATCCTCACGCATGGCGGCGCTGCCGGTACGTCGATCGAGGATAATTTCGATCACCTGACTCGTTTAATCGAGTATGCGGGCGATCGTTTGACCATCCTTCCCGGCGGCGGCATCACTACGGCAAATCGCGACGCGGTCGCGGCGGCGCTAGGCGTCTCCGAGCTCCATGGCACCAAGATCGTGCCGCTGGAGGTATAACCCGTGGCGCTGGTATTTGACGTTCAGCAGGCGAACGGTAAGCCCGACGACAATCGTCGTCCCGGCACCGCGTGCCCCTTTTGCGATACCGAGGAACTCGCCAATATCATCCGGCGCGACGGTGACTGCATCTGGCTCGAGAATAAGTTTAAGACCTTGCGGGCCACGCGTCAGACCGTATTGATCGAGTCTGCCAATCACGACGCCGACCTGGTGACCTATGAACCGGATGAGCTGCATCATGTGATGCGGTTTGCCCTGGGCTGTTGGCAGCAGATGATCGATTCCCAACAGTACCGCAGTGTGCTCATGTACAAGAACAAAGGCCCACTTTCGGGCGGCAGCCTCGTCCATCCACACATGCAGATTGTGGGCCTGGAACAGGAGGACGGCTATGCGGCGCTGACCTCAGCCAACTTTGAAGGCATCAGTGTCTGGCAACAGGGGAGAATCTCGGTCGACATCTCAACCGAACCGATCATGGGGTTCTTTGAGGTCAACGTTTCAGCCCCGCAGAGAATCGCCGCCAGCGATGACACGAGAGGCCAAGCCGAGACGGACCTCTTCGCCGATGCGATTCAGGTAGCTCTGCGCTATATCCTGAACGAGCACCATGGTGGTCGCGCAGAGTCGTACAACTTGTTCTTCTACCACATGGACGGTCGGACCATTGCCAAGGCGCTGCCGCGTTGGGTGGTTTCGCCCTACTTTGTCGGGTATCGGCTGGCTCAGGTCAATGCTGAGACCACGCTCGATGTCGATGCGGAGCGACTCCGCGCACATCTGGAGGCGCTCACATCGTAAAGTGAGCGCCCGCACACTGCGGACGGTTTAGCGCGCCATTGCATCGCGGCCGGCCTCGACGCGCTTGCGCTGGGCGGCGCGCTCCTCGCCGGTCAGACGCTCAAAGAAGTGCCCGATAAGCGAGGCGAGCACCTGCTGAAACAACGTTCCACACATGACGGGAAACACAACTTCGCCCGGAAAGTATTGCGTGGCGATGACGGCGCCCGAAGAGATATTGCGCATGCCGCAGGTAAAGCACATGGTGGTCGTTTCGCTATATGGCAGATGCAGCGCGCGGGCGACCAGAATGCCCACGACAAAACCGCTGATGGCGAACACCAGAATAAAGAGGGCGACTTCCAGGCGCACCGCGTTCATGTGTAGCACGTACTCGCTCATGGCGGTGGAGTTGGACGCGATGACGCCCATCATCATAAATTTGCAGGCGGGCGAGAGCGCGGGGGAGAGTTTCTCGTGTCCCCAGCCGTGCGTGAGCTCGTTGATCACGATGCCGAGCACGGCGGGGATGGCAATCATAAAGGCCATGTTCTGCATCATGCTCGGAACATCGATTGCGACGGTGGCGCCCAACAGGAGCTTGAGCGTGAGCGGAATCGTCACGGGCGATATAACCGAGGACGTCAGGATGATGGTGAGCGCGAGCGGGCCGTTGCCGCCGAACATGCTGATCCACATAAAGGCAGTGACTGCCACGGGTACGCTGTACTCGAGCACGATGCCGCAGACAAGGTTGGGGTTGGAACCAAAGAACAACGATCCCATGGCATAGGCCGCGATGGGAATAAGCGCCGCCGAGACAAATAACGCCAAAATCAGATGCAGGGGACGGTGGAACACCTCAGCCACCTGGTGGAAGGTGTTGCTGAGCGCGCCTTGGAACGTCATAAAGGCAAACAGGGTGGGAACGATGGGCTTGAGAACGCCGATCTGCTGAGGAAAGAGCACGCCGAGCGCCACGCAAATCGGAACGATGACCTGCATATGTCCTGCGAGAAATTTGCCCAGTCCAACCCATTGCTTCATATGCTCTTGTGACTCCCTTTGCTCGTGAATCCGTTTTGAATGGATATGCTAGACGCTCGCATGCGTCCGTGTGGCTGAAACGCTCGATTATTTCGAGGCTATTACCGCCCTCGTTTATCGAAACCACGGCGTGCTGGATGTTGTGCGTCCGCGCTGCACGGTATAATAAATCCGTTCAACAGATCTGCCTGCCGAAGCGGGCATGCACAGAGGACTCATCGCTATGAACCGTGAGAGGTATCGCGGCGACCTGCCCCTATCGGGGGTGGGCGCCTATGTCATCGCTTAAGACGACGCATCGCTGGGCGGTCGCTCAGCAAAACCCCGAGCTCGAAAAGGAGCTTTCGGCTGGTCTGGGCATTCCCGGGCTGGTGGCGCGCATTATGGTTGCGCACGGCATTACATCCATCGAGGAAGGCCAGCTGTTTTTGACGCCTTCGCTCGATCGCGACTGGGCGGACCCACTCGTTATTCCGGGCATGTCGGTCGTTGCCGACCGCGTCGAGCGTGCTATTCGCAACCACGAGCACATTGCAGTCTTTGGCGATTTTGACGTTGACGGTATTACGTCGACCTGCCTGTTGACCGAGGCGCTGCGCACGTTTGGCGCCGATGTCACGCCGTTTATTCCGCATCGCTTTGATGAGGGCTACGGTCTTTCGCGCGCGGCGCTCGACCGCGTTAACGAGCTCGCTCGCCCCCAGCTGATCGTGACCGTCGATAACGGCATTGCCGCCAAGGAAGAGGTTTCCTATCTGAAGAGCCTGGGGATCGATTTGGTGGTCACGGACCATCACGAGCCCTCCGATCAGGTGCCGCAGGGCGTACCCCTGACCGACCCTAAGCTCGATGACGATGGTCCTTCGCGTGAGCTTGCCGGTGCCGGCGTGGCACTCAAGTTGGTGCAAGTCCTGGGCGAACGTCTGGGCAAGCCGTCGTATTGGCGTTCGCTAATCGAGGTCGCGGCGCTGGGCACCGTGTCCGACATGATGCCGCTCACGCCCGAGAATCGCGCGCTGGTTGCCGAGGGCATCCAGCAGATGCGCGTAACCGCTCGCCCGGGCTATATCGCACTTGCCGCGCTCGCCAAGGCGGACCTTTCGAGCATTACGGCGGATGGCCTGTCATTCTCGCTCATTCCCCGCTTAAACGCTGCCGGTCGCATGGCTGATCCCAAGCTGGCGCTCGACCTGCTGCTTGCCCGCGATCCCATCGAAGCAAGCGCACTGGCGGCTGAGCTCGAGGAAATCAACCGCCAGCGCCGTGAGATCGAGGCGGAGCTCACGCGCGATGCCATGGCAAAGGTCGAGGAGACCTATGACGGCGGACGCGCGATCGTCGTGGGCGGCGAAGGTTGGCACGAGGGCGTCAAGGGCATCGTGGCAAGCCGTCTGACCAACCGCTACCACGTGCCGGCGCTGCTGTTCTCGATCGAGGACGGTATCGCGCGCGGCTCTGGTCGCTCGGTGGGCAAAGTTAACCTGTTTGACGCCATCGAACGCTGTTCCGACCTGATGATTCGTCGCGGCGGACATGCCGGTGCGGTGGGTGTGACCATCGAGGCATCCAAGCTCGATGAGTTCCGCCGTCGCCTTTCCGTCGTGTTGTCCGAGCTTCCCGCCGAGGACTTTGAGGACACCGACGAGGTTGCCGCCACGGTCGACCTTTCCGAATTGAATATCGAGACCATCGAGCAGATTTCCCGCCTTGAGCCGTTTGGCCAGGGTAATAAGGTGCCGCTGCTGGCTGCCGAGGGCGTGACGATGTGTGATCGCGCCGTGGTGGGTAAGACCGGCGAGCACATGCGCTTTGTGGCGACCGATGGCGCCGCGAGTGTGCCGGCTATTATGTTCCGCGTGCCGCAAATCGATAAGCTCATCAACTGCGATAGCGCTGTCGACTTGGTGTTCGAGGCCGTTGCCGAGCATTGGCAGGGTCGTGTGAAGCCCAAGCTCATGGTCAAGGATGTTCTGGTCCGCGATACCACGCTGCCCAGCGTCGACGATCCGGCATGCGAGCTTCGTCGTGGCGTGCAGCCGGCGGATTCCGGCCTGCGCTTGGAGTCGCGCAAGCGCGAGACGCTCGCCCAGCTTTCCTATACCGAGCTCACGCGCTCGCTTATCCATAGCTTTATCGGCTCGAACCAGCCACATCGCGCGCAGGTCGAGGCGCTCGATGCCCTGGCCGATCACCAAAGTGTTCTGGCCGTTATGGGAACGGGGCGCGGCAAGTCGCTCATCTTCCATGTGCATGCCGCGCGTGAGGCGGTGCTTCGCGGACGTTCGAGCATCTTTGTCTATCCGCTGCGTGCGCTCGTTGCCGACCAGGCCTATCACCTCTCGTTGACGATGGCAGCGCTCGGTATTGGTGTTGGCGTGCTGACCGGCGAGACCGTGGAGGCCGCACGCGATGATGTGTTCGCCGGCCTAGCTTCGGGCCGCACCGGTATCGTGCTCACGACGCCCGAGTTCCTATCTATCCACCGTGACCGCTTCGCACGTTCGGGCCGCATCGGCTTTGTCGTTATCGACGAGGCGCACCACGCCGGCCTTGCCAAGGGCGGCGACCGCAGCGCCTATCTCGACATGCCCGATATCCTCAAAGCCCTGGGCGACCCGGTCGTTATGGCTGCGACGGCCACCGCGACGGCTCCGGTCGTGGCCGAGCTTGCCCGCATGCTGCCGATCACTCGCACGGTGGTCGACGAGACGGTGCGCGAGAACCTGCGGCTCGAGGACGACCGTGATCTTGCAAGTCGCGAGAACCGTTTGGTGTCGATTGTGGCGACGGGGGAAAAGACCGTCATCTACGTCAATTCGCGCGACCAGTCCGTGGCGCTCGCCAAGACGTTGCGCAAGCGTGTGCCCGATTGCGCAACCCATATCGCGTTCTATAACGCGGGGCTTGCGCGTTCCGATCGCCGTCGCGTGGAGGAAGCATTCCGAGACGGAAGCCTCAGCTGCATCGTCTCGACATCTGCCTTTGGCGAGGGCGTCAACCTTCCCGATATTCGCCATGTCGTGCTCTATCACATGCCGTTTGGCGGCATTGAGTTTAACCAGATGAGCGGCCGTGCCGGTCGCGATGGCCAGCCCGCCGTGATCCATCTGCTCTATTCGTCGCGCGACGCCCGCATTAACGAGCGCCTACTCGACTGCTATGCGCCCGAGCGCGACGAGCTCGTCACGCTCTATCGCGCGCTGCAGACCATGTGGCGCTCCAACCGCGGCAAAACCGGGGACGATTCCTTTAGCGCGAGCGATATCGACATCGCACAGATGTGCCTTGCCATCGATGCTCGCACGCCGGTCGACGAGCGTTCGGTGGAAAGCGGCCTGGGAATCTTCGAAGAGCTTGGTTTTTGTCGAGTTTCGGGGTTTGACGACACCCGTCGCATCGCGATGGCCGAAAACCCCGGCCGCGTGCAATTGAGTAGGTCAATTCGCTATTTGGAGGGCTTGCGCTCGCGCATGGAGTTTTCGGCTTTCCGGAGCTGGGCGCTCGATTCGTGCGCTTCTGATATGCTAGCCAAAGTTAACCGCCCGATCGTACCGCGGGCCTAGGGGAAGGGGACCTCGATGGATGCCGCAGCCCGTACCGCCCATGATTCCACCCTCCAGCCGTTTTCGGAGATGGAGCACTATAAGCATGCCGATGAGCTGCCGCCCGAGATTGTGGCGGACAGCTACGACAAGCTGGAGCGCCTGTGCCTCAAATATATGAATGAGGACGACTTCTCCAAGGTGGAGCAGGCCTACTGCTTTGCCGCCGAGAAGCACTGCAACCAAAAGCGCCGCTCGGGCGAGATGTACATTAACCATCCCGTCGAGGTTGCCATCATTTTGGCCGATCTCAAGATGGACTGCGATGTGGTGTGCGCCGCGCTGCTGCACGATACCGTTGAGGATACAGAGACCTCGCTTGCCGATGTTTCCGGCCTGTTTGGCGATACGGTGGCCGAGCTCGTCGATGGCGTGACCAAGCTCACCAACATCGAAGTCGACAGCATGGACGAGAAGCAGGCCCTCACGCTGCGCAAGATGTTCCTCGCCATGTCCAAGGACATCCGCGTCATCATCGTTAAACTTGCCGACCGTCTGCACAACATGCGAACGCTGGCAGCCCTGCGCGAGGATCGTCGCCTGTTTAAGGCTCGCGAGACCATGGACGTGTATGCGCCCCTGGCCGACCGTCTGGGCATGAGCTCCATTAAATGGGAGCTCGAGGACCTGTCCTTCTTCTACCTTGAACCCGACGCCTACCAGCGCATCGCGCGCATGGTGGCGGAGTCGCGCGAGGTCCGTGAGCGCTATCTGGCCGAGACCATCAAGACACTCACCGACGAACTCAACCGCATTGGCCTGGAGGACTTCCAGATTAACGGCCGTTCCAAGCACTATTGGTCCATCTACCAAAAGATGAAGCGCAAGGGCAAGGAATTCTCCGAGATCTACGACCTGGTGGCACTGCGTGTCATCACGCATTCGGTGCGCGATTGCTACTCCACGCTCGGCGCGGTGCATACGCTGTGGCACCCCATGCCCGGTCGCTTTAAAGACTATATCGCCATGCCCAAGGTCAATAACTACCAGTCGCTCCACACGACGGTCATCGGCCCCACGGCCCGTCCGCTCGAGATTCAGATTCGAACCTACGAGATGCATGAGCAGGCCGAGTACGGCATTGCCGCCCACTGGCTATACAAGAAGTCGGGCGGATCGTCTGCTTCCAAGACCAATGACGCTCAACGTTTGGACGACCAGATCAACTGGCTCAAGCATTCGCTCGATTGGGCTGCGTCTGATGAGATCACCGACGCCAAGGAATACCTGCATTCGCTGAAGGTCGACCTCTTCGATCAGGAGATCTTCGTCTTTACGCCCAAGGGCGAGGTCATGGCGCTTCGTGCCGGCTCCACGCCGCTCGACTTTGCCTATGCCGTTCACACCGAGGTGGGAAACCATTGCGTCGGCGCCAAAATCAACGGTGCGGTGGCTCCGCTCACGCACGAGATTAAGACGGGTGACCGTGTCGAGATCCTGACTAACAAGAGTTCCAAGCCGTCGCGTGATTGGCTCAAGATCGTTAAGACGCCTTCCGCCAAGTCAAAGATCCGCCGCTATTTTGCCGCTGCGACCAAGGATGACGACGCTGCTGCCGGCCGCGATATGCTGGCCAAGGACCTGCGGAAGCGTGGCTATGGCATTTCTACGCCGCGTTCGACGCGTGCGCTCAACGCCGTAGCGGAGCAGTTTAACTTCAAGCAGCTCGAGGACCTGTTTGCCGCCGTCGGCGCCGGCAAGGTTGCCCCGCGCGCTGTGGGCAATAAGGTCGAGCAAATCTTGGACCCCAAGCCCGAGGAACAGCTCACCAAGGCCGAGGCTATCGCCGAGGTCGTGAAACAGCCTGCTCGCGGCTCTAACCGCAAGCCGCAAAAGCGCGGCAAGAGCGCAAGTAACGGCATTATCGTCAAGGGCGAGAGCAACAGCGGCCTGCTGGTCCGTCTGGCTCATTGCTGCAACCCCGTGACGGGCGACGACATCGTCGGCTTCATCACGCGCGGTCGTGGCGTTTCGGTACATCGCGCCAACTGCCCCAACGTCAAGGGTCTTATGGAACATCCCGAGCGCATGATCGATGTGGAGTGGGACGGCGCTGCCGACACCCTCTTCCAGGTCGAGATCGTGGTCGAGTGCTTGGACCGTATGGGCCTGCTCAAGGATGTCACCATTGCCATTGGCGATGCGGGCGGCAATATCCTTTCTGCCGCCACGTCGACCAACCGCGAGGGTATTGCAACCCTGCGCTTTATGGTCGAGATCTCGGACGCGAGTGGTCTGGATCCGCTGCTGGCTTCCATCAGCAGTGTCGATTCGGTCTACGACGCTCGCCGTCTTATGCCCGGCGAAGGCGGAGCTCAGCTCAAGCGCCGTGTGTAGGTGCGAGAGCCTCTCAGCATCATAGATATTGGTTACGTTCGAGGCATCGTTTGGTGCCTCGAACGTATTTTAGAAGGAGGGTATGCGCATGGGCGATATGACTTTGGACCTGACACCCCGAGGTGCGGCTTCGATTGAGGCGCTCGTCAACGGCCCCATTCAGACCAACAGTTACGCCGTGATTTCGAATGACGAGTGCTTAATCGTCGATCCGGCGTGGGAGGGCGAGTGTCTTGTGGAGCATATCCGCACCGCGCATCCTGAGGTGCGCGTACTCGGCTCTGTCTGCACGCACGGTCATGCCGACCATGTTGGCGGGGTTGCCGGGGTTCGAGCTGTCGTTGGCGACAGCGCGCTATATGAGTTGTGCGCTAAGGACGTGACGGTACCTCGCGCAAATATCGAGGAGCAGCGCGCCATGTGGGGTATCGAGACACCCGATCCGGGTGAGCCGACGCGTTTGCTTGCCGAGGGCGATACAATCGAGGTGGGCGACGTCTGCCTGCAGGTGATCGAGACGCCGGGGCATACGCCGGGCGGCATCGTCCTGTTCGCCGCGACCGAGCGGGGGAACATCGCCTTTGTGGGCGACACGCTTTTCCCGGGCAGCCACGGTCGTACCGATCTTTCCGGCGGTGACGAGGCGGCGATTATGCGCTCGCTCTCCAAACTTGCCAAGATGCTTCCGCCCGATACCGTTTGCTTGACGGGCCATGGCGATTCGACCACGATGGCGCGCGAACTTATGCAGAACCCGTTTATGCAGATGTAGGCTCGAAGCCGTCGTCCGAACCACGAAGACCGCTCAATCGTCAAGCTATTTTCCCCAGTGGGTCGATTCTGTGGGGCAAACGGTCAAAATTTGTCCAATCGGATGGTATTCGTGAACAAACGAACGTTTATGCTCGGGTATGTCGTGGTAAAATCTCAGGCGTTATCGGAGCAACCTTACAGGAGGTTTCTTTTATGCTCGTCAACGCAGCAGACATGCTCAAGAAGGCCGAGGCCGGCAAGTACGGTCTCGGTGCCTTCAACACCAACAACCTCGAGTGGACCCTGGCTATTCTCCAGGCCGCCGAGGAGGCCAAGTCTCCGCTGATCCTTCAGTGCACCGCTGGTGCCGCTAAGTGGATGGGCGGTTTCAAGGTCTGCGCCGACATGGTCAAGGCTGCCGTCGAGGCCACGGGCGTTACCGTTCCCGTCGCCCTTCACCTCGATCACGGTTCTTACGAGGACTGCTTCAAGTGCATCGAGGCCGGCTTCACGTCCATCATGTATGACGGCTCTCACGAGGAGACCTTCCAGCTTAACCTCGACCGCACCAAGGAGCTCGTTGAGCTTGCCCACTCCAAGGGCATGTCCATCGAGGCCGAGGTCGGCGGCATCGGCGGCACCGAGGACGGCGTGACCTCCAGCGGCGAGCTCGCTGATCCTGCTGAGTGCAAGCAGATTGCTGACCTGGGCGTCGACTTCCTCGCCTGCGGTATCGGCAACATCCACGGCGTGTACCCTGCCGACTGGGCTGGCCTTTCCTTCGAGCGCCTGGGCGAGATTAAGGCTCAGACCGGCGACCTGCCCCTCGTCCTGCACGGTGGCACCGGCATCCCCGAGGATCAGATCAAGAAGGCCATCTCCCTGGGTATCTCCAAGATCAACGTCAACACCGATCTGCAGCTCGTCTTCGCCAAGGGCGTTCGCGAGTATATCGAGGCTGGCAAGGATCAGCAGGGCAAGGGCTTTGACCCCCGCAAGCTCCTCAAGCCTGGTCGCGAGAACATCGTTGCCCGCACCAAGGAGCTCATGGAGGAGTTTGGCTCCGTCAACAAGGCGTAAGTAGCGGTTTAACTTTCCCGTCGGAGGCCCCGTTCACCCTACGCTTTTCCCTTGCACTCACCTGGCTTTGCCAGAAGTCGCGCAATGGGAATAGCTTCGGGTGAACGGGGCCTCCTTCGTTAACTCGCTACAGGGTTACTGGGCTGAATTAAGATGGCTACTGGCTTCGCCAGAAGTCGCGTCAAGGAAACAGTTTCGGGGGACGGAGCTTCCTTCGTTTAACGCCGCAGGGTTACTGGGCTGAATTCATTTTTTTTGACTACCGTTCGGCGGTGTTGATGGCTCCCTTGTTGGGGCTTTCTTTTTTATCTCGCTACAATGGACTTCAAGCGTTCTAGTGACTTGGAGTTTTAGTATGGCTGTTGTTAAGGTGCTGCCTTCGGATGGGAAGGTCATTGACGAGGGTCCTGTTGGTTGCTCTGTTGATGTTTGCTGTGATGATTTCCGTCATCTCGATATTGGACTGCCGCCCGAGATTCTTCGTCTCAAGGATGCCGGATATTTGACGCAGGCTGTTGCGGCTTGTGATCGTCTTTTGGGGCAGAATCCCGATCCCTCGCTTGCTGCCTGCGTTCGTGCCGAGCGGTATCGCATGCTTGAGACGCCGCTTCATTTTTCGGTGTCGCGCGATCGGGCTATTGCGATGATTCGCGAGGAGTGGCCTGAGTTTACCGAGGAGCAGTTTGACGATCTGATTGACCGTAAGCGTATTGACTGGCGCTTTATCGATGGCGAGCTGTTTGTTCTCGATAACTCCCTTGATTCGCTTCGCGTGTACCCCAAGGAGGTTCCGGGCCTGCGTCCCGATTCTACGGACGGCATCGCGCTGCGTAACCAGATGCTCAGGGAAATGGAGTCGCAAAACGGGTTGACGCGCGTCATCACGCTCAAGGCATCCGTGTCTGTCCCCGGGGCTCTGGAGGGAGAGGCTGTTCGCGCGTGGCTACCCGTTGCCGCCGCCTGTCGTCAACAGTCTCATATCGAGGTTCTCGATATGACGTCGGGGGGTACCGTTGCCTCTGAAAACGTTTCGGCTCGTACTGCCTCTTGGACGTCTTCGACGGAACATTCATTCTCGGTGACCTATCGCTATCACATCGATGCCGCCTATTGCGATATCTATGGTGGCGCGCTCCCATCGCATGCGTGCATGGACACGCCACTGCCCGAGGACACTTCCGAGGACCGTCCGCACATTGCGTTTACGCCGTACCTGCGACAGTTGACGGAGCGTGTTGTTGACGGGCTCGAGGATCCGCTCGATCGCGCTCGTGCTATCTATGATTACCTGACACAGCATATCGACTATCGCTATCAGCCACCGTACCTGCTTTTGGGATCTATTGCCGACGACTGTGCGCATTCGCTCCGCGGCGATTGCGGCGTTATGGCGCTCACTTTTATCACCATGTGCCGCATCGCGGGGGTGCCTGCTCGTTGGCAGAGCGGCCTATATGTTGCGCCCGATTCGGTGGGACCGCACGACTGGGCCGAGTTCTACACACCCCAGACCGGTTGGCTTAACGCCGACGTATCGTTTGGTTCCTCGGCACGCAGGATGGGGGAGGAGTGGCGCCGTCGTCACTACTTTGGCAATCTCGATCCGTGGCGTATGGTGGCCAACGATCGATTCCAGGCTGAGTTTGTGCCTGCTTTCGATGGCATGCGCGAGGACCCCTATGACAACCAGATGGGCGAGGCCTCGGTTGACGGACGTGGATGTCGTAAGCGGGAGATGTTGCGCAAGGTTGAGCTTATCGAAATGCTCGAAGTACCATTTTCGGACTAATCAACAGAAAGCTGTGATAAACTAACTCACGCATTACGTGCCCGAGTGGCGGAATTGGCAGACGCAGTGGACTCAAAATCCACCGTTGGCAACAACGTGCGAGTTCGAGTCTCGCCTCGGGCACCATACATGCAAGTGGGCGTTCAAGGGGGTCAAGGCCCCCTTTTTCGTGCCGAACTCGCGTGAGCGCGCGAAGCGTTAAGCAAACAGGCCTGTGGCCTGTTTGTGGCGGAGCGTGGCGAGGGCGCCGCGCGCCCGAAGCCCGGGGCTTCGCGAAGCGAAGGCCCTTCGAGTCTCGCCTCGGGCACCATACATGCAAGTGAGCGTTCAAGGGGGTTGCGGCCCCCTTTTTCGTGTACGTAATGTGATAACGCGCTGTACGTGTTATTATTCGCAAGGCGTTGTTCCCGCAATGCCCTAAAGAGGAACCCGAGGGTTCCCACCTTTTGGCGCCAATGAGCAGCTGACTGGTCATACAACTTAGATTCCCTTCCTCAAATCGAGGAACTCTATGTGTACGACCTGGTTGCTGAGAAGCGCCGGGTTATTTTTTTATGAATGGAGGTAGGGAAAATAGCTAAGTCTGATGACACCCGCATCAACGACGAGATTACTGCATCTTCGTGCCGTTTGATTGGCGTCGATGGCTCTCAGCTCGGCCTGTTCGCCATCCGCGATGCCCAGCGTGTCGCCGACGATCAGGGTCTCGACCTGGTCGAGATCGCTCCCAACGCGGAGCCGCCGGTCTGCAAGGTCATGGACTACGGTAAGTTCAAGTACCAGCAGGCCATGAAGGCCAAGGCTGCTCGTAAGAACCAGTCCAAGGTCGAGGTCAAGGAAATGAAGTTCCGACCCAAGATCGACGTTGGCGACTACGAGACCAAGAAGGGCCACGTTCTGCGTTTCCTCAAGAAGGGCGCACGCGTTAAGATCACCATCATGTTCCGCGGCCGTGAGATGGCTCACCCGGAGCAGGGCCTTAACGTTCTCGAGCGTCTCGCCGAGGATCTCAAGCCTTACGCTACGGTCGAGTCTAAGCCTAAGATGGAAGGCCGTAACATGCTTATGCTGCTCGCCCCGATTAAGGGCGCCTTCGATGAGGATAAAGCGGCAAGCGATACCAAGTAACTAGTGTTCTGTAACCGATTAAGGAGTATTTCATGCCTAAGATGAAGTCCCACAGCGGCACCAAGAAGCGTTTCCGCAAGACTGGCACCGGCAAGCTTATGCGCGCCAAGGCTTTCAAGAGCCACATCCTGAGCAAGAAGTCCACCAAGCGTAAGCGTGGCTTCCGTCAGGAGACCGAGATCGCCGCTGCCGACCGCAAGGTCATCAAGTCGCGTCTCGCCTAAGTTCGCGTTCCCGTTTTTCGTTTTACAGTCTAGGAGTTGATAGAACATGGCACGTATTAAGCGCGCTGTTGCCGCCAAGAAGAAGCGCCGTACCGTTATGCACCGTGCGAAGGGTTACTACGGTGCCGCTTCGCGTACTTACAAGCATGCTAAAGAGCAGGTCCAGCACTCTCTGCAGTATCAGTATCGTGATCGCCGCAATAAGAAGCGCGAGATCCGTTCTCTCTGGATCACTCGTATCAACGCTGCTGCTCGTCTGAACGACATCTCTTACTCTCAGTTCATGCACGGCCTGAAGGTTGCCGGCATCGAGCTCGACCGCAAGGTCCTGGCTCAGATGGCTTACGAGGACATCGAGTCCTTCAACGAGCTGGCTACCATCGCCAAGAAGGCTCTCGAGGCCTAATAGATTCTCTTGAATCGCTAGGGGAGTGTCGCGTTGTGCGCGGCGCTCTCTCTTTTTATCTGAAGCGCGGTTTACATTGCTAAAAGCGCGGGTAGATAAACACTTACAGGTGACCGATCTTTATATATCTCTTAACCGAAGGGTCATCATCTGATACGTACAGTATTTCTGCACCAGCCTTTCTATGACATATATAGGAAGCGATGTATTGTGTAGGACTTGTGAAGAGTGGAATTCCCGCCCACGGCGCCCCTCCGGTCTGGCAATATATCTCCTTGCCGCGCGGCCCGGTGGAACCGGGAACCAGCGCAGGCGTGCACCTTGAGAACCGGATACTGCGAGGATGGACACTCACTTCAGTGTCGCATCCGGGCAGACATCGAACCATTTGAAATGGTCTAACTTGGATTTGTTTTTCGCAAGGCCGCCGAGAGGCGGCCCCGAGAAATTCCTTTTCCTATACTAAAACCATATGAATCGAACGGAACCGATCAGCGAATGACTGAGAGGACCGGACGGGCTCGAAGCCCATATATTTTGGACGGAGAGTTCGATCCTGGCTCAGGATGAACGCTGGCGGCGCGCCTAACACATGCAAGTCGAACGGCACCTGCCTTCGGGCAGAAGCGAGTGGCGAACGGCTGAGTAACACGTGGAGAACCTGCCCCCTCCCCCGGGATAGCCGCCCGAAAGGACGGGTAATACCGGATACCCCGGGGTGCCGCATGGCACCCCGGCTAAAGCCCCGACGGGAGGGGATGGCTCCGCGGCCCATCAGGTAGACGGCGGGGTGACGGCCCACCGTGCCGACAACGGGTAGCCGGGTTGAGAGACCGACCGGCCAGATTGGGACTGAGACACGGCCCAGACTCCTACGGGAGGCAGCAGTGGGGAATCTTGCGCAATGGGGGGAACCCTGACGCAGCGACGCCGCGTGCGGGACGGAGGCCTTCGGGTCGTAAACCGCTTTCAGCAGGGAAGAGTCAAGACTGTACCTGCAGAAGAAGCCCCGGCTAACTACGTGCCAGCAGCCGCGGTAATACGTAGGGGGCGAGCGTTATCCGGATTCATTGGGCGTAAAGCGCGCGTAGGCGGCCCGGCAGGCCGGGGGTCGAAGCGGGGGGCTCAACCCCCCGAAGCCCCCGGAACCTCCGCGGCTTGGGTCCGGTAGGGGAGGGTGGAACACCCGGTGTAGCGGTGGAATGCGCAGATATCGGGTGGAACACCGGTGGCGAAGGCGGCCCTCTGGGCCGAGACCGACGCTGAGGCGCGAAAGCTGGGGGAGCGAACAGGATTAGATACCCTGGTAGTCCCAGCCGTAAACGATGGACGCTAGGTGTGGGGGGACGATCCCCCCGTGCCGCAGCCAACGCATTAAGCGTCCCGCCTGGGGAGTACGGCCGCAAGGCTAAAACTCAAAGGAATTGACGGGGGCCCGCACAAGCAGCGGAGCATGTGGCTTAATTCGAAGCAACGCGAAGAACCTTACCAGGGCTTGACATATGGGTGAAGCGGGGGAGACCCCGTGGCCGAGAGGAGCCCATACAGGTGGTGCATGGCTGTCGTCAGCTCGTGTCGTGAGATGTTGGGTTAAGTCCCGCAACGAGCGCAACCCCCGCCGCGTGTTGCCATCGGGTGATGCCGGGAACCCACGCGGGACCGCCGCCGTCAAGGCGGAGGAGGGCGGGGACGACGTCAAGTCATCATGCCCCTTATGCCCTGGGCTGCACACGTGCTACAATGGCCGGTACAGAGGGATGCCACCCCGCGAGGGGGAGCGGATCCCGGAAAGCCGGCCCCAGTTCGGATTGGGGGCTGCAACCCGCCCCCATGAAGTCGGAGTTGCTAGTAATCGCGGATCAGCATGCCGCGGTGAATGCGTTCCCGGGCCTTGTACACACCGCCCGTCACACCACCCGAGTCGTCTGCACCCGAAGTCGCCGGCCCAACCGAGAGGGGGGAGGCGCCGAAGGTGTGGAGGGTGAGGGGGGTGAAGTCGTAACAAGGTAGCCGTACCGGAAGGTGCGGCTGGATCACCTCCTTTCTAGGGAGATAAGTTCTTAGAGAGACAAACTTTAACTCGAATGGAGGGCAGGAGCCCGTCCGGTGGATGTCGCCCGCGATGAAGTCCCCGCAGCACCCGGTCCCCGGGGTCGCACCCGCGTACCTTGAGAGCCGCATAGCGATAGGAGAGAGATGGAAGATCAATTTCTTCCAGACTCGATTCTTTTCTGCGATTTATCAGACAGAATGATAGCAATCATTCATCCGATCCAAACAAGAAGAATTCACTTATTTATGAGTGAGGAGCATCTGATCGCGAGCACAGTGAAGACACTGTGCCGCGGTATGAGATACCCGAATTGCGACATACGAGCGCTATTCATGATATCGATTAATTTTTATTAGCGACACGTGGATATCCCGCGGGCCCGATGCGGTCCCGCAAGATACCACGGGCGCACGGCGGATGCCTTGGCACAGGGAGCCGATGAAGGACGCGGCAAGCTGCGATAATCCCCGGCGAGGAGCACACATCCTTCGACCCGGGGGTCTCCGAATGGGCGAACCCATCCACAGCAGTGTGGATATCCCGGCACTGAACACATAGGGGCCGGGAGGACAACCCGGGGAACTGAAACATCTAAGTACCCGGAGGAGAGGAAATCAATCTCGAGACTCCCCGAGTAGCGGCGAGCGAAAGGGGACCGATGGCCAAACCGTCGAGCGGGCATACCCGGCAGGGGTTCCGCCGACGGGGTTGCAGGGCCGCGCATCCGGGGGCTGCCGCCCCCGGGCGCAGGTCCGGCTGGGGAGCGGAACGGCATGGGAGGGCCGGCCGCAGCGGGTGACAGCCCCGTACGCGAACCCAGACCGGACGGCGCGACGCGGTCCCTGAGTAGGGCCGGGCACGTGAAACCCGGTCCGAACCTGGGTGGACCACCATCCAAGCCTGAGTACTACCCTGGGACCGATAGCGCACCAGTACCGTGAGGGAAAGGTGAAAAGCACCCCGGGAGGGGAGTGAAACAGTACCTGAAACCGTGCGCCCACGAGCAGTCGGAGCACCTTTATGGTGTGACGGCGTGCCTTTTGTAGAATGAGCCAGCGAGTCGCTGGCGCGGGGCGAGGTTAACCGAAAGGGAGCCGGAGCGAAAGCGAGCCTTAACAGGGCGACTTGAGTCCCGCGCCGCGGACGCGAAGCCGGGTGAGCTATCCGTGGGCAGGCTGAAGCGGGGGTAAGACCCCGTGGAGGGCCGAACGCACGTCGGTTGAAAACGGCGGCGATGACCTGCGGATAGGGGTGAAAGGCCAATCAAACCCGGAGATATCTCGTTCTCCCCGAAATAGCTTTAGGGCTAGCGTCGCGCGTTCACCGCCGGAGGTAGAGCACCGGATGGACGAGGGGGCTTCGCCGCCTACCGAATCCAACCGAACTCCGAATGCCGGCGGCCCAGAGCGCGGCAGTCAGAGCATGTGGGCTAAGCTGTGTGCTCGAGAGGGAAACAGCCCGGACCGCCCGCTAAGGTCCCCAAGTTCCAGCCGAGTGGCAAAGGATGTGCGTCCGCCCAGACAACCAGGATGTTGGCTTAGAAGCAGCCATCCATTCAAAGAGTGCGTAACAGCTCACTGGTCGAGTGGACATGCGCCGACAATACACGGGGCTAAGCTGGACACCGAAGCGGCGGGATTTTAATTCATTAGAATCGGTAGGGGAGCTTCCCATGGGCGGAGAAGCCGGAGGGCGACCGACGGTGGAGCGCATGGGAGTGAGAATGCTGGCATGAGTAGCGAGAGACGAGAGAGTAACTCGTCCGCCGTGAACCCGAGGTTTCCTGGGCAAGGCTAATCCTCCCAGGGTCAGTCGGGGGCTAAGGCGAGGCCGGTAGGCGTAGCCGACGCGCAGCAGGCAGACATTCCTGCACCGCGCACGCGGCGCTACGACCGACGGGGCGACGGATGGGGGTGGCTCGGCGGGGTTCTGGACGTCCCCGTGATGGAGCGCGGCCCGCGGACCAGGGAAATCCGGTCCGCAGGAGGGCGAGGCTCCGGACGAAGCGACTGAGCGAAGCGAGTGAGCCCGAGGTCCCTAGAAAAACCCCTAGGCAGGCGCGTGCGCGCCCGTACCGCAAACCGACACAGGTGGGTGGGTAGAACATACCGAGGCGATCGGGTCAACCATGGTCAAGGAACTCGGCACAATGGCCCCGTAACTTCGGGAGAAGGGGTGCCCGCGCGTACGTGAACCGGCTTGCCCGGGGAGCGGAGGCGGGCCGCAGTGGAGAGGCCCAAGCGACTGTTTACCAAAAACACAGGACTCTGCAGAAGCCGCAAGGCGACGTATAGGGTCTGACGCCTGCCCGGTGCCGGAAGGTCACGCGGAGGAGTTAGCCGATTCGGCGAAGCCCCGAAGCCAAGCCCCGGTAAACGGCGGCCGTAACTATAACGGTCCTAAGGTAGCGAAATTCCTTGTCGGGTAAGTTCCGACCTGCACGAAAGGCGCAACGACTTGGGCGCTGTCTCGACCATGGACCCGGTGAAATTGCACTGGTCGTGAAGATGCGACTTACCCGCGGAAGGACGGAAAGACCCCGTGAACCTTCACTGCAGCTTGGCATTGGCCGCTGGTCCCGCGTGTAGAGGATAGGCAGGAGGCTAAGATCCGGAGGCGCCAGCCCCCGGGGAGCCGCCCTTGGAATACTGCCCTCGCGCGACCGGCGTCCTAACCCGAGGCCGTCAACCGGCTCGGGGACCGTGCCAGGCGGGCAGTTTGACTGGGGCGGTCGCCTCCTAAAGGGTAACGGAGGCGCGCGAAGGTCCGCTCGGGACGGTCGGCAACCGTCCTTTTGAATGCAAGAGTACAAGCGGGCTTGACTGCGAGGCCCACAAGCCGAGCAGGTGCGAAAGCAGGCTCTAGTGATCCGGCGGCCCCGAGTGGGTGGGCCGTCGCTCAACGGATAAAAGGTACTCCGGGGATAACAGGCTGATCTTGCCCAAGAGTCCACATCGACGGCAAGGTTTGGCACCTCGATGTCGGCTCATCGCATCCTGGGGCTGGAG
>DBEYYU010000015.1:0-4177 GCA_048184855.1 Collinsella aerofaciens
TGGAAGTGGCAATGCAGTGGTCCTCTTCCTATTCTTCTAATGGCGTGCTCTCGTTTGCGAACAACATCCACACCATCGACGGTGGTACTCATCTCGACGGCTTCAAGCAGGGTGTTACGCGTACCATCAACGATTACGCTCGCAGCAAGGGAATCTTGAAAGAAAAGGACAGCAACCTTTCTGGTGACGACACCCGAGAAGGTCTTTCGGCTGTTATTTCAGTTAAACTCCGCGACCCGCAGTTCGAGGGTCAGACCAAGGGCAAGCTGGGCAATACGGAAATTCGTGGCTTGGTTCAGACTGCCGTAACTAAGGGCTTGGCTGAGTATCTTGAAGAGAACCCCACGCCTGCTAAGCGCATCATCAACAAGGCCTCTCAGGCATTGAAGGCCCGTGAGGCTGCTCGTAAAGCGCGCGAGATGACGCGCCGTAAGGGTGTTCTTGATTCTTTCAGCTTGCCGGGAAAGTTGGCTGACTGTTCGAGCAAGAATCCTGCCGATTCCGAAATCTTTATTGTTGAGGGCGATTCCGCAGGTGGGTCTGCTAAACAAGCTCGCGACCGCAAGTATCAGGCCATCATGCCCCTGCGCGGTAAGATTCTGAACGTCGAGCGCGCTGGCTTGCACCGCTCGCTTTCTTCCGACACCATTTCTTCGCTCATTACCGCTATCGGTACGAATATTGGTGAGGATTTCAACGCGGATGCTGCCCGCTACCACCGCATCATCATCATGACCGATGCTGATGTTGACGGTGCTCACATTCGCATCCTGCTGCTCACGTTCTTCTATCGCTACATGCCCGAGCTCATCAACCGCGGCTATGTCTACATCGCATGCCCGCCTATCTTCGGCGTGAAGAAGAAGAACACCCGCTCCACGAAGATCGAGCGCTATATCTACGACGAGAACAGCCTGAGCCGCGAGCTCGAGGAAATGGGCGGTTCCGAGAAGTTCGACGTGCAGCGCTACAAGGGCCTGGGCGAGATGGACCCCAAGCAGCTCGCCTCGACGACGATGGACCCCAAGACCCGCATCCTGCAGCGTGTGTCGATCGAAGACGCCGTGGTGGCGGACCGCGCCGTGCGCGAGCTGATGGGTTCCGAGGTCGGCTATCGCCGCGAGTACATTGAAAAACACGCACATGATGCACGATTCCTTGATGCTTAAGAGGAGGTAACGTGGCAGACGATATCAACAATAGCGAGGGTATAGACGAGGCCGGCGATGCCGGTATGCCCGATGATCTGAAGCGCCTGCTTGCCCGTGCTGAGCAGGGCGAGGACGGCGATCCGGACGCCTATAACCCCGATGCCGATGATGATGAGGAAGAGGACGACGACGGTGAGCTCGAGGAGAGCTTTGGCGAAGTCGATCGTGGCGCCTCGGCCGGCGAGGACATCAACGGCGGCCAGCTCCAGATTTCGGAGTTCGGTCGCGAGATGAAGCAGTCGTTCATCGAGTATTCGATGTCGGTTATCACGGCGCGCGCCCTGCCGGACGTGCGCGACGGCTTAAAGCCGGTACACCGCCGCATCCTGTACGCGATGAACGAGAGCGGCATCTACCCCAACCGCCCACATAAGAAGTCGGCCTGGACGGTCGGCGAAGTTATCGGTAAGTACCATCCGCACGGTGACTCCGCGGTCTACGAGGCCATGGTTCGCCTGGCGCAGTGGTTCTCCATGCGCACGCCGCTCATCGATGGTCACGGCAACTTCGGTAACATCGACGGCGACGGCGCGGCGGCCATGCGTTACACCGAGAGCCGCCTGGCAAAGCCCGCCATGGAACTGCTGCGCGACCTGCAGAAGGATACCGTCGACTGGCAGCCCAACTACGACGAATCGCTCGCCGAGCCCGTGGCGCTGCCTGCGCGCTTCCCCAACCTGCTGGTTAACGGCAGCCAAGGCATCGCCGTCGGCATGGCCACCAACATCGCCCCGCATAACCTCACCGAGGCGATCGAGGCCACCTGCTACCTGATCGACAACCCCGACGCCACCGTCGACGAGCTCATGCAGATCATGCCCGGTCCGGACTTCCCCACCGGTGCCATCATCATGGGCAGCGCCGGCATTAAGCAGAGCTACGAGACCGGTCGCGGCTCCATTACCGTGCGTGCCAAGGCACACGTGGAGTCCACCAAGACCGGCCGCAGCCGCTTGGTCTTTACCGAGATTCCCTACATGGTCAACAAGGGCACCCTGCAGGAGAAGATCGCCCAGCTCGTCAACGACAAGCGCATCGAGGGCATCTCGGATATGCGCGATGAGTCCAACCAGAAGGGCATCCGTCTGGTAATCGAGCTCAAGAAGGGCGTCATTCCGCAGGTCGTGCTCAACAACCTGTATAAGTACACCTCGCTGCAGACGACCTTTGGCGCCAACAACCTGGCGCTCGTCAACGGCGTTCCCAAATGCCTAAGCCTGCGCGAGATGCTGCAGCACTACATCGACCACCAGGTCGACGTCGTCACCCGCCGCACCCGCTTCGACCTTAAGAAGGCCCAGGCCCGCGCGCATATCCTCGAGGGTTACCTGATGGCCCTTGACCATATCGACGAGGTCATCAGCATCATCCGCTCCTCGCAGACCGACTCCGAGGCCAGCAGCCGCCTGATCGAGCGCTTTGGCTTTACGCCCGAGCAGACCACGGCCATCCTCGAGATGAAGCTGCGCCGCCTGACCGGCCTGGAGCGAGACAAGATCCAAGAAGAGCTGGACGGCCTGCGCCGCGCCATCGCCTACTACGAGGACCTGCTGGCGCACGAGGAGAAGATCCTGGGCGTCATCAAGGAGGAGATGCGCGAGATCTCCAAGAAGTTTGGCGACAAGCGCCGTACCGAAATCAGCCATGTCGAGAAGGACCTGGATGTCGAGGACCTCATCGCCGACGAGGATATGGTCGTGACCATCACCCACACCGGCTACGTTAAGCGTATCCCAGTGGCTGCCTACCGTGCCCAGAAGCGCGGTGGCAAGGGCGTGTCGGGCGTCAACCTCAAAGAGGACGACGTTATCGATGAGATGTTCATCGCGTCCACGCACGAGTACGTGCTGTTCTTCTCGAGCATGGGCAAGGTCTATCGCCTGAAGGTGCACGAGCTGCCGGTGGGTACGCGCCAGGCGCGCGGTACCGCGATCGTCAACCTGCTGCCCTTCGAGGAAGGCGAGAAGATCGCGAGCGTCATCAGCTGCCGCGAGTTCCCGGCCGACGAGTACCTGATGTTTGCCACCAAGAGCGGCATGGTCAAAAAGACCGTGATGAGCGCATATGACCGCAGCCGTCGCGACGGCCTGATCGCTATCAACCTGCGTGACGACGACGCGCTGCTGAACGTGCGCCGCGTGCGCGAGGGCGACAAGATTATCCTGGCCACCACCGCGGGCAAGGCGATCATGTTCTCCGAGGAGCAGGTGCGCGCCACCGGCCGCGATACCAGCGGCGTTCGCGGTATCGGTCTGAAGGACGGCGTGAGCGTTCTGGGCATGGAAGTCACTAACGGCAACGGCGATCTATTCGTCATCACCGAGCGCGGCTACGGCAAGCGCACGCCGGTCGCGGACTACCCGGAGCAGAATCGCGGCGGTCAGGGCGTCTACACCATTCAAATGACCGAGCGTAAGGGTAACCTCGCGGCCATGAAGACGGTGGGCCCGCAGCACGAGCTGTTCATCGTGACGGAGGGCGCGACGGTCATTCGCGTCAAGACCGACGAGATCAGCCAGACCGGCCGCGCCACCCAGGGCGTCAAGATGATGACCGTCGACGACAACGACCGCATCTGCGCCGTGGCCCGCATGACGGCCGCCAAAGAGAGGCCCGAAGGCGAAGCCATAGAAAACGGCTCCGCCCCCGAAGAAACCCCTGTCGATCTAGGCGACGGCAACGACATGCCGGAAGATCTCCTTGACGAGTAAGAGGCCCTAACTGTTAGAAAATATCAGACCCCATATATCGGCGGTCGGCACACTGCGCGCCGACCGCTTTTTTGAAAACCTTTGAACCCCGCGTCGGCCCCGGCTGCCCGGCGGCATGCGAAGTCGCCTGCTCGGACAGTCCTGCTCGCACGGAGAGCACAATAAGTGCTCTCCGGCTCGTGCGGAACTAGCGATCGACTTCGCATGCCGCCGGGCCGCCGGGGCCGACGCGGGGTTCAAAGGGTTTCAAAAAAG
>DBEYYU010000016.1:0-6748 GCA_048184855.1 Collinsella aerofaciens
CTACGGGCCAAGCTCTCGGACTACGTGCACTGGTACAACAACTTCAGGATCCACTCGACGCTGGGCTACATGTCGCCGGTCGAGTTCAGGGAAGCGGGGCTGTCCCTCCCGGAATCGTCCAAATAGATGTTGCCAATCCACAGCGACCTCGCGGTGTTGATCGCCGAGGTCCGCGCCTTCACCGCCCCGGAGCGCGCCGCGAGCATGCAGCGCACCCCGTCGACCCACCCGTCCTGGCTCTTGGGGGTCCCGAGCCTTGAGCCGGACATCGCCGCGCGGGCCGCCCTCTCCGCGTCCGACTCGTCGCACTTTCCCTGCCCCGGGCGCCTCCTCTGCATCCTCGCCGGGGAGAGCGCCTCGCGCACGGGCATCCCAAGCGACGCGAGGTGCCTGGTGAGGCCCGCCCCGTAGGACGACGTCCCCTCCATCGCGACGCAGGCCGGCTCCCCGGCCGCCGCGATCGCCCCGGCGAGCGCCTCGTAGCCCGCCGCGTCGGCGGGGAACTGGCGGGACAGGACCTTGCGGCCCCTCCAGTCCAGGACGCACAGCCAGTGCGAGTCGGCGTGGGTGTCGACCCCGCAGAAGACCGGCCCGCGGGCGCCGGGTGTCGATTCGTTTTGCATGTCTCGCTCCGTTCTTTCCGTGCTCGCCTGGACCGGGCAGACGGCACACTGACGGGGCGCGATAGAATGCGGTTGTTCGGGTCCGCGGTATCGCTCCATGCTCCTATTAGGTCATGCGGCGGTCTCGGCTCGCCGCGGCCCGCGCGGGACATGTCAGGAAACGAGGGCAGCCCTGTGGGCGCCAGCGGAATGTGGGGTCACCGCGCGGTCCGCATCTGATGGTGTCGACGTCAATGGTATACGGGTGCACCATCGACGTCTTCAATACAGAAGATATCAGTGCGGAGTGTCCGCGAAGGTTAGCCCTCAGATCCTGCTACGACTACGTCCTCGGATTGTGTGGGCGGATGAAGGACGTAGTTGGCCGGGTATTCCGTCCCCTTCGCTGTTTCGCGGCTTTGCCGCGAAACCTCGCGTCACTTTGGGGATGGATGGGGGACTTGGCTGTTGCCGCCTTTTCGGAGCGCTTCTTTATTCCTTTTGCTGGATGAAAAGCCCCTTGTTTTTGCAGGGGTGCATACTCGACTTATAAGTGCATAGAATCTCGTATAGCGCGAGTAAGATATTGCGCTGTCCGTTTTGTGTTTAGCAGAGATGTAGTTTGCATAATCCGACATAATCCTCGCTTCATTTAAATAAAGTCGCACGTAAATTACGTAGATATGTCTGAGCTGGAGTTCTGTACGCTGAGCGGACAAAAACGACCGTTCACCGTTCCGCTATTTTCAAAATGAATAAAATGAGCGATAAAGAGAATATAAACCTTAATAAACTCGCGTATCGCACGGACGCGGGTTATTAATGGGTTGTAGGCCTTTTACAGAAAGGATTCCAGCAATGTCTAAGCCTCTTGGCAAGCCCGATCGTATTGTCGTCGCCCTTGGCGGCAACGCCCTCGGCAACAACCCCGTCGAGCAGATCGAGGCCGTGAGCAACACCGCCCACGCTCTCCTCGGGCTCATCGAGCAGGGCAATGAGATCATCATCACCCACGGCAACGGCCCGCAGGTCGGCATGATCCAGAACGCCTTCGCTGCCGCCCACGATGCCATCGGTACCCCCGAGATGCCGCTGCCCGAGTGCGGCGCCATGTCCCAGGGCTACATTGGTTATCACCTGCAGCAGGGCATCGGCCGTGAGATGCACAAGCGCTATAAGCGTTGGCACGCCGCCACCGTCGTCACCCAGATCGAGTGCGATCCCGACGATCCCGCGTTCAAGAACCCGACCAAGCCGATCGGCCCCTTCTACACCGAGGAGCAGGCCAAGGAGTTCATGGCCGAGGATCCCTCCAAGGTCTTCGTCGAGGATTCCGGCCGCGGCTGGCGTCGCGTCGTCGCTTCCCCCGATCCCAAGAAGATCGTCGAGGCTGACTCCATCCTTAACCTGCTCGACAACGAGTTCATCGTCATCGCCTGCGGTGGCGGCGGCATCCCCGTCGTCCGCGACTACGAGAACAAGGGCTGCTACAAGGGCGTTCCCGCCGTCATCGACAAGGACCTGGGCGGCGAGCTGCTGGCCGAGGACTGCGACGCCGACGTTCTGTTCCTGCTGACCGCCGTTGAGCATGTCGCCATCAACTTTGGCAAGCCCAACCAGGAGGAGCTCGAGGACCTCACCGCCGACGAGGCCGAGCGCCTGGCCGACGAGGGCCAGTTCGGCAAGGGTTCCATGGAGCCCAAGGTCCGCGCTGCCATCAAGTTCGCCCGTTCCCGCAAGGGCCGCACCTGCATCATCGGCGCTCTGGACAAGGCCGCCGAGACCATGGCTGGCCTCTCCGGTACCCGCATTCACGAGTAGTCTCTACTCTGTTGCCTCTCTCGTGGGCGCCAGGCAAAGCGCCCACAAACTAGCCTCTCTTCATGAGCCCCGCAGTCCGCTCCGACTGCGGGGCTTTTGCTATTCACCTAGTCCCCGATGGGTGGGTAGTCATTGGGGACGTTCTTAAACGACTAGTCAAACAAGAACGTCCTCAATGACTACTAATTTAAATCTGTCCCCAATGACTGCGGAAAGCGCATCTCACACCGACGCATTGCTTTCGGGCCCTCTCTCCGTGCTCCCTATAAGTTCAGCTGGACTCCCCGCAACCTGTTCCGCGTTGGCGGAACGAGCGCGACGTGGAGTGTCATTCTTTACCGCGTTAGACTAGACGCAGGGAAAGGAGGAGGACATGGATGCTCGCGTTAAGCAGCTTGTAAATATGATCGAGGACGATCAGCCTGTCGCTGTCGCGGTGCTTGCCAAGCGTCTCGAGGTAAGCGAGCGCGCCGTGAGAAACTATATCCATCGCGCAAACGACAAGCTTGCGGGGGTTGCACGCATCGTTGGCAGCAAAGGGCAATATCGTATCGATGTTGCACATGCAGATGAGCTTGCTCGCTTGCTAGACGGTGCGGCTCTGGCCCATCCGGGCATTCCTGATACGCGCGACGGCCGTGTGTCCTTCCTTCTTAACGACCTTCTCATGCGGTCCCAGTGGGTGACGATTGAGGAGTATGCGGATTTACTCTACGTTTCGGCGCGAACTCTGTCCAATGACATGCGTCTGGTAGAGCAGAAACTCGCCCAATTTGACTTGATGCTCGAAAAGCGCCCTCGCTACGGAATCCGCGTTGCGGGTGGGGAGTCGCAACGGCGTCTGTGTCTGGCCTCACTGGTGAGGCCCGTGTTGCCCGACACCGACGATGCAGAGCTCGCCGAGCGCCTGCGGGCCATCGCCGCATGTGTGGACGATGCCCTGACTGCCTCGCCCGTCACGGTGAGCTCGCTGGCATCCCGCAATCTCATCATGCATCTTTACATCGCTCTTGGCCGCATCGAGCAGGGCTGCTATGTCCCGGCTGCAGAATCGGACGTTTTAAAGCTGGAGGGAACGCGCGAATACGCTGCGGCTTTCCAGATTGCCGCAAACATCAAGGATGCCCTGGGCGTGAGCATGCCCCGAGAAGAGGTTGCCTTTATCGCAATCCATTTGCTCGGCAGGGGCACGGGCGTGCCCGAGAAGGGCTCGGCCGTTATCTCGGACGAGATGTGGGAGATCGCTTCCGAGATGGTATGTGCGGTCAACGATGAGTTTAGGTTTGACTTTAGCAGCGATCTTGAACTTCGCATGAACCTTGCTCGGCATATTGGCCCTCTGGGTTATCGCCTTGAATATCACATGCATATGGATAACCCCATGCTGCCCGATATCAAGACGAGGTTTCCGTTGGCCTATTCGATGGCGGCCGGCACCTCGCAGGTACTCGAGCGTCATTTTGGCAGCCAGCCCTCTGATGGGGAGCTCGGCTACATCGCCATGGCATTTGCCCTGGCCCTCGAGCAGCAAGCCGACCAGCCGCGTCGCAAACGCATCCTGATCGTGTGCGCCTCGGGAGCGGGAAGCGCCCGTATGCTCGAGCACCAGTACCGCAAGCAGTTTGGTATGTATATCGAGTCGATTGAGACATGCGACGTCGCCCGCGTGGGAACGCTCGACTTTTCGCACATCGACTACGTGTTCACAACGGTGCCGCTCAACGTCAAGTTGCCTGTGCCCGTCCGCGAGGCCGATTTCTTCTTGGAGACGAGCGATGTCAACGCTATCCGCAAGGTGCTGAGTGATGACGCTGCGCAATCGGACTCCCTGAGCGCTTTCTTTAGCCGTGCCCTGTTCTTCAACCGCGTTGAGGCGTCGTCGAAGCAGGCCGTTCTCCGATATCTCTCCGAGCGCGCCGTCGAGAGCGGCCGTGTCGATGCCCAGTTTGCCCAAGAGGTTGCCGAGCGCGAGAGCGCGAGTGCCACCTCGTTTGGCAATGGGGTGGCCATGCCCCATGGGATGCATCCTTTGAGCGCCGAGGCCTTTGTTACCGTGGGCCTGCTCGAACATCCCATTCTTTGGGACGAATACGGCCATGAGGTCGATATCGTCTTTATGGTGTCGTTTGCCCGGTCGGGCGGCGATGAGACGCGGATCTTGAGCTCGCTGCTCGCTGAGATCTTTATGGACCGCCAGGGGGTCGAGCGCTTACGCGAGCGCCGGTCCTGGCATGAGCTGATGGCGCTTGTGCAAGCGCATACGGCTTAAGGCTTCTTTTGTCGAAAACCCTGCCTGCCTGCAATAAACCTCGAGGATTGCGGGTGGGAGATAGGCGTTTCGAATATTCAAGTACAAACCAAACATCACGGGAGAGGAGACCGTTATGGACGATCAGGGAACCGAGATGGTTTCGTTTCAGCTGGTCGCTGCAGCGGGAGAGGCGCGCAGCCTTGCCTTCGAAGCCCTTGAAAAGGCAAAGGCGGGGGATTTTGACGCTGCCGCCAAACTCATGAAGCAGTCAAAGGATGTGGGAATCAAGGCTCACCACATCCAAACGCAGCTGCTTTCGACCGAGGCGGCGGGCGAGCATCTGTCGGTGGATGTGTTGCTGGTCCATGCTCAGGACCACCTCATGTGCTCCATGCTTGCTCAGGAGCTCGTGCAGGAGCTGATCTGCCTGTATGAGCGCACTGCAGCCAAGAACGCCTAACGGCGTGCGGCGACTATCCAACCAATCAATGCGAAGGGAATCCCTTATGAAGATCCTTCTTGTTTGCGCAGCTGGCCTGTCTACAAGCATTCTGATGAAGAAACTCGAGAAATACGCGGAGCAAAACGGCATCGAGCTCGATATCGATGCGGTGGGTATCGGCGAGTATCAGGAGACCTGCGCCGATTATGACGTGCTGCTCTTGGGGCCGCAGGTGTCCTACCAGCTCAACACCGTCAAGCAGGGGAGCGGTAAGCCGACCGCGGTCATCCCCGCACAGGACTACGGCATGGGCAACGCCGCCAACGTGCTGGCACTCGCCCAGTCGCTGTTGGGCTAGGAGGCGACCATGGAAAAGTTCATGACCCTGCTTCAGGAAAAACTGACCCCTATTGCCAATTTCTGCGGCACCGAGCGCCACTTTGCCTCCATGCAAAAGGGCTTTATGAGCGCGATCAGCTTCATCTTGGTCTCTGCCGTCTTTATGATCATCGCCAACCCGCCGGTCACGGCCGACCTGGTGGCGCAGGGCGGGTTCTGGTCCGTCTTTGGCCCTTGGCTCGATTTTGCCACGGCCAATAAGCTCATGCTGCTCATCCCGTTCAACATGACGATGGGCATACTGTCGGTGATCGTGACGTTCGCAATCGCCTATAACCTGGCGGGCACCTACAAGATGCCCAAGCTTAACGCCGGTATGACCTCGCTGGTGATGTTCCTGATCGCCGCGGCGCCGTCGTCCTACTACCAGCTTGCTGATGAGTCCGTGCTCCAGGCGGTCCCCTGCACCTATCTGGGTGCGCAGGGCCTGTTTACCGCCATCATCGTTGCCCTGGTCTCCGTCGAGGTCACGCGCTTCTGCCAGACCAAGGGCATCACCATCAAGATGCCCGATGGCGTGCCGCCGTTTTTGTCCGAAACCTTTGGCGCCATCGTGCCTATGCTCGCCAACATCCTCATCTTCTTTGGTGGCAACCTGCTGATCCAGATGATCGATCCCACGCTGTCCATCCCCTCGGTTATCGAGAAGCTGCTCGCTGCCCCGCTTTCCGTCGCAGTTGACTCTGTGCCCGGCGCACTGCTTATCTGCTTCATGACGCTGCTGTTTTGGTGCTTTGGCATCCACGGCAACATGATCGTGATGCCCATCACCGCCCCGGTCACGCTTGCCGCCTTTGCTGCCAACGCCTCACTCTACGCTGCTGGGCAGCCGCTTGAGTTCCACCCGGTACTCATGTCGATGGTCATCAACCTCATCGGCGGCACGGGCAATACGTTCTCTTTTGTGGCGCTCTGCGCGTTTAGGGCAAAGTCGCAGCAGCTCAAGGCATTTGGCAAGGCATCGATCGTGCCGAGCTTCTTCCGTATCTCCGAGCCCGCGATCTTTGGCGCACCCATCATCTTCAACCCGATCCTCATGATTCCGTTTGTGCTGGGCGGTATGATTTCGGCCCTGCTGTATTGGGGTGCAATCGGGGGTGCGGACGATTTCTTGGACCGCGCCTAGGCGTATCCAAGCTTCCTGCGGTACTCCATCGGGCTCAGCCACCCGAGGGACTTCTTGATCCGCTCCTCACGATAGTACACGAGGTAGGCCTCGAGCCTTCCCATGAA
>DBEYYU010000017.1:0-35540 GCA_048184855.1 Collinsella aerofaciens
CCCAGATAAAACCTGCCAAAATAAACCTGTCCCTTTTTGGTAGGTTTGGGAGAGGGAGCTGGGATGGATAAGGCTGAGTTGCGGCGGGCAGTGATTGCTCGGCGCGATGCTCTTGATTTGGACTTGCGGGCGGCGAAGTCTGCCGTTATCTGTGCGCGGCTTGTTGAGTTGCTGGGCAGCTCGGATCCCGCAGCCCCGCACACCGTTGCAGTCTATGCCGTAATGGGCTCCGAGGCAGACCCTGCCGCGTTTGCCGCTGCGGCCGCCGCGCGCGGCTGGCGCGTAGCCTATCCGTGCATGTTCTCGGCAATTGATGCCGCAGCTTGTGGCCAGCGCATGTGCATGCGAGCAGTTGCCGCCGACGATGCGTCCGCGGCCCCGTTTATCGCCCACCCCGCGCGGGCCTTCGCGGCCACGGACATCGACAGCGACCGCTTCCCCATCGTGCCTGCCGAAGCACTCGACATGATTGTTGTGCCGCTCGTGGCCTTCGACCAAACCGGCGCGCGCCTGGGCTACGGCGGCGGCTGCTATGACCGCTACCTGTCCATGCTCTCGCCCGCATGTCAAATCATCGGCATCGCCTTTGACGAGCAGCGTGTCGACCGCGTTCCCACCGACGCCCACGACCTGCCGCTACCCCACATCATCAGCGCCTAACCGCCGTTGCATCGCACCTGCACGATGAGCGTGGAAAATCTCCCGCTTTGAACCCCCTTGCGAGCCAAAAACGGGAGATTATCCACGCTCATTCAACAAGCGTCCGATTATCCACGCTCGTGTGTCCGGATTTCCACGCTCGTGCGACTCAACGCCCTGCAACCGCCTCAGCACGCACGCGGCACGCCGGCAACTTTGAGCTTGCGATCAAGCTTTCCCGGATCCCTCAGATCATCCCAGCACAAGCGCACAATCTTGCAGTTATCAAGCAGCGAAAGCCTCGACTCGCGCTGGCGCTCATCAAACTGCGCCTTTGCGAGCTTGCCCTCCTCCGCCGCCTTCTCGCTTTTAACGAATCCGTCAAATTCCCCGATGATCAGCCGATCTCCCACGCGCCACAAGTAGTCGACGCGATACGGCCGTCCCGGCTCAACCGGGTCGAACAGCTCAATTTGCAGCTCCGGCGTCTGCCAGCCGCGCTCGATCATCAGGGCGCGCGCCTTGGACTCGCCACCGCTTTCCGACAGGCCGTCGGCACACCGTGCAACACTTCGCGCCGTCACAACACCGCGTCGATTCAGGCCAAGCTTGTCGACCGTCTCAACGAGATGTTCCTTCGACAAAAGCTGCTCATGGAGCGCCGAGTCCGCAATGATCAAGCCCTCGACAAACGATGCATCGACCAGGCAATCCGTAATCGTTTGATCGATATCGGTCACGGCAATGTCCATCTGGGTGGCCCGTGTTTGACGAACATAACGATGGCGAACGACCTGAGAGCCCGGCGTCGTTGATTGTGCCGGTGCCACGGCGATATGGATGTGCGTCAAATTGGCATGCGAAACCGAAAGACCGTAGATAACAGCCGCCGTATAGGAGCAAAATGTCCAGTCGGGGTGCTTTTGCGCAAGGGCCCGCACTCGATGCAGATAACGCTGCCGAAACTTGAGCTCGGACCAGTATTCCGGACGCGCATACAGCCCCGGCATGACCGCCTCTAGACTTCCCGCCGCCACCCGCCGCTCAATCTGCTTTGCCTCCGCCGCCGTGCGCGCGTACACGCAACTCATCTGCTGTTCGCATGCTTTAATGTGACTTGTAAGTCTTTGATTCGCCGTCATGTTTCCCATGTCGCCTCCCAACTCATGGAACGGCGCAAACGTACCAGACGGTTTCATGCGAAGTCTAACCAAATGCTGTCCAGGCACTGACCAAATGCTTGACGGTTTTGGACGTTTTAGGCTGATGGCTTATATCTGCAGGCAGAAGCCTTACCGAGAGGTCCCTGTCTCCACATTTAGATGCCTGTGTCCATCGATTATCAGAAAGAAAACCCGTCGAGATACGAGACTACGCCGAATGCGACTTGGCCTCTTCACGCACCGTCTCTTAGCCGAGCCATCGGCATCTACACACCTAAAAAATGAGCGTGGATAATCTCCCACTTTGAGCCCGTTCCTCGGCCAAAAATGGGAGATTATCCACGCTCGATTTGTAAACGTCCGAAAATCCACGCTCGTCCGTCCGAAAATCCACGCTCGTCACGCCGCCGGCACAGCAACAGCCGCGGCAGCAGCCACGGCTACAGCAGTACCATCGCAGCCTAGTGCTCCTCGCCGGCGCGGGCCAGGTCGTAGGGCGTGGTCTGGTAGACGTAGTAGTTGAGCCAGTTGGTGTAGAACAGCTGAGCCTGGCTGCGCCAGACGTTGCGCGGCTCGGCGGTGGGGTCGTCGCCCGGGAAGTAATGCGCCGGCACCTGAGGGTTGAGTCCGCGCTTCACGTCGCGCTCGTACTCCAGGCGCAGCGTGTCGGTGTCGTACTCGGGATGGCCAAAGACAAAGAAGCGGCGGCTATCGGTCGACTTGACGATGTACAGGCCCACCTCGTCGGACACGGCCACGACCTCAAGCTGCGGCTCAGCCTCCACGTCCTCGCGGCGCACGTCGGTGTTGCGCGAATGCACGGCATAGAAACGGTCGTCGAAGCCGCGGACCAGCGGGCTTTGCGGCTTCACCAGATAATGCTCGAACACGCCGCTCGCCTTGGCCGGCAGGTCGTACTTCTGGATACCGTAATGATGGTACAGGCCGGCCTGCGCACCCCAACAAATGTGCAGCGTAGAGTGCACGTGCGTGGTGGACCAATCCATGATCTGGCAGAGTTCGGGCCAGTAGTCGACCTCCTCGAACGGCATCTGCTCCACCGGCGCGCCCGTGATGATCAAGCCGTCGTAGTGGATATCGCGGATGTCGTCGAACGTGCGGTAGAACGTCTCCAGGTGGCCGGCACTCACGTGCGTGGCCTCGTGCGTTTTGGTGCGCAGCAGGTCCACCTCCACCTGCAACGGCGTATTGGAGAGTTTGCGCATGATCTGCGTCTCGGTGGCGATCTTGGTGGGCATGAGGTTGAGGATGAGCACGCGCAGCGGACGGATGTCTTGGTGCAGCGCGCGATACTCGGTCATGACAAAGATGTTCTCGCTCTCGAGCTGCGCGGCGGCAGGGAGGGCGTCGGGGATGCGAATGGGCATGGATGCTCCTTACGAGTCAGTTGCAGCTATGGTACAACGACCGGCCCCATCCGCGCGAGCACATCGCCCAGCGATGCCGTCAGCGGCCCAAATCACTCCAAAAGTAGAGATTAAGGCATGTCCAAAAATCTACGGCGCTTTAGCCTAGCAAAGTGGCAGCAGGACGCTACAATGGTTCGACGCGAAAAACTCGGCCGAAAGGATACGTATATGTACCAGACGCGTAAGATCGGTGTGGTCGGCCAGGGCCACGTAGGAGCACATGTCGCCAACAGCCTGCTCATGCAGGGCATTGCCGATGAGCTGTACCTGTGCGATATCAACGAGGCCAAAGTGACGTCCGAGGTCCAGGACCTGCGCGACTCCCTTTCGTTTGTCCCGTACAACACCAAGATCGTCAACTGCTACGACCACTACGAGGAGCTTGCCTGCTGCGACGTCATCGTCAACGCTGCCGGCAAGGTCGCGCTGGCCGCCGGCAACCGCGACGGCGAGCTGTTCTTTACCACCGACGCCGCCCGCTCCTTTGCCAAGCGCATCGTCGACGCCGGCTTTGACGGCATCTTCGTGAGCATCTCCAACCCCTGCGACGTCGTGTGCACCGAGCTGTGGCACCTGACCGGCTACGATCCCAAGAAGATCATCGGCTCGGGCTGCGGTCTGGACTCCGCCCGCTTGCGCACCGAGATCTCCAAGAAGGTCGGCGTGAGCCCCAAGTCCATCGACGCCTACATGATCGGCGAGCACGGCTTTAGCCAGCTTGCTGCCTTTAAGGCCGCAACCATCGCTGGCAAAAACCTCAACGAGCTTCAGGCCGAGAACCCCGACAAGTACGCCTTCGACCACATGGAGGTCGAGGAGCTTGCACGCAAGGGCGGCTATGTGACCTACCAGGGCAAGCAGTGCACCGAGTACGCCGTTGCCAACTCCGCCGCGCGCGTCTGCGCCGCCGTGCTGCACAACGAGCACGCCGTGCTTTCGGCCTCTACGCTTATGACCGGCCAGTATGGCGAGGAGGGTATCTTTACCTCCCTGCCGTGCGTGATCGGTGCCGAGGGCGTCGAGGAGGTCTACACACTCGACCTTTCCGAGCACGAGCTCGAGGGCTTCCACAAGAGCTGCCAGCACATCCGCGACAACATCGCCCAGCTCGACTGGTGGGATACCGAGGCCTACGACGCCAAGTAAGCCGCTGGCTGCCGCAACCTTGCGAATCTATGCGCGATACTAAGCGGGCCGCGCCGGAAACCCACCGGCGCGGCCCGCTTTTTACGCACGCTGTTCGCTTGCGAATCGAAGGTGAATGCTTTTCCCGTTACCTAGTACTGCTCGATGCCCATGTAGCGACGAACCTCGGGGCTGTGGTCAAACACCTTGCCGCGGGCGGCGCGCAGCTCGCAGCTCATGTTGTAGAAGAAGATCGGCTCCAGGTACGAACGCACGCTGGCGGGCACGTCGCCTACGCCATACTCGAGCGCGTCGAGCACCATGATCGTGTCGGTGTGCGTGTTGAGGAACGCCAGCGCGCGCTCCTCCATGGGGCGGCACTCGCCCGATCCGAGCTGCACAAAGTAGAACACGCCGGGCTCGGTAGCCTCGAAAGGACCGTGGAAATACTCGCCGGAGTGGATGTAGCAGCAGTGCTGCCACTGCATCTCCATGAGCGAGCAGATGGCCATAGCGTAGGTCTGGCTAAAGTTGGGGCCGGAGCCCAGGATATAGAAGAACTTGTGCTGCTGGCAGAGCTCGGCAAAGCGGGCGCCCAGCTCGGCGTTGACCTTCTCACGGGCGGCGGGCAGCAGCGCATCCATCTGCTTGAGGCCCTCATACATGTCGGCGAGTGCCTCGTAGCCTTCCTGCTGGTCGAGCAACTCGGCGGCGATCAGAGCGCCGATGCCCTGCGGCACCTCAGCCTGCGACACACCCTCACCCCACGGATAGACCCAGGTAGTCCACTTGCCGTTGTCGATCTTTGAGCCCTCGCAGTCGGTGAGGGCAACGACTTCGGCACCGGCGGCCAGCGCCATCTCGCAGCCGTCAACGACCTCTTGCGTGTTGCCGCTGTGGCTGCAGGCGATGACGAGCGACTTCTCGCCAAGACTCTTGGGAGCCATCAGGCAAAACTCGCGCGCCGTATAGACCGTCGAGGTAAACGTGGTGGCCTCGCGCTTGAGCAGTTCGTTAGCCGGCATGAGGTCGATCATCGAACCGCCACAGGCGATCCAAAAGACGTTCTCGACCTTGCCCTTGCGCTCGATGATTTCCTGAACCAGATCGTGTGCGTTCATGCTGATGCTCCTCCTTGTGGGGCGGCTTTGAACGACGACAGCTCGTACCTGCTGTCGTTCTATGTTGTCCTATTTATAGCACGTGCAACAACGCCCGTGAAGTCATCTCGGCAAATTTGTTCTATGTTGTTCTATCTGTGGACGTTAGATGTCGAAGACGTAGCGCGAGCCCACGATCTTTTGGCGGCCGAGCAGTAGAGGGCGCCCGCCGGCGTCGGTAAAGTAGGCCTCCATATAGAAGAGCGGCTCGCCGACCGGCACCTCCAGCAGCGGGGCCGTCTGAGCATCGGCAAGCGCAATCTCCACGGTGCAGGGGTCGGACTTGAGCGGCGCGCGACCCGAATGCTCGGCAACGAGCGCAAAGATTGAGTTATCGGTGAGGTCCTCGTCGGCCAGCGTCTGCAGGTAGGGATGGTCGGCGAGCACAAAGGCGTTGTTCTCGAGCATGACGGGGATGCCGTCGGCCGTGCGCACGCGCTCGACCACGATAAGCTCGCAGCCGGGCTCCACGCCAAAGAACGCCGCATCCTCGTGCGTCGCCGCGACCACCGTGCGCGACACCAGACGCGCACCCGGCACCATGTCGTTGGCAGCACAACCCTCAGTAAAGCTCTGGACGTCACCCTTCTGGCGAATCTTGCGCTTGAGCTTGGGGGCGCACACAAACGTGCCCCTCCCCTGCTGGCGGTTGAGATACCCCGCGCGCGACAGCTCCTCGATGGCACGGCGCACGGTGATGCGCCCCACGCCGTAGGACTTCGCGAGCTCCATCTCGGCAGGGATGCGCGAGCCGGCGGGGTACACGCCGCGCGCGATCTCGCCCTTTAGGTCGTCCATGACCTGCTGGTACAGCGGCACGGCGGGTACGTCAGTGCGGTCGGTTTTATCGTCGAATGCCATCGTTACACTCCATCCCGCGCATGCTCGGACTCAAATTCTTCAATCGCCGCCATAAACTGCTCGCCAAAGGCGTCGGCTTTTTTCTCGCCAATGCCGTTGACCTGGATCAGCTCCTCGCGCGTCTGCGGACGCAGGCGGCACAGGCCGCGCAGGGCCTTGTCGGAAAAGACCATATACGGCGCCATCTCCAGCTCGGTCGAGATCTCCTTGCGGAGGGCACGCAGGCGCTCGAACAGCTCGGCATCGTCGCCAACGCGCGGGCGCTGATCCAGCTCGGCCTCCTCGCGCAGCAGATCGACGGCGCGGCGGGCGCGGGCCGAGGCCTTGCGCTTGGACGCGCGGCGCTTAACGGTAAAGGCGAACGCCTCGTCCTCGACCTCGCCGGCACGCGGACCCAGTCCCACGACCGGGTACTGCCCCTGCGAGGTGGCCAAATAACCGCGACCGCACAGCTGCCCGATGATGTCCTTGATGCGCCCGACCGATTCGCTCGACAGCTCACCGTAGCCGCGGTCCTCGTCCAGATGCATCTGGCGAATGCGCTCGGTGTTGCCGCCGTGGAGCACGTCGGCGATCAGCGACTTGCCAAAGCGCATGGGACGCGTGGCCACATGGCGCACGGCGGCGCGGGCCATATCGGTGACGTCCTCGACCTCGAACTTCGTGAGGCAGTTGCTGCAGTTGCCGCAGCCCTCGGCATCGTCCGTGGCGGCGCTGCCCGCACCGGCCGCAGCCGCATGCTCGGCCGCGGCCTCGTCACCAAAGTAGCGCAGCATGTATTCGCGCAGACAGCCGGTGGTATTGCAGTAGCCCTCCATCTGGCTGAGCAGGCGATAACGGTTCTGGAGCGCCCACGCGCGCTGCTCGTCGTCAAGCGCCTCGTCGGCCGCATCGCCACGGTCGATCAAAAAGCGGCGCATACGGAAATCGTTGCCGTTCCACAGCAGATGGCAGCTGGCCGGGTCGCCATCTCGGCCGGCGCGGCCCGCCTCTTGGTAGTAAGCCTCGATGCTCTCGGGCACGTTGTTGTGAATCACGTAACGCACGTTGGGCTTGTCGATGCCCATGCCAAAGGCGTTGGTGGCAACCATCACCTGGATGTCGTCGTCGATAAAGGCACGCTGGCTCTGGCGGCGGGCGTCGTTGCCCATGCCGGCATGGTAGCGCCCCACACGAATGCCGCTGGGGCCCAGTGCCTCGGCAAGCTCCGCGGCCAGCGCATCGACCGTCTTGCGGGTCGAGCAATACACGATGCCGCTCTCGCTCGAATGCGCGATCACATAGTCGCGCACCCACGCGGTCTTGGCCTTGTCGCCCATCTCCTCGCAACCAAAGTAGAGGTTCTTGCGATCAAAACCCGTCACCACGGTCGCGGGGTTTTGCAGGCCGAGCATCTGCTGAATGTCCGCACGCACGCGCTCGGTCGCCGTGGCGGTAAAGGCCGCCACGATCGGACGCCGCGGCAACGAACCGATAAACTCGCGAATCTGCAGGTAGGCGGGGCGGAAATCCTGGCCCCATTGGCTCACGCAGTGGGCCTCGTCAATGGCCACGAGCGGCACGCCAATGCCGCCGTCCACCGCGGCCTCCTGCGCAAAGGCTAAAAAGCGCGGCTCGAGCAGGCGCTCGGGCGCCACGTACATAAGCTGGTAGCGGCCCTCACGCGCCCGCTTGAGCACGGTGTTTTGCTGGGCCGGGGTAAGGCTGGAGTTGAGATAGCTAGGTCGCGCACCCGCCGCGAGCAACGCACGGGTCTGGTCCTCCATAAGCGACAGCAGCGGACTCACCACAAAGGTGATGCCGGGCAGCATGAGCGCGGGCACCTGGTAGCAAATGGACTTGCCGGCGCCCGTGGGCATAACACCCAGCGCATCGCGGCCTGCAAGAATCGCATCCACCATGCGGTCCTGCCCCGGGCGAAACGAGGTGTAGCCAAAATAGGCGCCGAGCGTGTCGAGCGCCATCTGCTGCATGCTATCGGTCATGGTTTCCTAACGTCCAAGTCATCTGCCGCCGATTATACGCCGCCACGCGGACCGGTGCCGCACGGCCGTCGGCCACGGGCAACGCAATCCAAAAGGAACGAGCGTGGGATTTTTGGACACTTTCCCAACGGCTAATCTCTTGACAAGCGCGCAAACGTCGCTGGTTGAGCATAAGTCAGCGAAAACGCCCCTAAGCGAGCAAGGTGACGTGAAAGAGGAGGGAAGCGTACTTTGGGTACGCGACCGACGATTGAACGTCAGATTGCCGCTTAGGGGCGTTTGCAGCGTCGAGCCGTTACGCGGTTTGGTAAAACCGCGTAACTTACATGACCATAACGTAGCGCGATCCCACGTAGTACTGCTTACCCATCAAAACCGGCTCGTCATCGGGACCGGTAAAGCCGGCACGCAGGTTGAGCAGCGGATCGTGCGGAGCAATGCCCAGCTCGGCCGCCTGCTCGGCGTTAGCTCGAACGGCCTCGACCGTACGGTAGCCAACCGAGACAATCGGCGTTCCGCCAACACGCTCGACCTCGGCAAAAATCGACTTGTCCTCAAGATCGGCCGTCAAAAGCTCACGGTAGGCGTCAAACGGCACAAAGATGTTCTCCTCAAAGATGGGCTCGCCGTCGGCCGTACGCACGCGCTTGATATGCAGCAGCAGTGCATCCTTCTGCAGGCCAAAGAACTCCATCTCGTTTTGGCGCGCCGGAACAATCTGGCGATCGACCACATGCGCACCGGCCTTCATGCCGTTGTTGGCACACAGCGTGGTAAACGTCTGCAGCGTCGAGGCGTGAAACTGGCGGTTGATGTGCGGCGTGGAGACAAAGGTGCCACGGCCCTGCTGCTTAACCAGGTAGCCATCGGAGCACAGCTCCTCGACGGCTCGGCGCACCGTGATGCGGCTCACCTCGTACTGCTCGGCTAGCTCAAGCTCGGACGGAATACGCTCCTTGGGTGCATAAACACCTTTCTCGATCGCATCCTTGATTTCGTCGTAAATCTGCTGGTAAAGCGGTGCATTTTTGGGCGCGGGCATATCTGATCACTCTTATCGAAATATCGAAATAACTAATACATATATAACGTCTAGTTTCATGTTACCTCATATTGATAAAACGATACACCCTCCCTACCAAAAAGCGACAGCTTCATTTTGGTAGGTTTTATCTGGGCAAACGAGAGCCCCTCGAAAGCAACGGGGCTTTCGAGGGGCTCGTTCGGATGGGTTGCGCAGGACCGGCAAATGCCAATACCCTACTTTCCGTCGTCCTGCTGTAGGCTGTCCTGCTCGCTGAGGCGCGCCTGCCTGCTGGCCATGCGCGCGGGCTTGTCGGGATCGGGTACGGCCGTGGGCATGGGTTCGTCGACATGACCGCCCCACCAGCCGCCCACAAAGTTGAGCGTGTGGAACACATTGATCACGGCGCCGGGATCAATGTCGCACACTAGCTTGATAATGTCCTGGCTCTCATAGGTCGAGACAACGGCGTGCAGCAAATACATCTTTTCGCGGCTGTATCCGCCGATGACCTCGGCGCAGCTAATACCGTGCTGAAAATGGTCAACATAGGCGGTCATGACTTCGTCTGCCTTGCGCGTCGTGATCTGCAACGTCACACGGTCGTAGCGACGATAGAAACTGTCGATGGTCTTGGTCGAAATAAACTGGAACACGATGGAGTACGCCGCGTTGTCCCAGCCAAACATAAAGCCAAAGATCGCCAGGATAAAGCAGTTGAAACCAAAGATGACGCCCCAGATGGTCTTGCCCGTGTGGTTGGAAACCCACAACGCGATAAAATCGGTGCCGCCGGTGGATGCGCCGGACTTAAGCGCGATGGCGGCGCCCAGACCCGAGACCACGCCGCCAAAAATGATGAGCATGATCTTGTCGCCCAAAAACGGCGCGAAGTGAAAGACGTTGAGAAACAGCGACGAGAGCACGACCTGCATCATCGAGAAGATGACGAAGCGCTTGCTAATGCCGCTCCAGCATAGGAGCGCCACGGGGATGTTGAGCGCGAGCATGCCGAGCGAGATGTCGATATGAACGCCGCCCAGCGAGGTAACGCGATCGAGTAGGACCGCGACGCCGGTGAGACCGCTCGGGAGCAGGTCGGCGGGCTGAATGAACGCCTGGATCAGAAATGTCTGGAGGACGGCAGAAATTGTGACCGCCACGGCGGTAATAGCGCGGCGGACGATGGTAAGGCGGCCGAGCACGAGCACGCGGTCCGTGAGCTGTTCGATGGCGTTCGCCACGGAGGCTCCTTTCGAAGGCAGATATAGTTGTGGGGCATGCCCGCGATTGTAGCATGGAGCGTGCGGGGGCGCTTCAATTCACCCTCTCTCGACAACCAAAACGGGAAAAGCAAGCCCGCGACCAATGGCCCAAATTCCAAGTGAGTAGACTTTTCGTGACCTGCCGAGCACACCAAAAACTGTCACCTCTGTGACCTGCGGTTTTACTAAGGCAGATACGCCTTGTGCTCGACCTGCGCCAAAAAGTCTACTCACTTAGTTCGAATCGAAGCCAAACGGATCCAAATAGATGACAAATTAAGCCAATCCGCAGCAAAAGACACGTGAATCAGTGCTTCTCGCGGCGGATTGACGCTACAAAGCGGCCAAAATGTCGGTCAGATTATCGATAACGGCATCGGCTCGCGATTGATCGAGGTTGACACCCTCGTGCGGACGCAGCGCCAGGACGCGGGCGCCGGAGCGCTTACCAGCCTCGATGCCCAAAGGCGAATCCTCGATAACCAGGCACTCGGCAGGCTCCACCCCCAGTGCCTCCATGGCACGCAGGTAGATCTCGGGGTCGGGCTTAAACGCACTGCACTCGTGACCGCTGATGGTGTAGTCCAGCACGTCGGGGATACCGGCAATCTCCACCAGCTCGTCGATCAACTCGCGATAGGACGAGCTCGCGATGGCACACTTCACGCCGCGCTCGTGCAGTGCGCGCATCACCGGCTCCGTCTGCTCGTTGAGCAGCTCGGCATACGGAACGGGATGGTCCGGGCTATAGACCTGCTTGTACTCCACGCGCAGGCGCTCGCGCAGCTCAACATCGTCAGGTACCAGCGACTTCCAAATGGCGGGCTCGTTAGACCCCGAAAGATCGGGGATCTCGTCAAAGTGAAAGCCCTTCTCTTCCATAAACGCCACGCGACGACGGTTGTAGAACCACTCGGTATCGACCAGCACGCCGTCCATGTCAAACAGCACTGCCTTGATCATACGCATCTCCTCCCACCTGCCAAAAAGGGACAGGTTTATTTTGGTAGGTTTTATCTGGGATTTGCGACGCGACAGACACGCCCTCCCCAGAGCAAAAAAGGGGACGGGGCGCAAACCCCATCCCCTCTCAATCAACCCGTAAGGTCTACTTACTTGTGATTAGTAGGAAAGCTTCCACATGTAGCGGCGCATGGTCAGCGGGTGCTGACGGGCCTCGGCGATCTGGTTGCCGTACTCGCGCATAACGGCGAGGTGCAGCAGCGGGTTGAAGTAGGTGACGACGCTCGCGGGCACGGCGTCAGCCAGGCCGTAGTCCTTGGAGTCGATCAGAGCGACCTTGGCGCCCATGCGCTCAAGGAAGGTGAGGGCGCGGGCGTCCATCGGACGGGTAGCGCCATCGGACATGAAGAAGACGTAGGGCTTACCCTCGGTGGAAACCTCGAACGGGCCGTGGAAGTACTCGCCGGTGTTGTAGGCGGCGGCGTCGATCCACTGCATCTCGGTGAACAGGAAGGCGGCGTGAGAGTAAGCCATCTTCTCGGAGGCACCAGAGGCCATGAAGTAAATCATCTTGTCGTCCTTGAAGTCCTCAGCGAACTTCTTGGCGAGCTTCTTGCAGGACTGAGCAGCGTTCTCGCAGAGATCGAAGACGTTGGTGAGGCCGGTGATCATGTCGTCGTACTTGTCATAGCCCTCGGTCTGCTGAAGGATCTCGAGAGCAAGAGCGATGGCATAGCCGGGCTTCTCGCACTTGGCAGCGAAGTTGGCGTGGAAGCCGTGAACGATGACGTAGTCAGCGTCGACGGTCAGAGCGGAGCCAGCCTTGTTGGTGAGGGAGACGACCGGGCAGTTGTGCTTCTTGGCGGTCTTGTTGGCCTCGACGGTCTCGGGCGTGGAGCCACCGAGGGAGCAGGTGATCACGAAGGTGTGCTCGTTGACCCAGGAAGGCGTGTCGTAGTTGAACTCGTTAGCGGTGAAGATCTGAACGTTCAGCTTGTCCGTGTTGTTGGCCAGGAAGTACTTGGCGGGGTACAGGTCGGACATGGAAGCACCGCAGCCGACGAAGGCGACACTGTGGATCTCGTGGTTGGACAGGACGTCAGCGACGATCTGCTTAGGGAGGTTAAGGTCGATCTCGTACATCTGACACATTCCTTTCGATTTTGCGGCGCCACATTGCCGGGCGCTCGCAGGGTTACCGTGGTTTGGACCGAGTCGCCGGTCCGTTGAGGATGCGACAAGGGGACTGTCCCATTGTCGCATTTTGGGGATGGAAGCCTGCCTGGGGTATGGGATGCCAGGCAGGCCCCCGGGGGAAAGCGGTTAGGCGCTTGGTCGCGACTAGGCCAGAATGCCGGCCGCGGAGAGGGCGATGCCGCCCACGATGGCGATCACGAGAAGCCAACCGGTGTTGACGTTCTTCTTGATGAGCCAGTACATAAGGCCGGTGAGGCCAAGGGAGATCATCTGGGGCATCATGCCGTCCAGGATGTCCTGGATAACGACGGTGCCCTCAGCGAACTGCAGCGGGGTGGTGGCGCCGATCAGCGTGGCGATCATGCCGCCCACGGACATAAGACCCACGATGCCGCAGACATACATGAGCTTCTCCATGAGGTCGCCGCCCTGAAGCTTGCTCAGGTACTCGTGGCCGCCCTGATAGCCCATCTTGGCGGCGAACCAAGTAATCAGCACAGAGGGGACGATGGAGATGAGCATGGCCAGGATCGGGCCCATGATGGAGCCCTGCTGAGCCAGCTGAACGCCCAGGCCAAAGGCGATAACGCGGATGGTGCCCTGGAAGAAGGAGTCACCGATGCCGGAAAGCGGACCCATGAGGGAGGTCTTGACCGCGTTGATCGAATCGGGATCGAAGTTCTCGGGATCCTTAGCGTACTCCTCCTCCATGGAGGCGGTGAGGCCCAGGATAAAGGCGCTCGTCTGCGGGGTGCAGTTGTAGAACGCCATGTGACGGTGGTAAGCCTCTTTCTTAGCAGCGAGCTGCTTGGGGTCGGACTCGTCCGGATAGAGGCGGTCGAGCGTGGGAACCATGCCGTAGAGGAAGCCCATGTTCATCTGACGCTCGTAGTTCCAAGAGGCCTGGATGGCCCAGGAGCGCCAGAAGAACTGGCTGACCTTCTTGTTCAGGGACACGTCCTTGGTTGCGGTTGCCATAGTGTGTTCCTCCTTAGTCTTCGTCGTCTTCGAGCGGATCGTAGTCGGAATCGACACCGGCGGCTGCATGGGAACCGTTGAACTTGAAGCCCATGAAGACGACAGCCAGGCATACACCGATCAGAGCGACCGCGATGACGGACAGGTTGAGGTAAGCGGCGAGCAGGAAACCGATGAACAGGAACGGAGTCATACCCTTCTTGATCATCATGGTGAGCAGCAGGGCCAAGCCGTAGGCGGTCATGATCTTGGTCGAAACGTTAAGACCAGTGGACAGCCACTCGGGAACCATGTTGACGATGGCCTGAACCAGGTCGGTGCCAACAAAGACGGCGAGGAAGATCGGCAGGAAGTACATGACGGCGTACAGACCGGAGCCGGCGCAGATGTGCATGCGGTAGGCGGTCTTGAACTTTCCGTTATCGATCGCGCTATCTGCCACATGGGTAAGGGCGGCGATGATGGAACGGAACACGATGCCGAGAAGCTGACCCAGGACGGCGACCGGGATGGCGATCGTCATGGCGGTCTCGGCGGAAGCATCGGTCAGGCACGCAAAGGCAGCGGCCACGATGCCGCCCAGGACCATATCGGGCGGAACGGCGGCGCCGACCTGCACCAGGCCCATGGACACGAGCTCGACGGCGGCACCGACGGCAAGGCCGGTGGGCACATCGCCCAGCAGCAGACCGACGAGCGTAGCGCCAACGAGGGGCTGCTCGAAGTTAAGACGACCGAGCAGGCGGGAGTCCCACATGCAGAACACGCCGACGAGGCCGACGAGCACCGCACTGATGAACGTATTCATACCCTTCTCCTTTCAGTCAGGCAAAAGCCTGGTTGATTACAGCTTGGCGTCGATGTCGACGCTCTGATACGTAGGGGTCTGCTGAACATAGAGCTTGATGCCCATGTCGAGCAGCTGATTGACGTCGGCCTTCTGGGTGGCGTCGAGAAAGACGGAGCTGTCCTTGCCGCCGACCTGATCGGCACCGTCGTGGTTGGCGGTGGCGCCCAGGTTGATGGCGTCGAGCTTGTAGCCCTGGCAGAACTGCAGCATCTCGGCAGTGTTGCCAAAGACGAACATGACGCGCTCGCCGAGGGTGTTGAGCTTGTCCATCTTGGCGAGGGCACGCTCGACGGTGAAGACGTTCAGGCGCACGCCCTGGGGCTTGGCCAGCTTAAGAGCGCCCTTCTTGATGTCATCGTTGGCGGCGGCGTTGTCGACGACGATGATGCGCTCGGCCTGAACCTTGGTGGTCCAGGTAAAGACGACCTGGCCGTGCAGCAGACGGTAATCAAGACGTGCGAGGACGATCTTGGCGGGACCGGAGCTGTGACGGGACGCCTTGGCCTTCTTGGCGGGAGCCGCGGCAGCCTCGACCGGTGCGTTGGGGTTGGTCAGACCGGTGCGGGCCTCGTTGATGAGGGCCGCGAGCTCGGCACCCTTGATGGGGGCGGGGCTCATAGCGAGCGTCAGTGCCAACGGGATGTTGAAACCGCTGACAACCGTGAACTTCGTGCCGTTCTTGGAAAGCTCGACCATGTTGTTGTTGACCGAGCTGCCGAGCATATCGGTCAGCACATAGACGGTGTCGTCCGCGTTGAACGTGGCGATCATAGCCTCAACCTTATTGGTGATGGGCTCCTTGTCGTCACGAGCAAGCGACACGACGTGGACGTTCGACACGTCGCCGAGAACCATCTCGAGCGTGTCTTTGGCGCCTGCGGCCAGGCCGCCATGAGATGCGAGAATGATCTGATTCATCTTGCCTCCTCCTTTTCGTTATGGTCATTATAACGTCTTATACTTTGCTTATATTGCTAATTAGTATAAAGACCGTTCGCGGGTGAAAATCGACCGTTGACGGGTTTAACGTACTCGAAACGTTTGGCTGGGTAGGCCGGCGCTAGCTGGATAACCCCAGGTCAGACCCTGCGCACAATCCCCTATCGCACGAAGTACCAGGGGCTTTCCTGCACGGTGGGCTCCAGCGCAATGCCCGTGCGCTCCTTAAACAGATCCATGTCCTGAGATTTCTCCGTCCACCACGCGTTGGGCTTAAAGGTCATGCTCTCAATGACATGACCGACAAACACACTGTTGCGCAGCTTGGAGAAGTCGGTGTTCATAATCAGGATGGACGCGAGCACCAGCACGATGCCCAGGACTTTAATCGCGCCGGCGGGCTCGGCGTAGACACCAATGCCCACCAGTACGGTGACGACCGTCTCGAATGACATTACGACGGGAACTTTCGATGTCTCGAGCCCCATGGACAGACCCTGCATATATAAGATGTAAGCCACGGCTGTGGGGATGAGTCCAAAGCCAAGGAACAACAGCAGCAGCTGTGGCGACATTGCCGCGGCGACATCTGGCCACGGAGCCGCGATAGCTGCCATAACCGCACCGCCAAATACAAAGCCCCAAAACGTGACAGCAAGCGGGTGGACCGTCTTGGTTGCTATCCGGCTAAACACCGCGAGCGACGCACCGCAAAGGCCTGCAATCACGCCCGACATGACGCCCCAAACCGAAAAATGAAAACCGGAAAGGTCGCCATTGGTCACTGCAAGCACGCAGCCAACGATGTTAAAGACAATGGCAACGAGCTTGTTGGGGGTCACGTCCTCGCGATAAAGCACGCGGCCGAGCATGACGCCAAACACCGGTGAGGTGTAGAGCAGCACCGAGGCCGTGGACATGCCCACCTCGCCCATGCACTCGTAATAACAGGTGTTGGCGGCGGCCAGACCGACGATACCGACAAGCGCGCAGGGAACAAGCTCTTTAGGGCTTGCCTTGAACAGGGCCAGCGGACCCTGAGCCACGGTGGACCCCTCACCCGGACGGCAGCCCATAAACATCAGGACCGGCGCCAAGATAAGCGCTCCGACCAACAAGCGAAAGGCAGCCATGCTCTGGGACGAAACGCCCATGGCCGAGATGCCGTTTACAAAGATTCCGATGCTGCCCCACATAAGCGCGGCGATCAGCACCAGCACATAGCCCAGATTGCTTTTCTTCAACGCAGCCTCCTCGGTATTGTTTCCAATATGTTTCACACTACGTTATAGTCGTTATATACATTTTTCAAGACACAAATCGGCGAGCGGAAAAATCTGCTCTACCGCTACAACCCATTGGTGCAAGGGGGTCAGGTTCATATGCGCCAACTTGGTGTAAAGTAACCTGTCCCCAATGACTAGGACTGTCCCCAAGTGCCGAACGTCTCCAAGTGCCGCATCTGGGCCAAGGCGACGCCGATGCTTTGGCAACGCCAGCGAAAACCCACCTGAGCGAGCAAGGTGCCTTGAAGCGAAGCGGCATTGACCTTCTGGTCATGCCGCTGAAGCTGAAAGGCAGATTGCCGCTCAGGTGGGTTTGCAGCGTCGAGCCGTTACGGCGTTTGGTAAAACGCCGTAACTAATAATCCAGCTTCCACATGTAGCGGCGCGTCATGTAGTCCTTGTGCGTGACGGCAGAGAGCGCGCGCATGTAGACGTTGTTGAGGATCGGGGCGAAGATCAGGTGGTTGAAGTACTCGCTCACGCTGTCCTTGATGTCGTTGAGGCCGAGCTCCTTGGCATCGAGCTGATAGACGCGCTCGCCACCGTACTGGTTGACGAAGCGGATGCCGCGCTCGTCGTTGCAGCGGCTGCGGCCGACGCTGATGAGCTGGAACAGCGAGGTGCGCTTGTCCAGGATCTCGAAGGGACCGTGGAAGAAGTCGCAGGTGTTGATGGTGCAGGAGTCAATCTGCAGCATCTCCTGCACGTTGCAGATGCTAAAGACGTAGGCGGCACCAAAGAGCGGACCCTGAGCCATCACGTTGATGCAGGGCTTGTCGGCGTTCTGCTCGGCCCACTTGGCAGCGAGCGGACGGGTGTACTCGACGGCCTTACGATAGATGGGGTCAACCAAGTCGAACGCAGCCATAGCGGTCTCGTACTCGGCATAGCCCTCGGTCTGCTGCGTGAGCTCCATGGCGATCATGGTCACGACGGCGGAGTTGGTACGACCCATGCAGGACTCGTCGACGGCCAAGCTGTCGTACTGGATCTTGTAGTCGCAGACCTCGGTGAGGCCGGACTCGTCAACATAGATGGCGATGGTGCTGGCGCCGTGGTCCTTGGCGACCTGGGCGGCGACGATGGTCTCCTTGGTGCCGCGCATGGACACGACGACGGCCAGGGTGTTCTCGTTAACGTAGGCGGGGGTTGCGTGCACGAACTCGTTGCTGGTGTAGCTGGAGCTCACGACCTGCGTGGCCTCGTGCTCCATAAAGTACTGGGCAGGATAGTTACCGCCGTTGGATCCGCCGGCGCCAATCCACACGACGCGCTTGATGCCGCCCTTGTCAGCCTTGTCAGCCAAAACCTGGGAGACGACGTCCTTAACCTGTTCCTGAGTAGTCATCGTGCATCAGCCTTTCTTCTCGTTTGATGCTCTCGATGGCATACAAGTTACATACATGTTTTGGTTATGTCGACTAGTTGTATGCTATATTTGACTTAGAAATTCTGCTGGTAAGGTTTTCGACTTCTCGTTACCAGCAGTTTTGTTGTTGTATTGAATACATGCTTGATTAGACTCGCATACAAGTTAGATACAGGTTGATCGCATGAAAGGTTCGTCTAAAAAGAAACTGGCCCAATACGAGCGCTTGGCGGGCATGCTGCGTGACCGCATCGCCGCCGGCGTCTACGCGCGCGAAGACAAGCTGCCGTCCGAGATGGAACTCATGGACGAATCGGGGCTGTCGCGCAGCACCGTGCGCCACGCCCTTAAGGTGCTCATTGATGAGGGCCTGGTGCGCACCGAGCGCGGGCGTGGCGCCTTTGTGGCCGACACGCCCGCGCTCCACGAGAACAACCTGGTGTTTTCGAGCTATACCAAGCAGGTCGAGGGCCAGGGCATGAAGCCCACCACGCGCACGGTGGACTCGGGCTTTACCAAGGCGGGCGGCAGCATAGCTAAGTTCTTTGATGCCGCCGTGGGCAGTAAGCTCGTCAAACTTGTCCGTCTGCGTTATCTGGACGATGCGCCACTGTGCCTGGAGACCACCTATCTGCCGCCAAGCTTTGGGTCGCTCATCGATCGCGATATCAACGGTTCGCTCTACGCCACGCTGCGTCAAGAATTCCATCGCGCGCCGGCACAGGGACATAAGACCTTTGAGGTGTGCTATGCCTCGCAAAACGAAGCGTTTTTGCTCAACGTCGAGCGCGGGCAGGCGCTGATCCTGATCACCGACTACGTCTACGACACCGACGGCCGACCGCTCCATGTCTCTAAGCGCATCCAGCGCACCGACCGCGCCAAATACACCGAGCCAATCGGCTAACCTGCCAAAATAAACCTGTCCCTAAATGATAGGTTTGGGGAGGTCGGGGAACCAGGTTGGTTTGGGTTGGTTGGGTGTGCGCTCGGCTAGGACCAGCTCCATCCAGCACATGTCGTACCAGCGGCCGAACTTTTGGGCGCAGCGATCGAAGGTGCCCACCAGGCGATATCCCATATGAGCATGGAAATCCTGACTGTTGTGCGTCAGGTACTCATCGTCCTTATCGTGCGGCACGGCAATGAGCGCGCACATGTTGGTGATGCCCATCGCGATCAGGCACTGCTTGAGCGCATCGTGCAGCTTGCGACCCAGCCCGCCATGGCGCACATCGCGTGCCAGGTAGATCGACGTCTCGACCGACCAGTCGTATGCCTCGCGGCTGTTAAGCGGACTCACGTAGACATAGCCTACCGGACGCCCGTCCAGCTCCATCACCAGATACGGATAGCGCTTGAGCGTACGCTCGATGCGCCCGGCGAACTCCTCAACGCCCGGCACCTCGTATTCGCAGGTAATCGCCGTCTGGCGCACATACGGCTCATAGATGGCAAGCAACGCCGGCGCATCATCGGGCGTCGCCAGGCGAATCGTCGGCTCGGACATCTCGGTCATACAACCCTTCTCCCCCAAAAAGCAAAGACCGCCCTGCGCCAAACCCAGCGCAGGGCGGCCCCTCGTCATTACATCAGGCTACAGGACAGCCGCCAGCGCGTCGATGTCCTCCTGCGTCGTGGCCCAGCTGGTGCAAAAGCGCACCACCGTGTGGGTCTCGTCGTACTTTTCCCAGTACTCGATCGAGGCATGCTCGCGAATGTGGGCCATGTCCTCGTTGGGCAGAATCACGAACTGCTGGTTTGTGGGCGTCTCCAAAAAGAACTGGTAGCCGCGCTCGTGCAGCACGCGACGAAGCGTCTGAGCCGTCTCGATCGCCTGGCGACCAATCTCAAAATACAGGCCGTCGGTAAAGAGCGCCTCAAACTGCACGCCCGTCAGGCGGCCCTTGGCCAACAGCGCGCCGTGCTGCTTAATACGCGGAATGGGATGCGCCGGGGCGCGCATGCCGCAGAGCACCACAGCCTCGCCGCAGAGCGCGCCGCACTTGGTGCCGCCGATGTAGAACACGTCGCACAGCTGCGCCAGCTCGGGCAGGGTAATGTCGCACTCATCGGCCGCCAGCGCATAGGCCAGGCGGGCGCCATCCACAAACAGCGGAATCTCGCGCTTCTGGCACACTGCGTGAATCGCCGCGAGCTCGGCCTTGGAGTACAGCGTGCCGTACTCGGTCGATAGGCTCACGTACACGGCACCCGGGAACACCGTGTGCTCGTAGCTCTCGTTTTCGTAGAACACCTGGATATAGTTCTCGAGGTCCTCGGCGTGCATCTTGCCCTCGTAGCCGGGGATGGTGAGCACCTTGTGGCCGCCAAACTCGATGGCGCCCGCCTCGTGGCAGGCAACGTGGCCAGTCTCGGCAGCAACGACGCCCTCGTACGGCGCAAGCAGCATGTCGATCACCGTCGCGTTAGCCTGCGTGCCGCCCACCAGGAAAAACACGTCGGCGTCAGGCGCCTGGCAGGCCTCGCGAATAAGTTGCTTGGCACGCTCGGTATGTGCATCGGTACCGTAGCCGGGCTGCGGCTCCATATTGGTGTCGACGAGCGCCTGCAGCACCGCTGGGTGTGCGCCGTGGGAATAGTCGTTGTTGAACGCGAGCATGGCAATCCTCTCTTACCGGGTATCGGCCAGATGATTCAAACGGAGCTATTGTACGCCGCTGGGATAGGCAATGCGCGCGGCAAGGCACTCAAGTGCCAGTACCAGAGCAAAACCGCAGCTCACGTCACTCAAAAAGTGCGCTCCGATCACGATGCGGCCAAACGCGACGAGCGCCGCGACCACAGCCGCCGTCCAAAAGACCACACGACGGCGCGACGGCTTTTCCTTAAAGGCCGTCGCGGGAAGCCCAGCGAGCATGAGGCCGATTGCCGCGTGCGCCGTGTGTCCGCTCGCAAACGACTTAAAGCCGTCCTTGACTACACCGGCGGCAATATAGGCCCACTTGTCGGGGTTGCCGATCACCCACCACGGCTGAAACTCGAGTCCCTGCGTCACCTCGATCACGCGCATGCGTGGGCGCGACCACAGCGGCTTGACAATCACGTTGAGGATGATGGCCTGAGCGACCCACACGACAAGCACCATCAACGCCCAGCGCGTGAGCTCGTCGGGCTCGGTCGTGCGCGTGAGGCGATAGACGACAAGGTTAGCGGCGATGACCAGCACAAACGTCAGCACCAACTGAACCGCGATGAGTTTGCCGCCAACCCGCAGGGACGAAACGATCTCGTAGCCGGCCAGGCCAATGTTGACGAGGATGCCGAGCACGGCGAGCCATTTGCTCCCCCTGGAGTCGGGACGCACCGCGCGCACGAGCATAACGCCCGCGATGCTCGCCGTCAGCTCAAACGGCAGCTCGCCGGCGGCCTCGATAAAGCGACCGTACATGCTGCCGATATTGAACAGCGCGCTCGAGATCTGATAATCGAAGAAACTGCCCGCGCCCAGACAAAGACACAGGACAACCGCGATAATGGCGACATCTTTCTTATAGATGTATCCGAACATGCTTTCCTTTCGATCGGGCGAAGGGTCGACCCGCAACGTGGTGGGGCAAAGATAGCTTTGTCCCATAAATACCCTTACAGGTTGAGCATAAGTGAGCGAAAACGTTCCATTTGTGGCAAGGTGGCCCGAAGGAGGAGGGAAGCGTACTTGCGTACGCGACCGACGAGTGAGGGTCAGATTGCCCAAATGGAGCGTTTGCAGCGTCGACCCGCTAGTCGTCGTCGCTCGCGCCCAGCTGTTGCAGCAGCATGAGTGCCGCGGCCACGGGGCCGGTGCCGTCGTTGGCGTCGAGACCGCGACCCAGGCCGCTGCCCGCACCGGCGCCTGCCTTGTAGGGTACCGACAGCTTGCGGCTCTTGGGGAAGTTCACCGCGCCATAGCGGGTCTTAAGCTCAAAGGCCACCTTCTTGGGCACGTCAACGCCCAAAAACGTGATGCGTCCGCCGCTGAGCGTGACACTCTCGAGCCCCAAGCGCTCGCCGCGGATGCGGATACGCGCGCGGTTGAACAGGTTGAGTCCCGCCAACGGCAGCTCGCCATGCGCGGCCTCGGTCTCCTCCTGCACCTCGTCGATACTCTCCAAGTCCTCAGCCGCCGCGAGCTTGCGGTACACGAGCACGCGCTGGTCCACCGCCGGCATGTACTCCTCGGACAAGAAGTAGTCTGCCGGCAGGTTGATGCCCACGCTCGCCGCCTCCACGCCGGCATCGTCATCGCCGCGCGCCTCGGCCACGGCCTGTCCCAGCATCTGCGTAAACAGGTCAAAGCCCACGCTCGACAGGTTGCCGTGCTGCTCGGCGCCCATAAGCGAGCCGGCACCACGGATCTCCAGATCGCGCATGGCGATGCGCATGCCGCTGCCCAGGTCCTGGAACTCGGAAAGCGCGGTCAGACGCGCCGTAGCCTCCTCGGTGAGCGGCAGCTCACCCGGGAACATAAAGTACGCGTATGCCTGCGTGGCCGAGCGGCCAACACGGCCCTTGAGCTGGTAGAGCTGTGCCAGGCCCAAGCGCTGCGAGTCCTCGATGATCAGCGTGTTGGCCGTTGCGTTGTCGATGCCGCTCTCCACGATGGTCGTGGCGATGAGCACGTCGATCTTCTTGGTCGCGAACTCGATCATCACGTCCTCGACCTCGCGCGGGCTCATCTTGCCGTGCGCCACGCCCACGCGCGCCTCGGGCGCGGCCTCGTGCACGCGCGCCACGGCATCATCGATGGCCTTGACGCGGTTGGACACGTAATACACCTGACCGCCGCGGCCCACCTCCAGGCGAATCGCCGCACTCACCACGTCGGGGTCGTACTCCCCCACGTGCACGATCACGGGACGACGCCCGGTCGGCGGTGTGGTGATCAGGCTCATGTCGCGCACGCCGCTCGTGGCCATCTGCATGGTTCGCGGAATAGGCGTTGCCGAAAGCGTGAGCACGTCGATTTGCTCGCGCAGGTTCTTGAGCTGCTCCTTGTGCTGCACACCAAAGCGCTGCTCCTCGTCGATGATCACCAGGCCCAGGTTCTTGGGGTTCACATCGGCAGAAAGCAAGCGGTGCGTGCCGATGAGCACGTCGATCGTGCCCTCGGCAAACGCCTTGAGCGCGCGCTTCTGCTGCGCCGGCGTGCGGAAGCGGCTGAGCACCTCGACCTCGAGGCCAAACGGGGCAAAGCGCTCAAAGAACGTCTCGTAGTGCTGCTGGGCCAGAATGGTCGTGGGGCAGAGCACCATGACTTGGCGGCCGGAGTCCACGCACTTAAACGCCGCGCGCAGGGCAACCTCGGTCTTGCCGAAACCCACGTCGCCGCACAGCAGGCGGTCCATGGGCTTGGGCGCCTCCATGTCGGCCTTGATGTCGGCGATAGCCTCCAGCTGGTCGCGCGTCTCGTCGTAAGGGAAGCTCTCCTCCATCTCAATCTGCTCGGGCGTGTCGGGCGGGCAGGCGATACCGGTAATCGACGAGCGGCGCGTATACAGGTCGACCAGGTCAAACGCCAGCTTTTTGGCGTTCTTGCGCGCCTTGTTGGTGGCGCGTGTCCAGTCGGCGGTGTTGAGCCTGGTCAGACGCGGCTTATCGCCGTCGGGGCCAACATAGCGCGTGATGCGGTCGACCTGCTCGAGCGGCACGTAGAGCTTGTCGCCGTCGGCATATTCCAGCAAAAAGTAGTCGCGCTCCTTGCCGCCCACTTCCTGGCGCGCGATCTCGCTAAAGAGCGCGATGCCGTGGGTGGCGTGCACCACGTAGTCGCCCGGCTTAAACGGGAACGTGATCTGCGTAATGTCCACCTTGCGGCGGCTGCGCGCGCGGTTGGCGTCCATGCGGGCGTTGAGATCGGCGATCGAGAACACGGCCAGGTTGGCATCGGGCACCACTACGCCCTGCGGCAAGGCGGCATCGACAAAGGTCACACGTCCGCGCGAAATAGTGGGCACGGCGGCGCCGGCGGCAGCCTGGTCGGCACCCGCCTCGAGCGAGCGGGCGTTGAGCGCGTCGGCCTTACGCTCGCGAATGGAAGCATGGGCCTCCTGGCGTGCGGCACGATCGGCGGAATCCGCCGCTGCCACGCGAACGCGGTCGCCGATAGCGCCGACATTTTCGGGCGCCGCGGTCAGCGATTCCTCAAAGGTAATGCCCTCGTCGCCAAAGGTGAGCTCCATCGACTCGCGCGCACCGCGGTCGGGGATGGCAAACACGCAGGCATAGCGCTTGCCCACGACCTCCTGGATGCGCGTCATAAAACGGTTGTCCGAGCCTGCGATGGCCGGCTGCTCAATCTTGAGCTCGGCCGTCACCGCACCGCCGGCACGGATGAGGCTCACGTAGTTCAGGCGCTGCTGGGCACCAAAATCGAGCTGTTGGGCGCGCACGTACAGACCATCCAGGCGGTCAATCCCTGCCTCGCCGGCACGGGCCTCAATATCCTCGTAGGCGCGCAGGCAGTCGTCGAACAGCGAGCGCGGCTCGGACAGAACCACGAGTGCCTTGCCGCTCACGTGCGCCAACGGGCTTACGGTCTGGCCGTACATCACCGGCAAAAAGCGGTCGAGCTCGGGCGTGACGATGCGCGTATCCACCATCTCGAGCAGCGCCGCCAGCTTGCTGTCGTCCTGGCTGGCACGGTAGAGCGCCACGTGCATGTTGTGGACGGCATCGTCGGTAAGCGCCAGCTCGCGGCAGGGGAAGATCTCGATACTGTCCTCGTTGCCGATGGTTTGGCCCGTGGAGCTCACCATACGGCGGATGCGGTCAATCTCATCGCCGAAAAACTCAATGCGCACGGGCGCCTTTTCCTGCGCGGGAAACACCTCGACGGTGTCACCGTGCACGCGGAACAGACCGGGCGCATCGGCGGCACCGGCATTGGTGTAGCCCATGCCCACCAGGCGCTGCGGCACCTCGTCAAAGGGAATCTCCTCGCCCACCGCAAAGGTCGTGGACTCCCAATAGTGGCTCTCGACCGGCGGCACACAACGCAGCAGCGCGCGAGCCGAGGCGACCATGATGCAATTGTCTCCGCGCACGATGCGTCCCAGTGCCTCGCAGCGCTGCGCCACCACGGCATCGTCGGGCGCCTGCTCGCGCCACGGATAGTCCTTGCGCTCGGGAAAACGGCACACGTGCGCTAGGCCCACGTAGGCGGCAAGGCTGCGCGCGGCGCGATCGGCCGCATCCTCGCCACTCACAATGTAGACCGTGGGACGCGGGCGGCGCGCAAACTGGGCGGCCGCCATAAGCGTGCGGCCCGACTGCGACACAGCCAGCGTCACGTCCTCGCCGGCATCGAGTCCGGCCTCGACGGTCTGCAGCGCCTCGGCAGTGTAGAGCTGCGCGGCTATACGGTGAATGAGCATGCTGTTCCTCCGGCATTGCAACGCCAAAAGCCCGCCGGGGCAAGCTCGGCGGGTCGTACGTCAAATACATTGTCTGTCATGGTAGCGCATGGAGAGGACTCCGGCTCAAGGGCAAACCCAGCCCCGCAAAAAACGCCAGACGAAGATGCGTTCCGCCCTACCCCGCTACGCGCACGCTGGGGCACAAATCTGCCAGCGGGCACTCGTCACACTTGGGTTTGCGGGCGTCGCAGATCTCGCGACCGAAGGTGATCCACTGATGGTTAACCGACTCCCAATACTCGTGCGGCAAAATCTTGAGCAAATCCTGCTCGGTCTTGAGCGGCTCCTTTGCATGCGTCTTGGGACTCAGCATCAGGCGGTGCGCAATGCGGTTGACATGCGTGTCCACCGCAATGCCCTCCACGATGCCATACCCCACGTTGAGCACGATGTTCGCCGTCTTGCGTCCCACGCCCGGCAGCTTCACGAGTTCCTTCATGTCGGCCGGCACCTCGCCGCCATAGTCGGCGACGATCATCTGCGCGGCCTCGACGGCATGCTTGGCTTTGCTCTTGTAGAAGCCGAGTGACTTGATGGTGTCTGCCACGTCAGCCACGCTCGCCCCGGCCATGGCCTCAGGCGTGGGCCACTGGGCAAACAGCCGCGGCGTCACCTTGTTGACCTGCGCATCGGTCGTTTGCGCCGAGAGCAGCACCGCGATCAGCAGGCGGAAGGGATTCTCGTGGTCCAAAAAGCACTCGACCGGGCCATAGCGACGGTTGAGGCGCTCACACACCTCGATGGCGCGCTCGCGCTTGGCGGCATTGGTCTCGCGTGGCATAACGACTCCTCGGCTCAACGGCACAATAAACTTATGGGCACAATTGTCCCACGTCCGAGACGCTTACGCCTCCAAGAATGCGCCGGTCTGACGGCTCCACAGGCTCGCGTACTCGCCACCCGCCTCGACGAGCTGCGCATGCGTGCCGTCCTCGACGATCTCGCCATCGGCCAGCACCACAATGCGGTCGAGCGCCGCCACGGTGGACAGGCGGTGCGCCACCACAATGGAGGTACGTCCACGCATCAGGTTTTCGAGCGCCTCCTGCACCAGCGCCTCGGACTCGCTGTCGAGGGCAGAGGTCGCCTCGTCGAGCACCAGAATCGGCGCGTCGGTTAGGATGGCGCGGGCGATAGCCACGCGCTGACGCTGGCCGCCCGAGAGCTTGACGCCGCGCTCGCCCACCATGGTGTCAAAGCCACGGGGCAAGCGGTCGATAAACTCCAGGGCGTTGGCCAGGCGCGCGGCCTCGCGAATCTGCTCATCAGTGGCGTCGGGGCGGCCGTAGGCAATATTCTCTCGAATGGAGCGGTGGAACAGCAGCGCCTCCTGCGGCACGTAGGCAACCTGGCGGCGCAGGCTCTGCTGCGTACAGCGCGAGACATCCTGACCGTCCACGAGCACGCGGCCGCCCTGAACATCGTCCAGGCGCAGCAGCAGCTTGGTGAGCGTCGTCTTACCCGAACCCGATTTGCCCACCAGGCCCACGCGCTGGCCCGCCGCCACATGAAGTGTCAGGTCATCGAACACGCTCTCGCCCGCCGCAGCGTCACGGTACGCAAAGCTCAGGTGCTCAAAATCAATCGCGCCCTCGGTCACTTTGAGCTCAGGGGCGTCCGGGTCATCTGCCACCAAACGTGGCTCGTCCAGCACGCGCGTCATCTCGGCCGCATCGCCCAGCGCGCGGTTAATGCGCTGCATCATGGAGCTTACGTAGTTCAGGCGCATGGTGAGGTTATAGGTGTAGGTAAAGATCATGACGAGCGAGCCGGCCGAAATGCCAAACCACGCGTTGCCGCCCGCCACGAACACACTCACCACGGCCATGGTGATGACGATGAGGCCCGAGGTCGTAAAGTTGCGCTGCATCATGGCGTGCATCGAGACCGTCTCGGCGTCGCGCGCGGCACGATCGGCGGCGTCGAACAGATCGCGTTCAAAGTCCTCGCGCCCGCAGGTCTTGACGGCCAAGATGTTCGTGACCGCGTCGGAGAGCACGCCCGAGAGCTTGTTCTGCGCGGCGGACGTCGCGGCCGAAAGCGGCATGATGCGCTTGTACATAAGCCAGACAAACGCAATGTAGACGACCATGATGCACACCAGGATCACGGTAAACGTCGGTACCACCGGGGCGAGTGCGGCCACGGTGCAGATGACCGAGGTGATGGTGGGGATGAGCGAATACACCGTCACGTCGACCAGACCCGTGTAGCCGCTCATAAAACGGCTTGTCTGGCTCACAAGCGATCCGCCAAAGCGGCTGGTGTGAAATGTCATGGATTGGTTGGAGAGCGTGTCGAAGCATAGACGCGCCAGGTGATAGTTGCCTGCGATCTCGAGCTTGTAGACGGTGTAGTCCTGTAGCTTGGAGAGGATCTGACCCACCAGGTTAACGAGTACGAGCGCCAGGATATAGGGGCCGAAGACCTCAAACACCTGGTCACCCACCACGGGACCGGCTTGAACGCGGTCGACAATGAGGGCCATCACATAGGTATTGGCAAACGTCAGCAAAAAGATGTAGCCCGCCGACGAGAACACCGAGAGAAAGACAATCAGCGGCTGCGTGCGCGTGACACCCCAAAACCGCTGCAGCGTGCGGCGCACGGTGGAGCGGCTGAGCGGGCTGGTGCTTCTCTGAGACATGGGCTTCCTTTCGCATCTGATAGGGCGAAACGCCATTGTTGCACATTGGAGCACGCTCCAGACAAGTGCGATACGAAAAGCGGTAGGGCGCCCGCGTTTGCACCGGTGCCCCGCCGTCTTGTTGCAATTAGTCCTCGTCTTCTTGGTCTGTGGGAAGGCCCGCGGGCGTGAGTCCCAAGATCTCATCGACTTGGTCGGCGTCTTCCAGTGCGTCGATGTCCTTGAGCTTGCGCTCCATTACGTTGGTGCGCGTGGTAATGATGCCCTCGACCGTTTTGCCCGCGGTCTCGATCTGCTGCTGGGCGCGGCGCAGCGCCTTTTGATAGCGCGGCAGCTCGGCCTTGACGGCGGAGAGCACGCGCAGTACGTCGTCGGTACGTTTTTGCAGCCTAAACGTCTGGTAGCTCATCTGCAGGCTGTTGAGAATGGCGGCCATAGTGCTGGGACCGGCAACGTTGACATGATAGTCGCGGCCCAGGGTTTCGATGAGCCCGGGTCGGCTGACGACCTCGGCGTACAGCCCCTCAAACGGCACGAACATGATGCCAAAGTTGGTCGTTGCCGGCACACTCAGGTACTTTTCGCAGATGTCCTTGGCCTCGCGCTTGACCATGGTGTCGAGCGTCTTGCGCGCAGCCGCCACGGTCTCCGCATCGCCCGACTCCTGCGCGTCGAGCAAGTGCTCGTACGCGTCGCCCGGAAACTTGGAGTCAATCGGCAGCAGCACGGGGTCGCCCTCGTCCACCGGCAGCTTGACGGCAAACTCAACACGCTCCGAGGCTCCGGGCCTGGTGGCAACGTTTTCCAGATACTGGTCGGGTGTGAGGATGTCCGTCAGGATCGCACCCAGCTGCACCTCGCCCAAAATACCGCGCGCCTTCACATTGCCCAGCACGCGCTTAAGATCGCCCACGCCGGTGGCGATGGATTGCATGTCGCCCAGGCCCTTGTACACGGCCTCGAGCTGGTCGCTCACCTGCTTAAACGATGCCGACAGGCGATCGTTGAGCGTGCGGGAGAGCTTCTCGTCCACCGTCGCGCGCATCTGATCGAGTTGCACGTTGTTGTCTTTGCGGATAGCGCCCAGCTGGGCATCGACCGTCTCGCGCACCTTGTCCAGGCGGCGCTCGATGCCCTCGCGGTTGGCACCGAGCTGTTGGGCCGTCTCGCGGCGCAGGTCATCCATCCGGTCGCCAGCTTGCGAAAACTCACGTGCGATGGTCAGGTAACGTTGCTGCTCCACGGCCGCATCTGTCGTCTGCTGCTGTGCGATGGCATTGGCCGTGCGGCGAGTTTCGGCCAGCGCGACGTTCAGGGCATCGAGCGCGTTGTTGGCCTGCTCGAGTGCTGCCAGCGTTTCCGCGCTACTGTCGCCACGCTCCCGCAACTCGGCACGCAGGCTCTTGAGCTGGAGGGCGCAAGCCGCAGCAACCCCCACCGCCACCAAAGCGATCACAACAAGCACAATATCAATAGCAGACATAAACTCCGCCCAACAAACCCAATCGAGCACCAATCAAAACCGCGATCAATCTTACCCCGTCACACACACCGGGCGCCCGGCCCCTTCTTGGGCGCCCCTCTCCTCCGCATATTCCATAATGCGGCGCGCCGTTTTCCTGCTCACCTTTGAGTCATCGCCGGCCAAGTATGCGTATACGTTTCCTTTATTCAGGCGCAGAGCACGGCAGAGGCCATAGCGCGTTACACCCGATTCCTCCAATGCTTCCAGCGTTTTCTTTCTCATCAGGGCGTTCACCCTTCTATCGGCCGCCGGCTTTTCCTTCACCGCTCTATACGCACGCCAAACGTTGGCATAACGATTAGGGAGCTCACTTTTGGCGCATAGAGACGCCATGCTACCCGCTTGGCCGTACAAGGATAAAACGTCTCGGTAATCCTGTTCCATCCACGAGCCCTCGGATAAGCCCAGAACGTATTCGGCTTTTCCTTGCGCCAAAGCGAGCAAAAACAGAGGCTCCGCCACGCGCGGCGCATCCGTCGTCGCCTGCTCAACCAATTTTCTAAAACTGAGCGACTGCTGTCCGGATAGCTCTCGGCAATAGCCTTTTAAGAATCCCTCAAAGGTCAGATTCAACCGAGCACCTCCTTTTTGTATTGCCTGTATGCACAGACCATCTCTTGATAGCTTCGCTCCGAAGGCGACGACGCCAGTGCTTCTCCCTCGTCGAATATAAGCCGTTCGAGCAGCCCCCAATCAAGTCGGTCGACGAATGCCCGACTATGAAGATCGATGATGTCGTTCGGACGGTAGGCATAGAGCTTCATTACCGCCAGGTCCTCCAAGGATGGCGTAAAGTACCTGATAAAGCGCGCCCCAATATCCAAGGGAATCAAACGATCTTCGTAATTGAACGGCATCTGATTACAATATGCCACCGCCATACCATTCACCTCGGGGTATCGAGCTATGATCTCGCGGAGGCACCTATCTGCCTCAAACACATCAATGTCATGCGTAACCGAACGATTCGTCACATCGTTTAGCATGAAGGCGCTTCCTCCCACCAATACAACGTTCGGCCTGTCGTCTCTTGGACCTATTTCCAGCTCCGCCTCTTCGTCAATGCCCAAAAGAGTCTGTTCTAAATCCTGCTTATACATAACAAATCCTATTATTATTCATCTTCAATAATACTATTCAGTCGCACGACAGGACCCACAGGATGCAAGAATTCCGCTCGTGGCGATAATCCCTACACCCTAGAAGTCCTAATGTGACAAACGCTAACTCTCCCAGCCGGCGCGGATTGTTGTTATGACATCGCCTAGGCGCTGGCCGAGAGCCGCTAGATGTTGGAGCACCTCGTTGGGCGATGCGCCGTTGAGGATGCACGTGAGGGCATACGACGCCAGAAAGATGACCGCAAGCCCCAGCGGGATGAGCACGATCATCGCCAATGTGCGCAAGCGCTGGCCCACACGGCGACGACGCGCACGACGCTTGTCGAACGCGAGGTCCTGCGCATATGAATCTTGTTGTACGGAATAGTTCTCTGGCGCCGATCCGCCCGCAGGCGGAACCGCGGGTGTAACGTTTTGCGCAGGGGGTTGGGCGGCTACCCCTTGCATTTGCATCTCCATAAGCCGTTGCTGTTGACGCAGCATGCGCTCAGCTTGTTGCTGCGGAGTCTCAAGAAACAGGTCCATGTTGGCCTCCAAAGTCGGAGCATTCGACGCTTACGACCAGCATCCCGCACCGCCATGACCGCGACAACGCAATCGCCGGCAATAGCCACAAAGTTTCTTTTGCTCAAAAGCTGTCGAAAAGCTCAACAACTCCCCTACCAGCACTTTCTCTGAGCTTTTTTCGCCAGCAATCTTTTGGCCTTCCACCCTTACGCCAACTGACCAAAATCTAACCAAAAGCTTGACGGAAATTGTGGAGACCGGGACCCCATACAAAAACGTGCCGCCCCAAAAGGGGCGGCATGCTAACTTCTTATCAGTTTTTCAGTAGCGAGCACGCGACGGCCCGAAGCCGGAGCACAGGGCGGGGAGACACCTTTGCCTCGCGCGACCTGCGGAGCCGTGAGCGAGAGGGGAAGGTGTCTCCCCGCCCTGCGCCCCGTGGTCGGTGAGGACCGACTACATGCCCGCGAGACCGCGGGCAGCGGTGGCGCACAGAAACGCCAAGGCTAGAATCACGAGCGAGCCCGCAATATCGGCCACCACGCCCGCAAAGCGACGCTCAAACAACCAGCTCTCAAAGTGCGGGGCGACGTTGCGCCAAACACGCCACAGCAAGATGCCCATACCGATGACGCCCGGGATATTGAGCAGTAGGATCTCGGAGCACAAAAGACCGATCAGGTTGCCGGCGGCAAAGCCCGCATCACCCTCGCAGTATTTGCGATAGACCATATACAGCATGTACGCCACAAACGGCTGCAAGCACGCAGAAATGAACGTGACCACCATCGAGGGGTCCTGAGAAAAGACATCGGTGAGTTTATCGACACTCGTGGCGTCCTTCGAAGCCAAGAACAAACCGATAACCACAAGGGGCACCACGCCCAAAATTACCTCGACCAGAGTAAATAACTTGGCAGTCAAATCCTCACTAGCCGAATTCAAATGAGGCGCCCACTCAGGATGAGCATGCGCCCCGACCTTCTTGTCCTTCTCAGCACGATCGGCCTTTTTACCCTCGGCAACCCGACGATCAGGATCCTTGCGAGTTCCCGCCGCAGCAACCCGAGCCCGAGACTTCTTACCCATACAAAAACACCCCATCAGGTAGTAGATAAACTAAAAGTCGCTACCCAGTGTACCCCACCCATGAACGGTGCCATCCCAACCAGCCCCCATACAAAAACGTGCCGCCCCTATCGGGGCTGCACACAAACTTCTTATCAGCTTTTCAGTAACGAGCACGCGACGACCCAACGCCGGAGCGCAGGGCAGGGAAATACCTTTGCCTCGCGCGACCCTGCGGAGCCGTGAGCGAGAGGGAAAGGTATTTCCCCGCCCTGCGCTCCGCAGCAGCCAGCGCCAAGCGCTAGTAGTTCACCACCTGCTCCTCAAAGTACGCCTTGGGGTGGTTACACACCGGGCACACCTCGGGCGCCTCGGCACCAACGTGCAGGTGCCCACAGTTCAGGCACTTCCACACCTTCACGCCCTCGCGCTCAAACACCTCGCCCGACTCGATGCGCTCGACGAGTTTGTTGTAGCGCTCCTCGTGGGCCTTCTCGACGGCGGCGACACCGCGGAACTTCTCGGCGATCTCGACAAAGCCCTCCTCCTCGGCGGTCTTGGCAAACTCGTCGTACATCGTGGTCCACTCGTAGTTCTCGCCCGCAGCGGCATCACGCAAGTTGTCCAGGGTATCGGGGACGGCGCCATCGTGCAGATACTTAAACCACAGTTTGGCGTGCTCGGACTCGTTGCCGGCCGTCTCGGCAAAGATGTTCGAGATCTGAACGTAGCCGTCCTTCTTGGCCTTGGAGGCATAGTAGCGATACTTGGTGTGTGCCTGGGACTCACCGGCAAAAGCGGTCTCGAGGTTCTTCTTGGTTTGGGAGCTCTCAAAATCCATAGGTGTACTTCCCTTCAACGCATGCCGCCCGTAGGCTTCGAGCGGCCTTGTCTTTAGGATGCCCTCATGCCGGAAATCTAAACCTTACAATCCTGTTCTTCAGATTTGCACAGGCTAGATGCTCAGCCAGCGATCGCCCTCGGCTCGGCAAAAGCCCTCACGCTCCAGATCAGCTAGAATGCCCGCGATCAAGTCGCACTCGACCGGCCCGCGACCGGCTGCCGCTTCCATCTCGTTAACGCCCACCACGGCATCAGCAAGCGTAATCCCCGCCGGCCGCCCATCGCGCGCTGCCAGCAACATACGCACGATATGCGCGCGCTTTTGGCGACGCGAGCCCTCAAACTTGGACTGACGGCTATAGCCCGCCGACCGCCTGGACGGATTGGGCAACGTCTTTTTTAGATATGCGCCGTAATCTAGCAACGCGTAATACCACGCGCGCGGCGTGTCGGCATCATCGAGCGGCACGGCAAAGGGAGCGATCTCGTCCGCCGACGCACCGGGGGCCGCCGGACAGGCAGCTTGGATCAGCGGCACCAGTTCGCGATCGGGAACGGCCGGCACATCGGGAAAGAAATGATGCAAAAAGACCGTGCGCACATTGGTCTCCAAATACACGCCCGGAAGATCAAACGCAAACGAACGGATGCCCTGCGCCGTTGCCGGGCCAATGCCGGGCAGAGCGACCAAGTCACGCGTCTCGCGCGGAAACTCCCCATCCCAGTCCTCTACAACGCACTGTGCAGCCCTGTGAAGCGCCAAGGCGCGGCGATTATAGCCCATCCCCTGCCACGCATCCAAGACATCGGAAGGGACAGCCTGAGCGAGCGCCTGAACAGTCGGAAAGCGATCGAGCCACGCCGGCATACGCGTCTCCACGCGCGGCACCTGTGTTTGCTGCAACATAACCTCAGAAAGCCAAATGATGTACGGATCGCGTGTACGGCGCCACGGAAGGTCGCGATAACGCAGGACCCCTTCCGAACGAATCATCGAACGAAAGGGGTCCTGAATCATGGCTATGCTCCTTATGCGGCGCTATTCCTCCCGGTAAGCGCACGCGCAGGTGGCGTACTCGGGAAACGCTTCGCGGTCGGCGAACTTGGGATCGACGGCTGGGAACTGGCGGTGAGCGACGATGTCGCCGAGCGAAACGGAATCGAGGTAGTCGCGCATCAACGCCTGGGCTCCGGCCCACAGGGGATGATAGCAGCACGCGCCCATGCGCGCACAGTCACCATCGGGCGCGGTGCAATCGTTCATAACCATAGGACCCTGAACGGCCTCGACGACCTGGCGGATAGTGACGTCGTCCGGACTGACCTTGAGACGCATGCCACCGTGGACGCCACGCAGGCTCTCCACAATACCGGCCTGGACCAAACCGTGCTGAATCGAGCGGGCAAACGAATACGGAACATTGACCTCTTCGGCAGCGGTGCGAACAGAAAGTAAGCACTCCGGATCCTCGGCAAGCATCGCCAGCATACGAAGGGCGTAATCAGTCTTCCTCGATATGTCCATTTTTCCCCTTTCAAGGAATACGAACAGCTCGAACGAGCTCCGGGGCCGAGCTTGTGTCGAGACGCTAAATGACCGCCAGGACACCCAAATGGTAAATCGGATATCCACTGAGTGCCGCGCTTGGAGCGAAATGCATCAGATGCGGCGCACAGTGCAATTTAGTATAACCTAACCCCCTGTCTCGTAGAACAGGTGTTGCGCAACAAAGCTGTTGTTCAGACAGATATACTTATTAGATTTTACTTGCGTTCCCGAAGGCGCGGGGATTCTGGGCGAAGATGCACCAGGGCGATCGTTCTATCGAAACAAAGCGCATCAAACGCAAAAAGCCACGTCCGAAGACGTGGCTTTAATTGCGTTGGCGGGAAGTACGGGGCTCGAACCCGCGACCTCCGACGTGACAGGCCGGCGCTCTAACCAAACTGAGCTAACTCCCCAGGCAGTCGTTCGCGTTTGTTTCCGCTCGCGTGCGCTGCGGGGATTAGTATACACAGAAGTCTGTCTGGCGCGCAACAACTTTTTTGAAAAAATTTTTTGGGTCCCTCCGGGAAGGTCTCCGGGGCTGAGGGCGGGGGTTAAGTTTGCTGCTCTACAGTCCTGCGCAAGACGGAAAGCACATTAAGTGCTTTCCTTTGCGTGCGGAACTCGCGAC
>DBEYYU010000018.1:0-22287 GCA_048184855.1 Collinsella aerofaciens
TCATGGGAAGGCTCGAGGCCTACCTCGTGTACTATCGTGAGGAGCGGATCAAGAAGTCCCTCGGGTGGCTGAGCCCGATGGAGTACCGCAGGAAGCTTGGATACGCCTAGGCGCGGTCCAAGAAATCGTCCGCACCCCCAATCAGTCCCTATTTCACCGCAACTGAAACAGGGGCGCTCTCCAAGAGAGCGCCCCTGCCGGGTTTCCATAGTTCTGGCGAAGCAGTCCTTGAGATCCGCCTTGCCTTATGCCAAGAACTCCTTGGTGGTCGCCACGATGTTGGCGGCGTCCAGGCCATACTTGTGCAAGAGCTCGGCACCCGGGCCGGACTCGCCAAAGGTGTCGTTGACGCCGATCTTCTTGAGGGGCGTCGGGCACTGCTCGCACAGGACGTCGGCAACGGCGCTGCCCAGGCCACCGATCACAGAGTGCTCCTCGACGGTCACGACGTGGCCGGTCTTGGTGGCGCTCTTGACGATCAGGTCGGCATCGATGGGCTTGATGGTGTGCATGTTGATGACCTCGGCGTCGATGCCCTCGGCAGCGAGCTGCTCGGCGGCCTCGAGAGCCTCGCCGACCATCAGGCCGCAGGCGATAATGGTCACATCGGCGCCCTCGCGCATGACAATGCCCTTACCCACCTCGAACTTGTAGGTCTCGGGGTCGTTGATAACCGGCGAGGCCAAACGGGCAAAGCGCATGTACACGGGGCCGTCGCACTCGTAGGCGGCGCGCGTCACGGCGCGGGCCTCGACGTCATCGGCGGGAACAATCACGGTCATGCCGGGGATGACGCGCATAAGGGCGATATCCTCGCAGCACTGGTGCGTGGCGCCATCCTCGCCCACCGAGATACCGGCGTGCGTGGCACCGATCTTAACGTTAAGATGCGGGTAGCCAATGGAGTTGCGGACCTGCTCAAAGGCGCGGCCGGCGGCGAACATGGCAAAGGTGCTCGCAAAGGCAACGCGACCGGTGGTTGCGATACCGGCGGCAACACCCATCAGGTTGCTCTCGGCGATGCCCACATCGAAGAAGCGGTCGGGGCAGGCGGCCTTAAACTTGCCGGTCTGCGTGGCGGCGGCCAGGTCGGCGTCGAGGACCACAAAATCATCGTGCTCGTTGGCGAGCTCGACGAGGGCCTCGCCGTAGCTTACGCGCGTGGCGATTTTCTTGACGTCTGCCATCCTAGAGCTCCTCTCCGGCGGCCGTGAGCTCTGCCATGGCCTGCTCAAACTGTTCATCGTTGGGGGCCTTACCGTGCCAGCCCACCTGGTTCTCCATAAAGGAGACGCCCTTGCCCTTCATGGTCTCGGCGATAATGGCGGTCGGCTGACCCTTGGTGGCGCGGGCCTCGGCAAAGGCAGCGCGGATCTGATCGAAGTCGTTGCCGTCGGCGAGCTCCACCACGTGGAACTTGAAGGCGCGGAACTTGTCGGCGAGCGGCATGGGGTCGTTGACCTCCTCGACGGGGCCGTCGATCTGCAGGCCGTTGTGGTCGACGATCACGCAGAGGTTGTCGAGCTGCTGGTTGCCGGCAAACATGGCGGCCTCCCAGACCTGGCCCTCCTCGCTCTCGCCGTCGCCCAGCAGGGCGTAGGTGCGATAGTCGTCGCCCCAGTGCTTGGCGGCAACGGCCATGCCCACGGCGGCGGAGATGCCCTGGCCGAGCGAGCCGGTGGACATGTCGACGCCCGGGGTGTCGTTCATGTTGGGGTGACCCTGCAGGTGGCTGCCGATATGGCGCAGCGTCTCGAGGTCCTCCTTGGGGAAGAACCCGCGCTCGGCGAGCACGGCGTACAGGCCCGGAGCGCAATGGCCCTTGGAGAGCACAAAGCGATCGCGGTCGGCCTTGCGGGGATCAGTCGGGTCGACGTTCATTTCCTCAAAGTACAGATAGGTCATGATGTCGGCAGCGCCGAGCGAACCGCCCGGATGGCCGGACTTGGCAGCGTGCACGCCGGTGACGATGCCCTTCCTTACCTCGTTGGCAACCTTTTTGAGCTCTTCGTCGCTCATTGTGCCTTCCTTTCATCCTCATTAGACAAAATGCGCACGGCACAGAAGATCGTCCCAACCCAGCCGCGATGCACGTACGTCATTCATTATGCTGGAAACTGATGGCTTTACCAGAGTTTTTATCATTATATGAACAATTTAGCAGGCAGAACCGCTGATGAAACGGTTTATCAATGTGAACGTCTTTTGGATGCGGTGGCTGCCTCTCGCCCCGGCACAAAAATGATCCGTTTTCCTCCGTCCCCTACGGATCACCTGATCCCTTGGGGACGGAGGAAAACGGATCATGTCCGCAAACCGAAATTCAGCCTACGCGTTAATGTCCTTGAATCCCTCACCGAAGGCTTCCGTAACGTCGGCGACCGTCACAATGGCGTGAGGATCGCGTTCGCGCACGATTGTTTTAAGGGTGTTGAGCTCTCGGCGGCTAACGATCACCATGATCACCGGCTTCTCGATGCCCGAATACATACCGGTCGCCCTAAACTTGGTGCAGCCGCGTCCCAGACCATACATGATGTCGGCCGCGATATCGGGGAAATTGTCCGAGATGATGAGCACCATACGACGCTTATTGCCGCCATCGACCACGGCGTCGATCACATAGCCGCTGATCACCATCGATAGTCCTGCATACAGAGCATTTTCGAGCGAGAAGACCGGAGCCGATGCCGCGCATACGGCAACGTCGATTGCCATGACGGTCGAGCCCACCGGCAGTGAGGTGTTACGCGAGATGATTTGGCCAATCGTGTCCGAGCCGCCGGTGTTGGCGCCGGCGCGCAACACCATGCCGTAACCGATACCCGTAATAATGCCGCCCCACATAGCGGGAAGCATTAGGTCCGCATCTGCCAGAGGCGCTACAAACGGGGCAAACAGATCGGTAAAAAAGCCCAGCAGCACAAAGCCCGTCGCTGTCTGCACCACGTAGAACATGCCGCCCTCGCGCATAACGATCAGCAACAACAGGGCATTCATCACGATGGTCTGGATACCGACGGGAAGCGACACGCCTCGCGCTGCGCCGACCGCCTGGATAATAGTCGCAAGGCCCGTAACGCCACCGGCGGCAAGACCGTTGGGAATCAAAAACAGGTCGGTCGCGATGGCGGCCAAGGCGCACCCCAACATGATCTGGGGCAGATCGTGAAAGAAGTTCATCGAAAGAATGCGCTTGATGTCCAGACGATATGCCATGCTGCCTCCCTCAAAAAAGCGCACCCCATCGGATGCGCTTTGAACTTCTTCTTGTATTCGATTCTACCGATTCGCCCAACAAAAACCACCCCTATGCAGGGTATGTTCTGGATACAAAACCACCCTGCTCGGAGGGTTTTATCCATTTCCACACAAACCGAGCGGTTTAGGCAGACGGGGTCTCCGCGTCAGCGTTGCCGGTAGCCCAACGGTGATAGCCAATTACAAACGGATCCAGATCACCGTCGTCAAGAACGGCCTCGACGTTGCTGGTCTCCACGCCCGTGCGCAGGTCCTTAACCATCTGGTACGGGTAGAGCACGTAGCTGCGGATCTGGTTGCCAAAACCAATTGTGGTCTTGGGTCCGCGAATCTCATCCAAGGCCTCGGCGCGCTTTTCGAGCTCAATCTCGTACAGACGCGCCTTGAGGATCTGCATGCACGCGGCCTTGTTTTGAATCTGGCTGCGCTCGTTTTGACACGTGACCACGATACCGCTGGGGAAATGCGTCACGCGCACGGCGGAGTCGGTGGTGTTGACGCCCTGACCGCCCGGGCCGCTTGCGTGGTATACGTCGACGCGAATGTCATCGGGATTAATCTCGATATCGATATCGTCGGGTAGCACCGGAATGACCTCGACGCCGGCAAACGTAGTCTGTCGACGCTTCTTGTCGTCGGTGGGGCTAATGCGCACCAGGCGGTGAACTCCGGCCTCGGCACGAAGCATGCCAAAGGCGTCCTTGCCTTCGACAGTAAAGGTCGCGCGATCGATGCCGATGACCTCGGCCGCGGGGCAATCGTTGATGGTGACCTTCCAACCGCGGCGCTGGCAGTACTTCATGTACATCTTAAAGAGCATGAAAGTCCAGTCCTGGGCCTCCAAGCCACCCTGTCCGGGCTTGATGGTCACAATCGCGTCGCCATGGTCGAACTCCCCGGTAAACCAGCTCGAAAGCTCAAGCTCGTCGATGGCGCGGGATAGGCGCTCCGCCGTGGCGGCAGCCTCCTCACGCAGCGCAGCGGCATCGGGGTCATCGCCCATTTCCTCGGCAAGCTCCAACGCGGCACGAGCATCGGAAAGCTCACCGCGTGCCGTATCCACAGCGGCGATGTCCTCCTTGGCGCGTGCAATCTCCTCCATCGTGGCGCGAGCGGCATCGGCGTCGTCCCAAAAGCCCGGGGCGACGCTTTTGGCCTCGAGCTCCGTTACGCGGGTGCGCTTCTCGTCCAAATGGAGATACGACTCGACCTCGCCGAGTCGGTCCGCAAATGCGTCCAACTCGGCGGGCGTTACCTCTAGAGTCTCGGCCATTAACGATTCCTGCCGTGGCAGTACTTAAACTTCTTACCGCTACCGCAAGGACACAGTTCGTTGCGGCCCACGTTGACATAAGGGTCATCGCTCTCGGACTTGCGGTAGGTCGTCACCTTGCCACCGTTGTTAACGGCAGCCGGACCACCCTGGACGGCGGTGCGGGCCTGCACCTGAGCCTGCTTGCGCAGCACCGAATCGCTGTTGTCGCCATCGACCTCGGCGGGACCAGAGAAGTGCGCACCCTTAAGGGCGGGGTCCTCCTTGTGCTCCACAGCCCGCGGGGCAGCTTTGAGCTCAATGCGCAGAACAGTGCGCAGGTAATCCTCGTACATGGTATCGACGAGCATCTGGAACGCGCCGTAGGCCTCGGTCTTATACTCAACCAGCGGGTCGCGCTGGCCAAAGCCGCGCAGGCCGATACCGGTCTTGAGGTAGTCCATCTCCTGCAGGTAGTTCATCCAACGCGTATCGATGACGCGCAGCATGACCTGGGTATTGAGTTCGCGCATCAGGTCCTCGCCCAGACGCTCGGCCTTCATGTTGTAGCACTTCTCAACATAGGCCAGGACATCGGCTGCCAGGGCCTCAAAGTCCTCGTCGGGGAACTGAGGGGTATCGATATGCCCGGTCAGCTCGACGACCCACTTGCGCAGACCCTCAAGATCGCGCTCGCCCTCGTGGCTGTCCTTGGTGCAGAACTCCTGAACGCAGCGGTACACGGTATCGTGCATGACCTCGGTGATGTGGTCGGTCAGGTCCTTGCCGTCCAGAATCTTGTTACGCTCGGCGTAGATGACCTGGCGCTGCTTGTTCATAACGTCGTCGTACTCAAGAACGCTCTTACGCATGGAGAAGTTGATGCTCTCGACCTTGTGCTGGGCGCTCTCAACGGCCTTGGAGATGATCTTGTGCTGGATCGGCATGTCGTCGCCCATATCGGCCGTGACCATCATCTTGGAGACGCGGTCCATCTTGTCGCCGCCAAACAGGCGCATCAGATCGTCCTCGAGCGACAGGTAGAACTGGGTCTCGCCCGGATCGCCCTGACGACCGGAGCGGCCGCGCAGCTGGTTGTCGATACGACGGGACTCATGGCGCTCGGTGCCGATGACGGTCAGGCCACCGGCGGCAAGCACGCGCTCGCGCTCGGCCTTGCAGGTCTCCTTGGCCTCGGCGTTAAACTGCTCGAGCTGCTCGGGCGTCACGTCCTCCATGGTCAGGCCCTCGTACTCAAGGCGCTCGCGCACCAGCTCGTCGGGGTTGCCGCCCAGCAGGATGTCGGTACCACGACCGGCCATGTTAGTAGCGATGGTCACGGCGCCGTAGCGTCCGGCCTGGGCAACGATATGAGCCTCGCGCTCGTGATGCTTAGCGTTGAGGACCTCGTGCGCGATGCCGCGCTTGGTAAGGGCGGCCGACAGCTTCTCGGAGCTTTCGATGGAGACGGTGCCCACCAGGACCGGTTGGCCCTTGGCGTGACGTCGCTCGACGTCGTCGGCAACGGCGTTGTACTTGGCCTGGACGGTGCGGTACACCAGGTCCTCGTGGTCAACACGCTGCACGGGCTTGTTGGGGGGGATGACCTCGACGGGCAGTTTATAAATCTCACGGAACTCGGCGTCCTCGGTGAGTGCCGTACCGGTCATGCCGGAGAGCTTGTCATAGAGACGGAAGTAGTTCTGAAGGGTGATGGTGGCCAGCGTCTGGTTCTCCTCGCGCACGAGCACGCCCTCTTTGGCCTCGATGGCCTGGTGCAAGCCCTCGGAATAGCGGCGGCCTTCCATGATGCGACCAGTGAACTCGTCGACGATCTTGACCTCGCCATTAGTGACCACGTACTGCTTGTCGCGGTGGAACATGTACTGGGCCTTCAGCGCCTGCTGCAGGTGGTTGACCAGCTGGCCGGAGAGATCGGCATAGATGTCATCGATACCCAGGCGGCGCTCAATCTTCTTAAGGCCGCGCTCGGTGGCGGCGATGGTGTGCTTGGCCTCGTCCATGACGTAGTCGCCCGTGGGCTCGACGTCCTCGGTGGCGGTGAGCATGTCGTGCGACACGTCCTCGCCGCGCTCAAGGCCGCGCACGGCACGCGCGAAGTCCTTGTAGGTGCTGGCGGACTTGGTGCCGGCACCCGAGATGATGAGCGGCGTTCTGGCCTCATCGATCAGGATGGAGTCGACCTCGTCGACGATGGCGTAATGGTGGCCGCGCTGAACGCGCTGCTCGGGGCGGGTGACCATGTTGTCGCGCAGGTAGTCGAAACCGAACTCGGAGTTGGTGCCGTAGGTGACGTCTGCCTGGTAGGCCGGGCGCTTGAGTTCGAGCGGCATGTTGTTCTGGAGCAGACCGACGGTCATTCCCAGGTACTTGTAGATGCGGCCCATCCACTCGGAGTCGCGCTTTGCCAGGTAATCGTTGACGGTAACGACATGCACGCCCTTGCCGGCGATAGCGTTGAGGTAGCCGGCCAAGGTGGAGACAAGGGTCTTGCCTTCGCCGGTCTTCATCTCGGCGATATGGCCCTCGTGAAGCGCCATGGCGCCGATCAGCTGTACGTCAAAGTGACGCATGCCCGTGATGCGCTTGGAAGCCTCACGCACGGTGGCAAAAGCCTCGGGGAGCATGTCGTCGAGCGACTCGCCGTTGGCGTAGCGCTCACGGAACTTATCGGTCTGGGCGCGGAGTTCCTCCTCGGTCATCTTCTCAAACTGGGGCTCAAGACCGTTGATCTGGTCGACGATCTTGTAGTAGCGCTTAAGGTCCTTATCGGATCCAAAGGACAGCAGCTTTGACATGAATCCCATGTGGTTTTCCTTTTTTGGCCATCGCCCACGCCATGCAGCCTTGGGCGAGTTAAACACAGATAAATGTACTTTAGCCAAACAAGGCGCGGCCTATACGGTCGACCTCGACCGCCACGTAATAACTACGACCAACCTGCCAAAAAGGGACAGGTTTATTTTGGCAGCTTTTATCTGGGAAAACGCTGTCTCTCTGCCATTTGGCGCAAACGAACCTGCCCCCTCGCACCAATCTGGTGCCATGGGAACAGGTTCGTTTCACCAATAGAAAAGGGCCGCGCACCCAAACGGATGCACGGCCCTTATGCCATGAATGCGAGCGATTCCGCGGCGAGCTATTTACTCAGCAGCCTCGGTGGTCTCAGCCTCGGCAGCGGCCTCCTCGACGGGAACCTCTGCGGGAGCCTCGGCGGCCTGCTTGGCAGCCTCCTCGGCGAACTTAGCGGCACGCTTAGCCTTCTCGGCAGCCTTAGCCTCAGCGGCGGCCTTGCGAGCGGCCTCGGCCTCAGCAGCCTTGGCGGCCTTGGCAGCCTTGGCCTCCTCAGCCTTCTTGAGCTGGGCGGCAGCGGCGCCACCGAACTTGTCGGCGAAGCGCTGGACGCGTCCACCGGTGTCGACGAACTTCTGCTGGCCGGTGTAGAACGGGTGGCACTCGTTGCAAAGCTCGACCTTCATCTCGGACACGGTAGCGTGCGTCTTGAAGGTGTTGCCGCAGGAGCACGTCACCGTGCACTCGACATACTGGGGATGGATACCCTGCTTCATGGTAGGACTCCTTATTAGTCAGGCGCTGGTTACCGATCAGCGCATAAGGCGTCTTGGTTTCCGACCAAGACAACAAACTCGACTATGGTACCACGGCACCGCGCGTCCCACAAAAGGTTCACGGTCTTTTCGGAACGACACGAATCTGACCCATCGAAACACATCTCCACCGTTCCTTCAACTGGGAAAATGCCGTCCCCGGGGCCTGAGAAGGGCCCCGGGGACGTTCGACTGACTGCGGGAACGGCCTTTCCGCTCAATGTGTTCGGCTGAGATCGGAAATCAACCAAACTGAACCAGGTTCAGTTGACATGGTTAAAAACGAGGGGCGACGCTTTTGCGTCACCCCTCGTCCCGGCCGGGTTGCTTTAGTTGTACACACGGTAGTTACACTTGAACTGGGTTATGTGTCCATAGCTGGAGCGGTACCAACCCGATGTATAGCTGATTACTTCTGGGCCTAGATATTCGTATCTCTTGTTGTAGCGAAGCTGACGGTAGGTCGTGTCGTACTCTGCTACGTAAAACGTGTCTCCAGAGAAGGCTTTGTACCGGTCTTTAACCGTCGAAGCCATGTACGCGGGTTCGACATCGCCTTTCTCTCCGTTGAGCGCATAGACGGGTGCCGCGATTCCGCATAAAGCCGTTGCCACGAGGATGGCGTAGACAGCCATGCGCGACGCATTGGACTTCAGCTGTTCAAATAGTTTCATGTCATTCACCTCCCTCGTATGTATCGAGGTATTCCTGCTTGAGCGTCTGCGAGGACGACTCGGTCTTTTCCACGAGCGTGCCGGCCTCGATGAAGTAGAACGAGTCGGTGAGGTCTGCCAGGTCGTCGAGCAGATGGCTTGAGATGAGCACGCTGCGTCCCCGCTCCACCTCGCTGCGCATCGCGTCGCAGGAGGTTTTCCGTTTTCCCGGATCGAGGCCGTTCAGCGGTTCATCGAGGATGAGGTACGGGCAATCGGTCGCTATCGCCATGGCAAGCTTTACCTGCTGCTTCATTCCTGTCGAGAGTTTACGGGTCGGCTTGTCGAGATATGGGGAGATTCCGAGGGAGTTGCAGAGCGAGTCGATGTCGGCGGCCGATTTCCACGCCTCCCTAACGAAAGAGAGGTGCTCGCGGGCCGATAGCGTGGGGTAGAGATCCGCGCCGCCCGAAGAGCTCAGGTAGACGAGTTCTGCGAATTCGGCTGATCGACGTTGGTAGATTCCGTCTGCCAACAGGCTTCCCGAGCGGATGCGGGTGGGAAATTGGCCCGACAGCGCTTCAAGAAGGGTGGTTTTCCCCGAGCCGTTGGGAGCGACGAGCCCCGCCGCCGTTCCCGGGCCCAAGGAAAGCGATCCGATCGAAAGTATCGTCGTGCTCCCGTATCCCACGCTCACGTCCAGAAGCTCGAGCCCATGGTGCTTTTTAGCGGGTCCAGCCTGTTTGGGCGAACGCGTCACAACGGCGCCGACCGCGAAAAGGACCGCGACGTATGCCAGGGCCACGGCAAGCATCGATGCGCCGCCCGAACCGGAGCCAATGAATTCTGTCGGGAAGCATCCTACGTAACCCGTTGCCTCGATAGGCGAGAACACGGCCAGCGGCAGGAGCTCGAGCGCGGCGTTATGCCCCAGTGCCGAATCGGACAGTAACGGGAATGCCGGGGCCGCGACAAGCAGCGCGGAGGTAAGGGGGCCCGCGAGGACGCGCCTCGTTGCGGTCGATAGGACGGCGGAGCAAACGGATATCAAGGTTCCACCCGCGAGCAGCGCGAGAAGTATGGTCGTGAAGACGTTTCCCGCGGTCGTGGTAGTGAGCGCGCCGTTATGGAAGAAGGCGATCGGGTACCCGATCTGCCCGAAGCCGTTTAGGGCCAAGGCGTAAATACTCCCGAGCGCAAGGCCGGCGAGGAGCATCGCGGTCCCCGCGCCAATTATCGAAAACACGGTTTGGATAAGGCGCCGGAATTTGGGCACGGGCGCCTTTGCCGCCAGGGTCCCGGGCCTTGTGGCGCCGAGCACGAGTATCGACGAGAGAAGGAAGGGGATGAAGGGAAGGAAGGACGGCGCCTGGGCAATGGCGTAGGGCAGGAAGGAGAGGAACGGCAGGTCGTTTGCGGAGGCCGGGATATCCGCGATGCCGGAGCTGCTCAGAGCGCGGCAATATGCGAGCTCTGCGTCATTGGTCTCCTGGTCCCCCACGATGGACCCGGATTGGAAGCCCTCGTCCATGAGCGCGTAGTAGCTCTCGGCAGAGTCGAGAAAGGCGGCGTCGGTTTGAGCGGCGAGGGCGGCGTTCGCGTATCTTGCAAGCTCAGCGTCATCTTGCTGCTCTGGCGATAGGTCTGTGCCGCTGGCCTGGGGCGCGCGCGTATTGAATGCGTCGACAAAGCCCTGCATGCCCTGCTTCATAAAGAAGGGGCCGTAGATGGGTGAATTGAACGCAATGGGGACGGAAAAGGCTGCAGCAAGAACGAGCGTGGAAATCCATACGGCCTTGTCTCTTAGGATTAGTTTGAGAAGAAGTCGACAGTACATTCAGAAGCACCTGCATTCCTCAAAGAATCGTTAGATTAATAATGACAGACCGAATGAAGATGCGTGCGATGGGGGCGAGGCGAATGGCTGAGCGGTATCGATACGCGGGTTCAACGGTATCACATTGGCCACATAGATTTTTAACTTGCATTTCTACCCGCCCTTTTCGTAGAGTCGCCGATACGTGCTTAGCGCACCCTCGGCGCGTCCGGCAGGCTTTGCGAAATGGGATCCAGGAGACTTCGGCGCAGCATCATCTTGCGGAATGCTTCTAATGAGCCTCCCATCCTTCAAAAACAGAATCTCATCGCACAGCCTATCGACCGAATCCAAGATGTGGGATGACATGATGATGCACGTACCAGAATCGGCCAGCTTCCTGAGAATCTCGGAATGCAAGTCCACCCTGCTGGGGTCGAGCGCGTTCATGGGCTCATCTAATAGAAGGTACCGCGCGCCCGTCGCATACGCAATCGCCAGGGTAAGCTGCTGCTTCATGCCCTGGCTCAGAGTGCGGATCCTCATCTTCGCGAACTCGCTTATCTGCGTTTGTTCCACTATCTCTTCGATATCGCGAGCATGCGGCCACATATCGCAAACCATCTTGAGGTGATCTTCCGCACGCAATCCGGGATACAGCAGCGTCCCCTCACCAGGTGCATAGAAGATCATAGAACGGACCTCTCTCGCACCCGTACCCTGCACCTCATCCAGAACGATGCTCCCGTCCACGCGAGGACCCGGCAAACCTGCCATCGCACGCAGCAACGTCGTCTTTCCATGCCCGTTCGGAGCGACGAGACCGTAGACCGTACCCGGGGCAAACTCAGCGTTCACCGAATCTACGAGCACCTTCTTTCCATAAGAGATCGTCAGCGTTTGAAGGTCAATCATCGAGATCATCCCCTTTCGATCTTTGGAACACTCAGGCGCACCATCAACGGAGATACGGCGCCCAAGACCACCAGCAGAGCGCCCGATGCGCCGACGACCTCTCCAAAAGGCATCGCGTTCGTCCCTCGCCCAAGGAACCCAATCGTCCCCACCTGGGAAGCGGGATCAAACGAGGCGAATGGAGCCAGCAGCGCGACGCCCATGCCCACGCTTTCAACATGAGCGCTCAACGAACCCAACACCAAGAGAACCGCGCAAACCATTCCGGTGACAACGGGGTTGCGGCTAATCGCTGCTGTCAACGCAGCGACGACGGAAATCACGCCGTATGCCATGACCAGCAACGGAATACTGCACAACACCGCCTCCCCCACCATGGACGTTGTCGAAGCTCCCGCCCGAATGAGAGCGACGGGATACTCCGATCCACCCGCACCGTTCTTAATCACGGACACAACGACAGCGGGAACCATCGACACCAAAAGCAGCACCAAGCCAAGCAGGAGAGCCAGCGCAACAGCCGTCAGAAAACGCACATGCGCTGTTGCGGGGATCTGGAGAACCAGAAGGGAACGACACTGCAGGTGGGTACACGCGAGCGATGTGACAACCACGGGCAACAGCAAAAATAAGGAGGGAAGCGCTGCCTGGAGATACGAAAGGAGGATTAATGGGGGCATCTTCGTACTTAACTCGTAAACCTTGGGGTCCGGCAAGCTCGCGATCGACTCAAGCAGAAGGGCGCGCGCCTCCGCACGAGAAGGAGTCTCCGGCTCGATTCCGATCGATTGCAGGAGAGTTGCATCTGCCGCGCCCAGCTCACCTCGAGCGCGCTCGTACGTCGCAAGGCTTCGAAACCCCTCCGCAGGCATAGGCGCGTACACGAAACCCGAAAGAGCATCCCGCATGTCTTCCAGGGCCGCTTTGTCCTCGACGTCCATATTCGCAGCGTTCTGCTCTAGATACCGATCTATTGAACGGAGCTCCCCATCCCTATACCGAACAGCGGAAACGTTATCAGCGTCAGGAAACATCTCGACCAGAGCCGGGGCCAGCATCGTCGTCGACATTGCAATCGCGCATACGGCGAGGGTAGGAGAACGCAGGAGCAGTTTCCCCATCGTTCTTACGTATGCAACGGCGGAGGCACAAGCGCTCGAACGAGTTGCCGTTCTCGATGCAGTGAAGGAACCTCTCTCAAGACAAATCGGGGATATCGGGCACGCGCAGCCGCTCTTTCCAGCAACGCAAAGCAGGCTAATTGCCAGCACCTCGATCCCGATTGCGCATACGAGGGCAATCGCGCCACGCTCGAAGCAAAGTCCAGGCAGATTCACTATCTGCGTTGTCGGGTACGGGCTATAGGCGCCGACGGTCAACTCAGTGTTCGCATACGTAAGGGGATTCAACAGGGCGAACTCACGTAAAGCGATGGATCTTCCGTAATACCCGGGAACCATCGTCACCCCCATCAGGGCACATACGAACACGATTCCAAGCGTAGGGTTATTGGCAATCTTCACGGCAAGGTGAACGACAAGCGAGATGAACGCTGCCACCAAGAATTGCAAGATGGCCGTCTGCGCGAACACCAGCTAAGCCGGTTTGATAACCGGAGTCGCATATTGAATGTAGCCTATCGGATAGAACGGCGAGCCCGGGCCATTCTTCACAAGCGCGGCGATTATCCCTGGAAGATTGATGGCGAGGACGGCAAGCATTGCAAAAACACTCGCCCATACGCTCGATGCAACAAGTCTACCCAGCTCGCCCATCGGTGCCTGGATGATGAGCTTTTCACGTTTGTTAAGACGCGCGGCAAGGAACGAGACGGCAACGGCCGTTGCGACCCATAGCAAGTACTCCTTCGATCCGTCATAATAGGTGTACTCTCCATCCGATATCTGCAGAAACGGAAGTAGGGGAGAGAGCGGTGCCAAGATAAGACGTCCCGCGGCAAGAGGGTACAGAAGCGCGGGCATGCTTGATGAAGAGGTATAGACACCGTCCTCCCCCGCATTCACAAGCGCATCCGCATAGGATGCTGACAATTCCTGCTCAACACGGGTTATTCCCGACTCGAGGTATTCGACCCGTCCGTCGATGCCAGCCGCGCTCCTGAAGACGGGCAGAGCACAAAGAACCATCAACGCAACAACGACAACACAGAGCGACCTGGAGGAGAGAAGCGACCTAAAGATCGCCTTCGAGATTTTGAGCATATTCATCGCCAACCTTAACCTCATCCAGTCGGAACAGAGGGGCCGAACAAAATGCTCGGCCCTTCCTCGCATCTAGTAGGTGCTATAGACAAATTGCCATTTATCAGTTGTGCCAAGAACACCACAGGAGCACATTGCAGCGAGGCGGGATTCCCTATGATGCGCGGATCGGCGATAGCCATTTCGGTAGGAGATCGTCTTGTAAGAGATGTTGAACATCGAGATGCTGTGCCCGCTTACGCCGCGAGGACAGCTGTAGCTCCAGTAGGTATCGACGACGTCGTCCGTATACCCGAGGGGCTCAACGAGGGCACACTGGCTGCTCTCCTGGGAAGGAGGCATCGGGGTATCCGCAAAAGCGGGGGCTCCCGGCAGCAACAGACAAAGAGCGAGGCCGAGGAAAACCAAGAGCTTACACGACTTAACAGTACTGAACATAATCCTCTCCAATCTAGAGGGGTTTCGGTTGCAGTATGCTGTGATTACTTGACGGCAAAGTCAATTTAACATAAACTGTTAAAAAGTAACCTGAGTTTTTTAAATTCTTCGGAGGTTATTATGAGTTCCGACAATCGCACTCCCCGGCTTCATTCCTTCCGCATCGCACGTGCGATAGCCTCTGCGACCCTTTGCGCCACCGCCATCGCACAAGTGGCGTTCTCCTTAAAGCCAGCAATCGAAGTGCTCGACAACCCTGTAATTGCAGACTCCCCCGCGTATCCAGCCCTTGCGATCTCGACATTGGTCCCTGCCGTCATCGGTATCGCTACGACCATCCTCAGCGCCGTTCTCGTGTGGACGATCAAGAGCGGAGACCCCTTCAAGAAAGGGTCTGCGACATGCTTGAAGGTGCTCGGCATTCTCTTCGTTGTTCAAGCTGCCACCAGCCTCTACGCCGGCTCACTCAAAACCTCCGTTTCGATGTTTGGCGGCGAGGGGGCCGTCGGCGCCCAAGAGATCGCTTCATCATTCGATTGGACCTCTCTGGTTCTCGGCATCGTCCTGTTCATGCTTTCCCAGCTCTTCTTGTACGCCCGAGAGCTGTACCTCGACTCCGACGAGATTGCGTAAGGAAACGCCATGCCCGTAATTGTTCGCCTCGACAAGATCATGGCCGAGCGAAAGATTTCCTCGAACGAACTTGCCGAAAGGATTGGAACCACGCCCGTGAACCTGTCCCGTATTAAAAAAGGGCATATTCGCGGCATTCGCTTCAACACACTCGAGCAGCTATGCCTCGCCCTTCGTTGCCAACCCGGAGACCTTCTCGAAGTCATGAGCGAAGAGGATGCCCGAAAGGAGTTCGGACTCGATTGGTCCGCCAAGGATTAGAGGGCGGTCGTACTCGCCCTGCACACGGGGATGCGAATCGGCGAGGTCTGCGGCCTTCGGTGGTGCGATGTGGATTTCGAGACGGGCCTGATCTCGATCAGACACTCGGTGGCGTACGCGAAGGGAATGGGTTCGTTCATCAAGGACACCAAGACCCATGACGCCAGGGGTATCCCCATCGACCCGGTCGGCCTACTCCCCTTCCTGAAGGAGACCCACGAGATCGACTGCGGAAAGCTGCGCTTGCGCGGCCTTACCGGGGCGGTCGAGATCGGGGACTGCTACATCCTGTCGGAGCCGGGCGCGACCTTCGCGACGACAAGCTATATCCGCAGGGCGTTCAAGACGTTCTCGGAGACCAACGGCCTCATGGGCACCAACGACGAGCTGATCACGTTCCACGGCCTTCGCCACACGTTCGCAACGCAGTGGATCCGCCAAGGCGGCGATATCAAGGCGCTCCAATCGATCCTCGGCCACAAGGACGCCATGGCGACACTCAACGTCTACGCCGACATCGAGCCCATCTCCAAAATCCATAACATGCTGCGCGCCACGCCGTGCCTTTGGCGCGGGCACCTCGGGCCGAGGGTCGATCCGGGTCCCATGTTCCAACAGAGGATCCAGGAGTCCATCGAGACGCTCCAGGCGTTCGGCTACGGCATCACCGAGCCGGACGACCGAAATATCGCCATACGCGACGTGAAGACGAACAGTTGGCTCTAGCTCACCGAGTACGCGGCAGTGCTGGGCCCATCCCAACTGAGGTCACGGTGGTCCGATAGGAGCGCCGCCCGCGGCATGCGCCGCGGAGCGGTATTCCCTACCGAAGGGCGGGGATGCCCTCCGCTTCCAGTTCGGAATCAGCCGTCGGAGGCGTTCGGCTGACTGCGGGAACGGCCTGTCCGCTCAATGTGTTCGGCTGAGATCGGAAATCAACCCAACACGAGCCGGACACGCGCCAGACGGCTCTTCCCCGTACGGCCTTCCCCCTTACGCTCATGTTGCAGGCATGTAACGCCGCAGCGAGCGCGCCTTTTTTGCGCCAGACAGGTACAATGATGAACACTGTACCGTAGCGGAGCGCCCCGCGCGCGCCGCAATCACGCGAAAGGGTTTCCCATGGCCGAGATCTCGTCCTCCCGTATCGTCATCACCGTCCTTGGCAAGAACCGCCCCGGTATCGTCGCCAGCGTCACCCGTGTTCTGGGCGAGGCCAACGTCGACATCCGCGACATTACGCAGTCCATTATCGAGGACATCTTTACCATGACCATGCTGGCCGACACCGCCGAGTCCAAGCTCGACTTCGCCGAGCTGCAGAAGGCGCTAGCCGAGGCTGGCGAGCTTTCGGGCGTCAACGTGTCCATCCAGCGCGAGGACGTCTTTAACTTTATGTACCGCCTGTAGCGAACAAGCCGCCGGGGATTGCCTGACACGCGCATGCCCATGCAAGCCACCCCGATGCGGCCCGGAGAGGAGCGCGCATGGCCTACGACGCCAAGAAAATCTATTACCGCTTCGATGACCACTTGAGCCGACTGGTTCTGGATTACGAAGCAAGCCGCCAGATTTCGTCTGAAAGCGAAAGCCTCTACCACGGCCTGCCGACCGCCCCGTACGACGAGGACCTGTTTGTCGAGCACAATGTCAAGCGCGGCCTGCGCAATGCCGACGGCTCGGGCGTGGTCGCGGGCCTCACTCGTATCTCGGATGTGCACGGCTACAACAAGGTCGACGGAAAGGTCGTGCCCGATCAGGGCAAGCTCACGCTTCGCGGCTACAGCATCGAGGATCTGGTCAACAATGCCCAGGCCGAGAATCGCTACGGCTACGAGGAAGTCGCCTATCTGCTTATCACGGGTTCGCTGCCCAACAAGGAAGAGCTCGACGGCTTTTGCGAGCGCCTGGGCGCCTTTAGACATCTAAGCGACGAGTACGTTAAAGAGTTCCCTATGACCACGGTGTCGTCGAGCATCATGAACGTGCTCCAGCGCGCCGTACTGCTGCTCTACGCCTTCGATGCCGAACCAGACGTGATCACGCCCGAGCACGAAATCGACGTCGCCATTTCCATGCTCGCACGTCTCCCGCGCATTGCCGCCTTCGCACACATGGCCTCGGTCGCCAAGCTTCGCGGCTCCGAGGTTCACGTGCCGCACCCCACGCCCGGTCTCTCCACCGCCGAGACCATCCTACAGGTCCTGCGCGGCGGCATGGCGTTCACCCGCGATGAGGCGATGCTGCTCGACGTTATGCTCATGCTGCATGCCGAGCACGGCGGCGGCAACAACTCCACCTTCGCTTGCCGCGTGCTGTCGTCTTCGGCCACCGACCCGTATTCCGCCTACGCCGCGGCTATCGGCTCGCTCAAGGGCCCGCGCCACGGCGGCGCCAATGCCAAGGTCGTGTCTATGCACGAGGACATCCGCGCGCATGTCTCCAACTGGGAGGACGAGGACGAGGTCGCGGCCTACCTGGGCAAGATCCTCGACAAGCAGGCCTTCGACGGCACGGGCCTCATCTACGGCATGGGCCACGCCGTCTATACGCTCAGCGACCCGCGCGCCGAGGTCTGCCGCCGTTACGCGCGCTCACTGGCAGCCAAGAAGGACTTGGGCGAAGAGTTCGCACTCATCGAGCGCATCGAGCGCCTGGCACCGCAGGTGATGCGCGACCACGGCATGACCAAGCCTATCTGCGCCAACATCGACCTGTACACAGGCTTTATCTACAAGATGCTCGGCGTGCCCGAGACGCTTTTTACGCCGCTTTTCGCCGTCGCCCGCATGGCCGGCTGGTCGGCACACCGCATGGAAGAGCTCTTCTGCGCGCATCGCATCATCCGCCCGGCATACCGTCCGGTGATCGAGCCGCTGGAATACAAGCCGCTCGCCGACCGCTAGGACGCGGACCGTTATAGAACCCGAGCGTGGCCAGGGCATCACCGCCCTCGGCCACGCTTTTTATGCCAGCAGAAAGGGCTGCATCAAATGATTGTGTTTTCCGATATGGATGGAACGCTGTTGACGAGCGATAAGCAGATGAGCGATGCCACCTGGGCGATGCTCGACGAGCTCGCTCGACGCGGGATTGAATTTGTGCCCTGCACGGGACGTCCGCTGTCGGGCATCTTTGAGCCCATCCTCGCCCATCCCGCCGTGCACTATGCCGTCTGCGCCAATGGCGCCAGCGTCTGGCAGCTCGACGACGATGTGCCCACCGACGCCTCGCGCGCCACGCGCATCTTGAGCCGACCGCTCGATTGCGGCATTGCCCATCGCATCCGCCGCATCGCCGCCGGCCACGATGTGACCTTCGATATCTTCGCGGACGGGCAGTGCTTCCTCCCCCGCTCGCTCTACACGCGCCTGGATGAGTTCTGCGGCGGCGACCCCCACATCGCAGCTTCGCTCAAGCGCACACGAACACCGATCGACATGGATATCGACAGCAAGATCGACGAGGTCGAGACGCTCGAACGCATCGCCATGTACTGGCACGACCCGGCCGATCGCGACGCCATCGCGGCGGAACTCGACACGCTCGGAGGCATTGAAGTCACGCGTTCGTACGCCATGAATATCGAGGTCATGGGCGAGGGCGCCACCAAGGGAACGGCCCTCACGTGGCTATGCGAGCACCTGGGCGAGCGTCTCGCCGACGCCTGGGCGTTCGGTGACAACATCAACGACATCCCCATGCTGCAGGCAGCGGGCCATGGCATGGCCATGATCAACGCTGAGCCCGAAGATCGCGAGGCCGCCGACGCCATCACCGAATACGACAACGACCACGACGGCGTCGCCCGCACCATCATGGACGCCCTCGCCTAGTCATTGGGGACGTTCTTAAACGACTAGTCACTGGGGACACTCTTCGCAAAAAGCCGCAAGGACTGTCCCCCACTGTCGGCAGAAAAGGAACGTCCCCATCTGCCGGATTAGGAGAGACTCTCCAGCACGCGACGGAGCTCCTGCTGGACGGCGTGGTCGCGGTTACAACCCACCACACGATCGGCCACCGCCTTGAGCGCGGGGCGCGCGTTTTCCATCGCGCAGCCCGTGCCGACAAAGCGAATGATCTCGTAGTCGTTCATCGAGTCGCCAAACGCCATGACCTCGTCGCGACCAATGCCGTAATGCTCCGCGAGCTGCGCGATACCCGAGGCCTTCGACACACCAGGCTGCATGGCATCGATCCACGCGTTGCCCGAAGGCGCAAAAGTAAAGAGCTGACCAAGTTCGCGCTGTAGCACGTACGCGCTGTCCATAACCGCACTGTCGTCGCAAAAGATACTCGCTTTGATGATATTTACGCTGGGATCGGGCAGCTCCCAAATGCGCTCGGCATTGGGAAGGTCCTTATCGACCTCACGCACGAACTTGCACTCGTCATCGAGCAGGAAGGACTTGGTTCGGTCAAAGAGCGCAAGATGCAGATTGGGAAACGTCCTGACGGCTTGGGCGAGCCTTCGAATCGCCAGGTGGGAATACACCTCACGGTCTACCATCTTACCGTCGGCGTAGACCTGGGCGCCGTTAGCGGCGACAAAGTCCATCTTGTCGCGAACGGGCGCAAAGAACTCGCACAGGCGATCGTAGCGACGACCTGACGATGCAGCGAAATGCACACCATGCTCGTGTAGCGCCAGAATCAGTTCGTAGGTCTCGGGAGGCACCTGGCCGTTTTCGTCAAGCAGTGTGCCGTCCATATCGGATGCAATCAGTTTAAACATAGAAAAGCTCCCTTCGGGCTTGTTGGAATCGAACGCGTATCCGATTCCAACGTACCCAAAGGGAGCTCAAATAAGACTCCGCGGGCGTAAACGTTACAAGGACCTGGCAAATAGCTCACACATGCCAGAGGCCCTACGGTCGCGGCGTCAGGCAGCCCGCCAAAGAGCGTCCCCAATGACTAGTCGTTTAAGAACGTCCCCGATGACTAGTCGGCGTAGGTGAAGGTTGTAACGTCGAACATGCCCTCGGGGCGGATGCGGAGCGTCGGGATGACCGGCAAGGGCAGGAAGATAATGCCCATGATGGGGTCGAGCGGCGGCTCAATACCCATGGCGCGCGCCTTGACCATAAAGTCGTCGTGCTGCGCGGCAACGTCCTCGGCCGTGCCCTCGCTCATAAGGCCACCGAGCGCCAGCGGAATGCGCGCCACGACCTCGCCGTTGCGCACCAGCACGTGGCCGCCCTGGCCCACGGCCTCAACGGCAGTCATCATATCCGCCGCATTGTCGCCCACCACGCACACGTTGTGCGAGTCGTGGCCGATCGTGGAGGCAATGGCACCACCGGTGATGGTGAAACCGCGCACCCAGCCGCGACCGATATGCTTGCCGACCAGGCCCAGGCCAGCGGGGCCGTCGCCATCGGCGCCCTCGGCCTGCAGCGACACGCCGCGGCCATGGCGCTCGATCAGCATAATGCGGCGCAAGTCCTCGGCGCTCTCGGGGCGGGCCATACCCGTGATAGCCATACCCGGGATCACATCGATAACGGCCTCGCCCGGCTTAAAGGCATAATCGAATACGTCGAGCGAAAGCTTCGGCAGCTTAACGGAAGCACGCAGCTCATCGGCAAGAGAGGCGACATCGGCCGTCTCGGGTGCGACCTCGCCCACAAAGGTACCATCCTGCGCCACCAGAGCACCGGCGGCATATACGCGATGCGGAGCCTTGGCAAACGTCAGGTCATCAAGCAACAGCAGGTCGGCGCGCTTGCCCGGGGCGATTGCGCCGCGGAGCTCGTGCGGGTCGCGGCAGCCGTGGTCCAGGCCAAATGCCTCAGCCGTGGAAAGGGACGCCATGGAGATGGCGACCACCGGGTCGACGCCGACCTCGATGGCCACGCGGCAGGCATTGTCGATCATGCCGGTCGAAAGCGCATCGGAGGGAGCGCGGTCGTCGGTCGCAAAGCAGCAGCGGCGGGCGCGCGCGGGATTCTCCAGCAGCATCGGCGATAGATTGGCCAGGTCATGGCTGCACGTACCTTCACGCAGCATCACATACATGCCGCGAGATAGCTTGTCGAGTGCCTCCTCGGGAATCGTCGACTCGTGGTCGGCGATAATGCCCGCTGCGGCATAGGCATTGAGGTCCTTACCGGCAACGAGCGGCGCGTGGCCGTCAACCTGCTTGGACGGCGTCTGGTTGGCAGCATCGATGCGAGCGCAGGTCTCGGGGTCGGCCATAAAGACGCCCGGCAGGTTCATCATTTCGCCCAGACCAAAGACATCGCCTGGATGCTCGGCAAAAAACGCCTGCATATCGGCAGCCGAAATAACGGCACCGGCCTGCTCGTCGGGCAGCGCGGGCACGCACGAAGGCATCATGTACTTGATGGAGATGGGTGCGCGGCGGCCATCCTCGATCATAAAGCGCAAGCCGTCGAGACCGGCAACATTGGCAATCTCGTGGCTGTCGGCAATGGCAGTGGTAGTACCGCGCGTCGCGGCCATGCGAGCATACTCGGCGGGACGGATGTTCGAAGACTCGATATGCAGATGCCCGTCAATAAAACCGGGAGCGAGATAGCGACCCTGGCAGTCGATGACCTCAGTTGCCTCGTAGGTGCCAGCGGCATCGTCGCGACCATCGTAGAGCACGCCGACGATTACACCGTCCTTGACAGCAACGCTACCGGGCGCCACACGCTGGCCATACACGTCGACAATCTGCGCATTGGTAAACAGCGTGTCGACGGGCACGCGCCCCTCGGCGGCCTCGATCACAGACCTCATGACCTCAACGGACATACATACTCCTTTAACCGTAGAAAAAAGCTGCGGAGCGGACAGACCTTCACCGCAGCAAACCAATAGCCATTGTATGCCCAAACGATGGGTCAACAATACGCCTCTCCGCTTAACGGCACACGCCGCTTGGCGCAATGGGGGCAGGTTACTTTGCACCAATGACAAGGAGTGTCCCAAAGTGCCGGCACAGACGATATGAGCAGGACATAAAAACATTGAGAGCCCCTGCTGCATGAAAGACCGCGGATTAGGCCGACAATGGTGAGTGTCTAATCCAACCGTGGCGGCCACGCCGCATTCATGGAAGGGGCTCCCATGCTCGATACTACCACCTTCATCGGCCTCGACGTCCACGCCCGCTCGATAAAGGCCGTCTCCCTCGACGTCATGACCGGGGAGGTACGTGCCGCGACCTTCGGCTACGACGCCGGCGCCGTCGCGG
>DBEYYU010000019.1:0-6506 GCA_048184855.1 Collinsella aerofaciens
GAGCCCGCGGATATTAGCTTGCCAGGCAAGCGTCGACTAAGCCATGCAGCGTGCGCGGGCCCTCCCGACGGGAAACGAAAAAGCCCGGTTTCAAACCGGGCTCGAACGAACATGCCTATTGACAATGGCTTTCTCATATTACAAAAAAGCCCCCATTGCTGGGAGCTCTTTCATTTAATGGTGCGGGCGAAAGGACTTGAACCTTCATGGGGTTGCCCCCATACGGACCTGAACCGTACGCGTCTGCCAATTCCGCCACGCCCGCGTGCAGAAATTAGAATAACGGAGCGCCACCGCGAACGCAAGAACTATTTTTGAAAAAGTTTGCAGGCATTTTCCCAGGCGGCTCGAGCGATTGCCTCAGCGTCCTCGCCGGTACGATCGACGCGGTCGTTGACCAGCGCGTTTGCTGTGATGGAAATCATTGCCGGCTCGCACTCAAGACCGCGAATGGGCTCCGGCGCCATATAGGGACAATCCGTCTCGAACAAAATACGGTCGAGCGGGGTCGCCGCAAATGCCTCGCGCACGTCGTCGTTGCGCTTAAAGGTGGCCGCGCCGCCATAGGCGATATAGCAGTCCAAACCCACAAAGCGCTCCATCGTGGCTCGATCCTCGCCAAAGCAGTGCAGCACGCAACCGGCCTGAGGCACACCTACCTCGCGAAGCACGTTGTACGCATCAACGTGCGAGGTGCGCTCCCCATCCGAGTCCTCGTGCCGTAGATGCAGCTCCACCGGCACATTGCGGCGCACGGCAACTTCGAGCTGACGTGCCATGCAATCAATCTGCACGCTGTGGGGCGCCGGCGCGATGTCGTCGTCGTAATCCATGTGGTAGTCCAGACCGATCTCGCCGATACCGACGCACAAAGGGTCATCGAGCGCGGCAACGACCTGTGCGTGAATGTCGTCGGTATAGTCCGGCGCGCCATAGGGGTGCACGCCGGCGAGATACTTGATCTGCGGAATATCCCGCATCGGCAGAATTTCGCGCACCAGCCAGTCGCTATAGTCCGTCACGCTGCGTTTGTCAGCGATGGGGTCGAACATCGTCACCAACAGGTCGACGCCCACGGCTTTGGCGCGCACGAGCGTCTCGGGCACCTCCTTGCCCCAAAACGAAAGCAGATGCGCATGCGTGTCGGCAAGCGGTGCCAAGGGCACGGGGCAGGCAACCGTCTTCTTTTTCTTGGTAAACGTCACGCGTGCGGCATTAGGCATCATGGATTAGCTCCTGGGCCAGGCGGACAAAGTCGGCAACATCAAGCGTCTCGGCGCGCGTGGTGGGTGCGATACCGCAAGCCTCAAAGGCGGCATCAAGCGCGTCCTTGGCAAAGCCGTTGGCGCTCATGGAATTGCGGATGGTCTTGCGACGCTGAGCAAATGCAGCGTCAATCACGCGGGCCACAAACTCGCGATCGAGCCCCTCGGGCACCACGCCGTCAACACGGTCGATACGCACGACGGCCGAGTCCACATGCGGTGCCGGCATAAAGCAGCGCGGCGGCACCTCAAAACGACCCGTCACCTGCGCATACAGGCCAAGCTTTGCCGTATAGCCGCCATAGGTCTTGTTGCCCGGCGTTGCGGCAATGCGATCGGCAACCTCTTTTTGAACCATGACAACGGCGCGCTTGAGCGCAGGCATCGTCTGGAAGAACTGCAGAATGATTGTCGCCGCCACGTTATAGGGCAGATTCGCGACAAACACCGTCGGCTCACCGCCCGCAGCCTGCTCAATCTGCTCCGGCGTCACCCTGAGCGCGTCGCCCATGATAAAGCGGAAGTTGGCATAGTCGGCGGCATGGGCATCGAGCACCGGTTCGAGCTCGGGATCTGCCTCGATCGACGTGACGCACGCCGCCTCCTGCAGCAGTGCAAGTGTGAGCGTGCCAACGCCCGGGCCAACCTCGAGCACGCGTTCATCGCCCGCAAGCTCGGAAAGCTCGCAAATGCGCTCAATTACATGGTTGTCGATCAGGAAGTTCTGCCCCAGGCGATGCTTGGTCGCAAGGCCAAACTCCTCCAGCAGTTCCCTTGTTGCCGTGGGGTTAGCCAAAGGCGAAGTTGTCATAGTTGCCTCCTTAGCATGGTGGCGGCGTCTTGAAACAAAAGGGCATGGACCGTTGCGGCCATGCCCTTACATCTAAACAGCAAATTGCCGATATGGCGCGCGGCGTCTTAGCCCAGACGCGGGAACAGCGGCTCGCCCTTCTCGACGGGCTGACCACCAGCAAGCAGGCCCCAAGTGCAAATGCCCTTAAGGTCGTCGCTCGTGGCCTCGTCCTCGCAGGACAGGCGGCGCAGGGCCTCGGCAGAGGTCTGGGGCATGAGCGGCATCAGCAGGTGAGCGGCGATGCGGATGGCCTCGAGCAGGTTGTAGATCACAAACGCCAGCTCGTCAGCCTTGGCCTCGTCCTTGGCAAGCGCCCAAGGCTCGGAGTCCTCGATGTAGTGGTTGGCGGCGTGGATGAGCTCCATGACCTCGTCCTTGGCTCCACCGTAATCGAGCACGTCCATCTTGGCCATGTAGCGCTCGACCAGGCCATCGGCGATCTTTGCCAGCGGGTTGTCAAACGCGTCGAACGATGCGGGCTTGACGGGCGCGCAACCGTCAAAGTACTTGCCGCTCATGTTGAGCGAACGCGAGATAAGGTTGCCCCAGCTGTTGGCCAGGTCGGCGTTGTAGACCTGCTCCATGCGATCGAAGCTGATGGCACCGTCGGTGCCGGGGACGACGTCGGTCATAAAGTAGTAGCGATAGCCCTCGACGCCCAGCATGTCAATAACGTCCTGCGGAGCGATGGCGTTGCCGCGGCTCTTGGACATCTTCTCGGCCTTGCCGGTCTCGGCATTGCGCACGGTCAGGAAGCCGTGGGCAAAGACGTGCTCGGGCAGGGCCTCGCCGATGGCCATGAGCATGGCGGGCCAAATGACGCAGTGGAAGCGGATGATGTCCTTACCCACGATGTGGAACTGCGCGGGCCAGCGATAGGCCAGCTCGGCACGCGCCTCGTCGGTGTCGACACCGTAGCCGACGGCCGTCATATAGTTGAGCAGCGCATCGAACCACACGTAGGTCACGTGACCCTCGTCAAACGGGACCTGAATGCCCCAGTCAAAGCTCGTACGGCTCACGGATAGGTCGTTAAGGCCGCCCTCGACAAAGCTGCGAACCTCGTTCATGCGGAACGCAGGCTCGACAAAGTCGGGGTGCTCGTCATAGAGCTTGAGCAGCTTGTCCTGGAAGGCGGAAAGCTTAAAGAAGTAGGACTCCTCCTGCACGCGCTCAAGCGGACGGTGGCAGTCGGGGCACAGGTGCTGGCCGACGCTGCCGTACTCCTCGTCGCCCTTCTGGACCTGCGTATCAGTGAAGTAGGTCTCGTCAGGCACGCAATACCAACCGTCGTAGCTGCCCTTATACAGGTAACCGGACTCCTTCATGCGCTCCCACAGGTACTGCACGGCATGATGCTGGCGCGGCTCGGTGGTGCGGATGAAGTCGTCGTTGGAAATCTCGAGCTTGCTCCAAAGCTCCTTGAAGTGCGGGGCCTGGCTGTCGGTCCACTCCTGCGGCGTCATGCCATGCTTGGCTGCGGCCTCGGCGACCTTCTCGCCGTGCTCGTCCATGCCGGTCAGGAACTTGACGTTATAGCCGGCGGAGCGACGATAACGGGCCTGAACGTCGGCGATGATGGTGGAATAAGCCGTGCCCAGGTGCGGATCGGCGTTGACGTAGTAGATGGGCGTCGTGATAAAGAACGAAGGCTTGCTTTGATCCATGGGGTTTGTCCTCCAGAAAAACGTTGCATACAGAGGATGATTCTAGCGCAAGGGCTGGATATCCTCCATCTATTGCATATCGAGCACCATGGCATAGACATCGCGCTTGCGGCGCGAATACTTCTGAGACAGGCGCTTGGCCGCCGCAGACGCGGGCTCCCCCTCCTCGAGCGCGGCGCGGATATCCTCGCGCAGGGCCTCGTCGGAATCCGCTGCCGCGGCGCCAACCGGCACGGCACCGGCCTCCTCATCCTCGCTCGGCGGCGCGATGACCAGCGCAATCTCGCCCTTTACCTCGCCGCGAGCACGCAGCTCCTCGGCAAGCTGGGCAGCGGGCCCGCGCAAGACTTCCTCGTGCAGCTTGGTGAGCTCGCGGCAGACGGCAACCTCACGCTGGGGAAAGACCTCCACCACGGCCTCGAGCGTCGCCACGATGCGATGTGGAGACTCGTAGAAGATGAGCGCGCCGGGCACCACGGCAAGGCGCTGCAAACGACGCACGCGGTCGCCATGCTTTCGGCCCAAAAAGCCCTCGAAGAAAAAATGCTCGCAGGGAATGCCGGACGAAACGAGCGCCGTGACGCAAGCAGAGGGCCCGGGAATAACTTCTACGGGTACATCGGCCTCACGTGCCGCCTCGACCAGCGCCTGGCCGGGATCGGACACGCTCGGCATGCCGGCGTCCGAGGCAAAGGCGAGGGTCTCCCCCGCCAGCAGACGGTCGACTAGGCCGGCGGCGCGGCTGGCGATCACATTCTCGTCGCAACGGACAAGCGGCTTGGAAATGCCCAGGTGCATCAGCAGCTTTGACGTCACACGCGTGTCTTCGCAGCAGATGGCATCGGCGGCGGCAAACGCCTCGCCAACGCGCGGGGACAGGTCGCCCAGGTTGCCGATGGGCGTGCCGACCACATAGAGTTTGCCCGTATGGGCGCTGTTTTGCGTCATATCAACCTATTCAATCATGCCGCGCTCGAGCGTACCGAGCGCCGCGCGGGCGTCCCATGCTGCAATGCGCTTCTCGGTCTTCCACGTTTGGAAGAACCAACCGGCAGCCGGCGCAAACGAAGCCAGCTGATTGGCGATAAACACGCGCTCGTAGGCATCGCGGCCCTCGGGCGTAACCGACGAGTTGGCAAAGATCGCCGCGCCCGACCATTCGCCCACCAGCACGGGGAACCCAGTCGAAATCGCTTCTTTGAGCTCGCGCTTGTTGCGCGAAATCGCCGTCGTCAGCCCGCGGGGGCTCGTGATATCGAGCGCATACTCGTCACGGTAATGGTACAGGTGAAGGTCCATGTAGACGTTCTTGTACTTGGCGCCGCGCATAAAATGCTTCCACTCGCTGGGATGCCCCGACGACGAGAAGACGACGATCTTATCCTCGGGCATATACGAACGAACGAGCTCGTAGGCATCACGATAGAAATTGCGCAGGTAGTGGGCCGGAATGCCATCCGTCATGGCAAAGAGACTCTTGCGGACACTCATCTGCGGCGTATCCAGCAGCTCAATGCCCAGCAGGCTCTCGGCCTCGCCGTAACGCTCGGCCAAGCGCTCGAGCACGTCGAGCGCGACATGACGGCCGTTAGTGGACGAATGCCACTCGGCAACAGCCTCCGGCGTGGCGGGCGAATCGTTGGAATCGCCCTGGCCACCGGGCACCGTCGCCAGATCGAGCAGCACGCGGATGTCGTACTTGGCAGCCCACTCAATCGCGCGGTCGATGTAATCGACAACCGAGATGTAGGAGGCATCGGACTCCTGCGAGCCAAAGGCATACCAGGGCACCGGCAGACGCACGGCATTGAGACCGATCTGCGCCATGCGACGGAAATCGTCCTCACTCACAAACGTCTCGTAATGACGGCGCATGCGCTCGTTATAGGCGGCGGTGCCCATGGCCTCCTGCAGCTCGGCCGCGTTGGATGCACCGGTCGCCGCGTATAGCGACGGGGTCACCCAAGGCTCGGGAATAAACCAGCCAGAGAGATTAACGCCGAGTATCCTCTCCATCACTGCCCCCTTCGGATCGTGCAGGCCGAGCCTGCATCGTATTGCATAGGAAAAGTATCGTTTTGAGTATACCCGCGCGTGCGGACAGACGACCGAACGGTCTGTAAAGTGGCGCAAAAGCGGGAGGAATGTCTGAGCGGGTGGGCCCGAGATGGCGTGCCGAGATGTACATATGCGCCGGAGGTAGGCGGCCGGAAAGCGCATCCCGTTCTGAGCGCGGGATCTGGGACGCAGTTTCCGCCAAAGACCGCAAAAGGAAAGCACATCCCATTCTGACGCCGGATTCCGGGTCGCGCTTTCCCAAGCGGCCTCAAAGCGGAAAACGCATCCCACTCTGAAGCCAAATTCCGGGACGCAATTTCCGCAGAGCCCTCGATAAAAGAAAAGGACCCCTTTGCAGAGGTCCTTGTCAATTCAAGGTGGCGGGGAAGGGAATCGCGCCCGCGCTCCGCGCGTGCGGACCGCTGCGGCGCTTCGCGCCTTGCGAGCTGCGCTGGCAAACGCTCACGCGTTTACTCAGCTCCGCGCCCTCACGGGGTTCGATTCCATGTGGGGGCTGTATAAAAGACGATATGAGAAAGCCATTGGGGGCCGCCTCCCCCGCGGCGCAGCTTCTTTCCGCGGGCTCGGGGTGCCACAATGGGCTTTGAGTATCGGCCCGTGCGGTAGCCCTTACCGCACCTGCGGGGAGGAGGCTTCCCATGC
>DBEYYU010000020.1:0-37687 GCA_048184855.1 Collinsella aerofaciens
GCCTGGACGAAGTCCGGGCCCGCGCCTTTAGACGCGAGCCCGGGGCCCGTGGGTTATACCCTAAGAGCAAACCACCCTTTTTAAGGGTGGTTCTGATTTCACGCCACCTTGCTCGCTTAGGAACGTTTTCGCTGTCCGTCCTCAACCTGTGATTCCGCCACGGTCCGTTTCGGTGCATGCAATCCCTTGGGGACGGAGGAAAAGGGATCATTTTCCGTAACCTTTCCGCAACAATTTGCCCTTCGCACTGCTCGACTCCGCTCGCAACGTCCCCTGCGCTACACTTAGTTGCACTGTGGCGCCGTTGCGCCGCGCCCGATCCAAGGGGGACACTCATGAAGAATACTCAGCTGCTGCTGATCAACGATATGTGCGGCTACGGCAAGGTCGCGCTTTCCGCCATGCTGCCGGTGCTGTCGCACATGGGCTACCGTATCCATAACCTGCCGACGGCGCTCGTTTCCGACACGCTTAACTACCCCAAGTTCTACATCCACGACACCACCGAGTACGTGCGCCAAAGCCTTGCTATCTGGGAGGAGCTCGGCTTTGAGTTCGACGCCATCTCGACCGGCTTTATCGTGACCGAGGAAGAGACACGCATCATCTCGGACTTTTGCCACCGCCGTGCGCAAAAAGGCACCAAGGTATTCGTCGACCCCATCATGGGCGATAACGGCAAGCTCTATGCCGGCGTGCCCGAGTCGACCATCGGACTCATGCGCAGCCTGGTCGAGTGCGCCGACTACGCGGTGCCCAACTATACCGAGGCGTGCCTGCTCACCGATACGCCTATCGCCGAAGAGATTACGGCCGATGAGGCCCGCGCGCTCGTGGACGCTATGCTCGCGTTGGGCACCAAGTCGGTTGTCATTACGAGTGCAAAGGTCGATGGGGCGAGTGCCGTCGTCGGTTACGATCATGTGGCGGGGGAGTACTTTGAGATTCCGTTTGAGCTGATCCCGGTGTACTTCCCGGGCACGGGCGATACGTTCTCGGCCGTGTTGATGGGTCGCGTGATGAGCGGTTGGAGTCTGCAGCGCGCGACGTCAGATGCCATGCGCGTGGTGGCTGAGCTTATCGAGCGCAATGCCGACCAAGAGGACAAGTCGGCTGGCCTTCCCATCGAGGCCTGCCTGGACGTGATTGACCATGAGTAATGCTGGCGAGGGCGGCGCCAAGCCTGCGGGCGGGGGCAAGCCGCTCGGCGCGCCGCGTGGCAAGCGTCCGCGTATCCGCGTGAGCTGCGTAGACCAGCTGGGCACATGCCGCTGCCATCACGGGCACAAGCCGGGTGACGTCTTCGACTTCGACCGAGATCGCGGCAAGATGTGCGCCATGGCCTGTCACGTGGGCTTTCCCTATATCGATATCCTGCGCTATGGCGGAACCGTGCCTGGCAACGAGCCCGGCACGGCAAAGTTCTGCTGCCCCGAGGTTGATACGCTAAACGTCTGGCTTGCCGAGATCGTCGACGAGTAGTCGAGCGCAATGCGACAAAGGGACAGTCCCTTTGTCACATTCGCCGGTGGCGTTCCTTCTATTGTGCTTGTAATCTCAAATCTCTGCATTTCATCCGATTTTAGGTTCTAAAAAATCTGCATTTCATCGATAATCAAGCATATAAACTTTGCATTTCATTCGATGATATTGAGGGGAGAGCCTATGCTGCGTAGGAAAATAGCGGCAGAGCTGGAGCGTTGGCTGAAGTCTACCGAGCAAAAGGCCTTATTCATCACGGGTTCTCGCCAGATCGGCAAAAGCTATTCGATTCGCGCGTTTGGCAAAGCCAGCCACGCAACTTACATCGAGCTTAACCTCATGGAAAATCGCCAGGCAAAAGATGCTCTTCTCGAGGCGCGGGATGCCGATGATTTCATCAGCAGAGTGACGCTTCTTTCGGGAAAGTCGATTGCACCAGGCAAAACGCTTGTGTTTATCGATGAGGTCCAAGAGGCCCCCGACATCATGACGATGGCAAAGTTCCTTGTTGAGGACGGGAGGTGCCGCTGGGCGTTTTCGGGGTCAATGCTCGGGACCCAGTTCGAGGGCGTCAGGTCCTATCCCGTGGGGTATGTCCACGAGCTTAGGATGTTCCCGCTCGATTTTGAGGAGTTTTGCTGGGCAATCGGGGTGAGCGAAGAGGCTCGCCAAACGATACGCGACGCGTGCATCAACGAGAAGCCCATTCCTGGTTACATTCATGACGCGATGATGGCAAACTTCAGGACCTATACCGTTGTCGGCGGAATGCCAGAGGTCGTGCAGCGTTTCCTTGACACGCGGGGCGACCTTGCCTCTGTTCGTCAGCTGCAGTCAGAGCTCAACGAACAGTACCGACGGGATATCTCCAAGTATGCAAGCGGGCGAGCCCTTCAGGTGCAGAGCATCTACGATCAGCTCCCTATTATGCTCGAGGGCGAAAACAAGCGCTTCGTGCTCAATTCCATTGACCCCAAGGCTCACTACGAGAAGTATCAGCGAGATTTTGTATGGCTTGTCGATGCCGGCGTTGCTCTCAAAGCCGATATCGTAACCGAGCCAAAATCGCCCCTGCTCAAGACGGCACGGCCATCGCAGTTCAAGCTATATCAATCGGATACGGGCATGTTGATGGCGCGCTATCCCGTTGGAGTCGCCCAAGCGGCGTATCTTGATAGCAAGGAGCCCAATCTGGGCGGCATTTACGAAAACGTGGTGGCCCAGCAGCTGGCTGCCCAAAATCGCCAGCTTTACTACTATCAGACAAAAAAGCGCGGTGAAGTGGACTTTGTGGTCGATGGACCGGATGGGACGGCTGTTCCGATCGAGGTTAAATCGGGCTCCTATTACCACGCGCACGCTGCGCTCGGTCATGTGCTTGATACGGCTGAATATGGCGTAAGGCTCGGGATTGTTTTCTCGAAAGGCAACGTTGAGCGCAACGGAGCGGCTCTCTATTTGCCGCTATATGCGACCTGGGCCCTTTCGGATGTTTTGGGCGACTCCTGCGCCGAGGGGATAAAGCTGGAGGTCAAGCCGGTCTAGGGCCAGTCCCGGATGTGACAAAGGGACAGTCCCTTTGTCACATTCATGAGTGTGGATTTTCTCCCGTATAGAGCGCACTTGAACGCTCAAAGTGGGAGAAAATCTACGCTCGATTTATGCCGTGGGCGCGGTTCGTGCGCCCACGAACCTACAGCTGCTCGAGCATAGCGGTGCAACCGGCGAGCACATCGCGGTGGGTGGCATCGAAATTGCCGGTGTACCAGGGGTCGGCCACGTCGCCGGGGCGATCGGTCCAATCGAGCAGGCGCGAGATCTTGCCATCGGGGTCCTTCCCAAAAATTCGGTACAGGCCGCGGGCGTTCTCGTCGTCCATATAGACAATGTGGTCCCAGTCGCCATACTCCGCGCGACGCACCTGACGTGCACGATGTGCGACGACGGGAATCCCGACTTCACGCAGCTTGGCAACGGTGCCACGATGCGGCGAGTTGCCGATTTCCTCGGTCGACGTTGCAGCGGAATCAATGACAAACTCGCCCGCGCGCCCGGCGCGGTGCACCAGCTCGGTAAACACCGACTCAGCCATCGTCGAGCGGCAGATGTTCCCATGGCAGATAAACAGTACACGTTGCATATGCGGTTTCCTTTCGATCGCCATCATCGAGCTCGAGTATCGCATCTACGCCTACGCCCTCGCCCGCCTGCGTTCCCAGCGAGCCAACTTAATCGTCACCAGCGTAAGCACCCAGGCCACAAGCGAGAACGCGGCACCCACTGCGCCTACATATGCAATGCCAGCTCCGCTTACCACGGCACCGCCCACCGCGGTGCCAAACGAAATGCCGACATTAAACGCCATGGGTTCTACCGAGCTTGCGAGCACCATCGACTTGGGGTGGCGGCTGCGTGCCACGTCCATAAAGTGTGTGATGCACGAGACCGAGAACAGGTACATGAGCAGCGCCAAGCTAAAGACAAAGACCAGCGCGAGCGGCATGGTGCTGCCCACAGCAAACAGTCCGAGTAACGCTGCAGCCTGCAGCACAAACGTCACGAGTAGCGCCTTCATGCCAAAGCGCGCATCGATCCATCCGCCCAGGATGTTCGAGATCAGACAGAACACGCCGTAGGCCATGAGCGTGGTACTGGCTTCGACCGTGCCCATGCCCAGCACCTGCTCAAGATAAGGCGTCACGTAGCCATAGAAAACGTAGACCGACCCCACGCCAAACAAAAAGATGAGCATGCCGGTGACGATGCTCGGCTCGCGCAGCAGACCCGCCTGCTCGCGAAAGGTGGCGGGCTCGTCGGTTTGCCCAGCGCGCGGCATAAACGCCACGAGCGCTCCGCAGATCAGAACGGCAAAGGTCAGCGTGCCGTACATGGCCACGTGCCAGTCGAGCGTGTCGGCCACAAACTTGCCGATCGAAGTGACAAAGACCATTGCCACGGAAAACGCGCCGTACACCACCGAGATGGCGAGTGAGGTCTGCTGCGGGGACAGCAGCTCGGGGATATACGTCACGCCCACGGCGAGCAGTGCGCCCGAGACGGAGCCCAAGATGATGCGCGAGGCGAACAGCACTTGAAAGTTGGGTGCCAGCGCCATGACCAGGTTGCCGAGCACAAAGACGATGCTATAGCACACGAGCAGCTGATAGCGGCGAAAACGCCCCGTGCTGAGCGCGAGCACCGGCGTCGCGATGGCGTAGACCAGCGCGAACACGCTGATGAGCTGGCCCGCAGTGGCAAGTGATACGCCGAGTTCCGTCGCCAGGTCGCTCTCGATGCCGATGGCCACGAACTCGGAGCAGCCGAGCGAGAACCCCAACAGCACGAGCAGCGCCAGGCAGAGCTTGGTGCGCGCAGGGGAGAGCGCGGCGGCGGTTGACTTACTTTTAGGCGTGGTTGCGGCGGTCAAGGTTGCCACTCCAATGTCGCATGAATAAGCGGGATTCAATCCCTGCAACTCTAGCAGAATGTGACAAAGGAGCAGCGCCTTTGTCAGGTCGGGACCTTGCCTGTATAGTCGCAATACAGGCGAAGATGGTCTCAGGTACATCGCGGGCGACAGGAGATCCCATGGGTATGCACACGACAAAGGTTGCAGTGGGCGAGGGCAAGTTTGCGCTCGAGGCCCAGCTGACGGTGACACCGCGAGGCATGGCGGTGTACGCCTGCTCGCCGGAGTTTGCGCACCTGGGCGCCACGGCGCAGGCCATTCCGCGCCCCGAGCCCGGCCGTACGGCGACGGTGAGCATCCTGGCCGTTCCGTGCCATCGAGACGAGATCCCGGCGCACGATATCGCGGCGGCGCTGGCCACGCGCTTTGACGTGCCGGTAGTTGCAAGCACGGGTTTTCATGTTGAACAGGCGAGCGGGGACGACCTGCAGCGCGTGCTCGACACCACCAAGGAGCTTATCGCCGCGCTCGAGGAAGCCGCCGCGCGCATCCTGCGCGCCGGCTGGGATGAGGGCGGCGCGGGTGCCGAGGTCGTGGCGGTCGATGCCGTGACCGGCGAGGCGCTTGACCCCGTCGACCGCATCGAGGCCCATACCGGCGAGGGCATTCTGCATCAGGCATTTCTGACGCTTTTGGTCGAGGGCCGGGGCGAAGACGCGCGCTTGCTGCTCTGTCGCCGCAGCCCGCTCAAGCGCTTGTGGGGTGGGGTGCTGGCCGATAGCTGTGCCGGCCATCCGCTCCCCGGGGAAGACGTCGCGGCCGCCACGGCGCGCCGCATCAACGAAGAGCTCGGCATTACGCACGAGCCCGATCAGCTCGAGCACCTCGGACACGTGGTGTACCGCGAGGATCACGGCGACGGCCGCTGCGAGTGCGAATGGTGCGAGGTCTACCTTGCCCATGTTGAGCCGGGCGAGCTGCATATCAACCAAGAGGAGATCTCGGAGGTGCGCCGCGTGGCCCCGTCCGAGCTCGACGGCTATCTGCAGGGTCACCCCGAGCAGCTGGCCCCCTGGCTCCGCGAGGCCCTCAGCGACTCATCCATCCGTACGGCTCTCGCTATGTGAAAAAAGACAGCCCCTTTGTCACATCCAAACCATCACAACATTCGGCGAAAATCTCGAAAACGAGGAAAAGCGTCGAATGTTGTGACGGTTTTTGTCTAGGGAATCGCTTCTCATCCAAAAAATCCGCTTGACTGTATTGCCGCAACACAGCGCAACGTAAGGGGTGTCCGATAACGGGCGCCCCTTTTTAAGCGGCAACATGGCTGCGAATTCGGAGCGCCCCCAACAAGAAAGGTGGGGAGATGGAAGCGGAAAAGAAGGCGTTTAAGATCACCAAGCGCGAAATTGGCTTTGTGCTGGGTATCGTTGTCTTTTTGCTGGTGAAGTTTCTTCCTTTGGCGGAGCTGAGCTCGACGGTCGAGCTCACGGTCGGCGGTCAGACCTGTCTGGCACTGACGCTCGCCACGGTGGTGTTCTGGGCATGCGGCGTGGCACAGCCGGGCTTTGTGGGCCTGCTCTACTGCGCACTGCTCGTCCTGTTCAAGGTGTGCGTGGACGACACGGGCGCCGCGAGCATCTCGGCGACGGTCGCCTCCACGTTTAGCTCGTGGACCAAGGCCACCATGTGGCTCGTCATCGGCGCCTACCTCATCGCCAGCGCGGTCAAGGAGTCGGGCCTGGGCGAGCGCATCGCCTACGCGTTCATGCTCAAGTTCGTGCGCGACGCCAAGTCGCTCATCATCTCGATCTTCGCGCTCACCTTTGTGCTGTCGCTGCTGATCCCGCATCCGTTCCCCCGCGCCTTCCTCATCCTCGCCGTCGTCTCGGTCATCGCCGAGTCCGCCGGCTACGGTGACGACGACAAGGGCAAGCTCGGCTTCCTCGTGTTTGCCGCTGCCGCCCCGGGTTCCATGTTCTTCCTGACGGGCGACTCCACGCTTAACCCGCTCGTTGCGCAGTACAGTGCCGAGGCCGGCGGCATGAGCCCGTCCTTCGTCGACTGGTTCCTGTACATGAGCGTGCCTATGCTGGTTGCGCTGCTGTGCACCCTGTTCCTGGGCCTTTTCCTCTTTAAGCCCAGCAAGGAGCTCGTCTACGATCGCGAGCAGATCGTGGCCAAGCAGGCCGCGCTCGGCAAGCTCTCCGTCAAGGAGATCCGCACCATCGTGTGGCTTGTCATCGCCATCGCGCTGTGGCTCACCGTCTCGGGCGACTATATCGGCTGGGTCACCCTGGCCATTGGCGTTGCTCTCGCCATGCCCATCATCGGCGAAGTCCTCACTCCCGCCAGCTGGAACGCTGTCGACATCAAGTCCCTCATGTTCCTGACGGCCGCCATGGCCGTGGGCTCCGTGGGCGGTGCCACCGGCATGAACGCCTGGATCGCCGACGTCGTGCTCCCCAGCTCCGTGCCTGAGAACATCTTCCTGTTCGCCCTGCTCGTCGCCGCGCTTTCCATGATCATCCACATGTTCATGGGCTCGGTCATGGCCGTGCTCGGCGTGTGCGTGCCGGCATTTATCAGCTTTGCCGCCGGCTCCAGCGTGAGCCCACTCGCCGTGGCGCTCATCGTCTTCACGTCCATCAACATCCACTACATCCTGCCGTTCCATAACCTGCCGATCCTTATCGGCGAAGGCAAGGACGCCGGCGGCTACACCTCCAAAGAGGCTATGCGCATGGGCATCCCCCTCACCGCGGTCGTCTTTGTCGTCGTGCTGGTCGAGGCCGCCTGGTTCCACCTCTTTGGCCTGATGTAAGCGGTCGAGCGCCCCGGCTGTAAGCAGCCAAGCGCTTGAACTTCGAGTGGTCGAGCGCTCCATTTGTGAGCGCCGCGGCCCCATTACGTTACCCCGTCCGGCGGCACCCCGTCGCCGGACACTCTCCCGAAAGGAGTACGCCATGTCCACTACCGATGCTTCCCAGATCCACGACCTGCGTTCCGCGCTCGACTTTTTGCGTGAGATGCCGGGCCAGCTGCTCGAGACCGACACCCAGGTCGATCCCGATGCCGAGGTCTCGGGCGTCTACCGTCACGTCGGTGCTGGCGGCACCGTCATGCGCCCGACCAAAGAGGGTCCGGCGATGGTCTTCAACAACGTCAAGGGCTTTGACGACGCCAAGGTCTGCATCGGTATGCTTGCCAGCCGCAAGCGCGTTGCCGCCCTGCTCGACCTGGACGAGGAGCACCTGGGCCTCGAGATCGGCAAGCGCTTCGAGAACCTGATCGCCCCCGAGCAGATCGCCGAGGGCAAGCACGTCGACTGCCAGGAGGTCGTGTACAAGGCGACCGACGAGGGCTTTGACCTGCGCAAGATCGTTCCCGCTCCCACCAACACGCCCGTTGACGGCGGCCCCTACATCACCATGGGCCTCGCCTATGGCACGAGCCCCGATGGCACCCAGTCCGACGTAACCATCCACCGCTTCTCCTGCGTCGACAAGGACAAGCTCGCCATGTGGATCACCCCGGGCAGCCGTCACCTGGGTGCGTTCTTTGACGAGTACTGCCAGCGCGGCGAGGATATGCCCATCTCCATCTCCATCGGCCTGGACCCCGCCGTGTACATGTGCTGCGGCTTCGAGGCTCCCACCACGCCGCTCGGCTTCAACGAGCTGCAGATCGCCGGCGCCCTGCGCGGCCGCGCCGTCGAGCTTGCCGACTGCGTCACCGTTCCGCAGAAGTGCATTGCCAATGCCGAGTACGTGCTCGAGGGCTACCTCATGCACGACGAGACCATCAACGAGGATGTCAACGGCCACGGCTACGCCATGCCCGAGTTCCCCGGCTACACCGGTGGCGCCAAGGTCTGCCCGGTGATCAAGATCACCGCCGTCACCACGCGCGTCAACCCCATTATGGAGAGCTGCATCGGCCCTTCGCACGAGCACGTGTCCATGGCCGGTATCCCCACCGAGGCCTCCATCTACAAGATGGTCGAGACCGCTATCCCGGGCCGCCTGCTCAACGTTCACGCCGCTCCCTGCGGTGGCGGCAAGTTCGTTGCCATCATGCAGTTCAAGAAGTCGAGCAAAAATGACGAGGGCCGTCAGCGCAACGCCGCCATGCTCGCCTTCTCGGCGTTCTCCGAGCTCAAGCACGTCATCCTTGTCGACGAGGATGTCGACATCTTCGATATGAGCGACGTGATGTGGGCCATGACCACGCGCTTCCAGGCCGACGTGGACCTCATCACCATCCCCGGTTGCCACTGCCACGTGCTCGATCCGTCCAACGACCCCGCGTTCGATCCTTCGATCCGCGAGCACGGTATCGCCTGCAAGGCCATCTTCGACTGCACGGTTCCGTTTAACCTCAAGAAGAACTTCATCCGCTCGCAGTTCATGGAGATCGACAAGGACAAGTGGGCCGCCGAGCTCGCCTTCTAGTAAGTAGCCCTACCAAGTAGTTAAGGAGTTGTCATGCCTGAGTCTTCTGTTCGTCCCCGTCGCATTGTCGTTGGCGTGTCTGGCGCCAGCGGTGCGGCACTGGGCCTTGAATGCCTCAAATGCCTGCGCCAGGCCGGCGCTGAGTCGGCGCTTGTCGTCACGCGCGGGGGAGAGATCACCATCGAGCAGGAGCTCGGCATGACGCTCGACGAGTTTGCGTGCTATGCCGATGTGGTCTACGACAACAAGAACATTGGCGCTGCCATCGCAAGCGGCACCTATCCGGTCGACGGCATGATCGTGGCTCCCTGCTCCATGAAGACGCTCGCCGGCATCGCGAGCGGCTACAGCGAAAACCTGTTGCTGCGTGCGGCCGATGTGCAGATGAAAGAGCAGCGCCGCCTGGTGCTTATGGTGCGCGAGACGCCCTTCAGTGCGATCCATGTCGACAACATGGCACGCCTGGCGCGCGTGCCGGGCGTCATGCTCATGCCGCCCATGCTCACGTTTTACAACGGCCCCGCCACGCTCGATGAGGCGGTGCATCACATCGCCGCCAAGGCACTCGAGGCCGTCGGCGTGTCGTGCGCCAACTATAAGCGCTGGTCATAGGCATCTTTAGGGTAGGATACGAGTAGTGTTTGAGCCCGCTGCCCCTGTGGGCGGCGGGCTTTTCGTGTCAAAGGGTGTGTCGGGAGGACCTATGCAGACGGGTATGTATGCGATTAGCGAGATGGCGAGCTTGTTTAACGTTTCGCGCCAAACGCTCATCTACTACGACAAGATCGGTCTGTTTAAACCCGCCGTGGTTAACGAAAAAGGCTACCGTTTCTATTCGCCCACGCAGATCCCGCTCATGCGTCTGATCTGCATGCTGCGCGACTTGGGACTGGAACTCGATGAGATCGATCGCCTGACCTCGACGTTCGACATTGGAGAGATGACCGATCACCTGCGCTCGCGGGTGCAGGCGCTCGACGAGCAGATTGCCGGGCTCAAAGCCGAGCGCGCGAGCGTGCAGGAGCGGCTGAGTTTTTACGACGAGGCGGTCTATTGGCGCGAGTGCGAGGGCAAACCGGAGCTCAAGCAATTCGAGCGCCGCTACGTGGTCTTTGAGGAGTTCCCGAGCGATATCGAGCGTGGCCGCTCGATGCTGCACCCCACGCTCATGCGGGCGATTCTGCGCATGCGTGCGCTCACGGGCACACGCCCCATGCGCGGTTGGGGCGCCATGCTGCGTCGCGAGGCGCTGCATTCCGACGACCCCATCGCCGGTGCCGGTTCCTTTGCCGTGTTGCCGCGTGGTGCCGAGGAAATACTGCCGAGCGATCCTGCCGAGCTGGCGGAGATTGGCGTCGAGGTGCTGCCCGAGGGCACGTACCTGTGCATGAGTCGCTGGGGCATGCCGTACGAGCCCGAGGGTATCCGCGCCATCGTGGCCTGCATGGACAGGCACGCGCTCCAGCCCATCGGCAATGCTTTCGATTTTTGCTACCTGGACACCACGAGCTACGACGAGTCTCACCAAGAGGACTTCTGCTGTATCCAAATCCCCGTCGCCCTCAAATAACTTGCGGTGAAATAGTCCCTAAATAGCTCGAGTGGGCGTGCAAACAGGAACTATTCCACCGCAACTTCGATGCGACAAAGGAGCAGTCCCTTTATCGCATTCCGTGCGAGCTCCAGCGCCATCTGCGGGTATAAGGCTAACAAGTGTTTATTTGCGAGGCCTAAGGGGCGCCCCGTATGGATATCGATAACTTTGAATGGTGGTATAGCGAGGGCGAGGCTCCGGACGAGGAGTGGGACGAGCCCGCGCCGCGTGACGTGTCGAGCGACGAAGACGAGACCGGTAACGATGCCGTCGAGATGGACGCCGCCTCCGACCCCGTCGAGCCCCTGACCTTTGAACAGGCCTGGGCCCAGGCCGAGGCCGACGAGGCTAAGGCCGATGCCACGGCCACGCTCGATGAGCCGGCGGACATGTCCATTTCGCCGGCAAAGACCCCGCAACCGCGCCACACCATCGACCCCGGCAGTACGGCATCTTTCAGCATTCTCGACGTGCCCGCGCAAGGCGCCCAGGCGCCAGCGCCCACGCATCGCCCCGACCTGGCTCGTGAGGAAGACGCGGGCCGCCGTTCTCCGCTCGGCCCCATCCTCATCGCCTTCATGGCCGGCGTTATCGCCTGCTCGGCAATCGGCAGCATCTGGGGTCATGTCGAGCGGCAGCGCCAAGACGCCGCCAAGGTCGAGATGTCCGTCGAGCAATCGCTCAGCCGCACGCGCTCGGTGCATGTGTCGGTCGAGGTTAAGGACGGCGCGACGTGGGATACCGCGCGCGGCGACAGCCAAATGCTCGTCCATATCGTGGGCCGCACGCTCAGGGGACAAGCAATCGACGAGTACCAATACGTTAATTCCGAAGGTGACGGTATCGAGCTCAAGCCCGGCGACTACGAGCTCACGGTCGATGAGCCGCCCGTCGCCACCGACGGCACGCGTTACCGCGCCTCAAAGCGCATGGTCCCGGTGAGTTTTAATTCGCAAGCACCCGATACGGTCGATAGCGCGCCGCAGGGTGGGTTTGACCTTTATGCTATTGCTCAATAACTGCGCCTGCCGCTCAGCCCTGCTGCCAAGAGTGGGACAATAACCCTCGACACCGTTGTTTACCATTGGAGGAAGTAGTATGTCCACCGTCACTACCATCAAGCGCGGCGGCCTCACCGCGGCCATCGATTCCATGGGCGCCCAGCTCACGAGCCTTGCCCTCAACGGCAACGAGTATCTGTGGCAGGGCGACCCGGCCTTTTGGGGCAAGCACGCGCCTATCCTGTTCCCCATTGTGGGATCGCTGCGCAACAACACGGCGACGTCTGCGGCCGGCACCTGCGAGATGGCGCGCCACGGCATCGCGCGTATCGTGGAGCACAAGATCGTCGAGGTGTCGGAGGACGGTTCGTCCGTTACCTATGAGCTCACCGACACGCCCGAGTCGCTCAAGGCCTTCCCGTTCCACTTTAAGCTCAACATGACCTATGCCCTGACCGGCGACGCCACCCTCACGCAGACCTTTGCCGTCACCAACACCGGCGACGTGGACCTGCCGTTCTCGGTGGGCGGCCACCCCGCATTTAACGTGCCCGCCCCCGGTGCCGAGGATGAGGCGTTCGAGGATTACGAGCTGGCGTTTACCGAGGCTTGGACCAACGAGGCCCCCATCATCACGCCCGACGGTCTTATGACGTTCGAGGGCAGCTACAAGGCTCCCGATAACTCGAACGTGCTGCCCATCACGCACCGCAGCTTCGATAACGATGCCATCATGTTCACCGATACTCCGGGCTCCACGCTCACACTGCGCGGCCGCAAGTCGGGCCACGGCGTCAAGATCGACTTTGAGGGCTTTAAGTACATTGGCGTGTGGTCTGCCGCCAACGACGCTCCGTTTGTGGCGCTCGAGCCCTGGACCGGTCACACCACCATGGACACCGAGGACGATGTCTTTGAGCACAAGGTCAACACCATCACCCTGGCCCCGGGCGAGACGGACAAGCGCAGTTTTAGCGTTACCTTGCTCTAGAGGTTCCGCCGCTCGGTCGATGCTGCGCGTCGTCCAGAGCGACAAGTTGTCATTCAAAAGGCAAGGCATAGACCTTCTGGTCATGCCTTGCCTTTTTCATGCCACTTGTTTGCTCTGGACGTCGCTCGCCGGCATTGCCAAAACATCGGCGTCCCCAATGACTACCGCGTGTCAATTAATTTTTCGAGCTTGTGCTGCGCTGCTGGTCGGTGGCGTATATCCTGTTAAGTCGTCAGCATACGATTCAACAGGGAAGGCAGATTATGCATTCTCCCCATCAACGCGACGCGCATCCACAGCCGGTATGCAGCCGTCGCATCTTTTTGGGTAGCGCTCTCGCTGCGAGCGCTTCTGTCGTCGCCGGCGCGCTTGCCGGTTGCCAGCGCCCCTCCACGCTGGAAGTAGTTCAGCCCACGACGGGTGGCGGTCGCGACGACCTGTCCGATTCCGTGATCGGCAAGGATAAGATCCGCATCGGCATGGAGGCGGCCTACGCCCCGTACAACTGGCAGGTCTCCGAGGCCAGCGAGTACACCATTCCCATCGACAACGTGCGGGGCGCCTATGCCGATGGCTACGACGTGCAGATCGCCAAGATCGTCTGCAAGGCCCTCGGTGGCGAGCCCGTTGCCGTCAAGCAGAGCTTCTCGGGCCTTATCGATTCGCTCAGCAATGGCCAGATCGACCTCATCATCGCCGGCATGAGCGCCACGCCCGAGCGCGAGGAGTCCGTCGGCTTCTCCGACCCGTACTTCATTGGCTACTTTGGCCTGTTCGTAAAAGAGGGCTCGCCTTACCAGAACGCCACCAAGCTCAGCGACTTCAGTGGTGCTACGGTCCTCGGCCAAAAGGACACCATGCTCGATACCGTTATCGACGAGATCCCGGGCGTTGTCCACAAGAACCCGGTTGATTCGGTCCCCACGGTGTTTTCGAACCTGCTGCAGGGCACCTGCGACGCCGTGACCTACAACACCGAGAACGAGAAGGGCTATATGGCCCAAAACCCGGGTATTGTGCCGATTCAATTTGCCGAGGGGGAGGGTTTCAAGCAGGAGGTTACGGCAAACGTCGGCTGCCGCAAGGGCTCGGACAAGCTGCTTAAGCTCATCGACAAGACACTCAAGGGCATTAGCCAAGAGGAGCGCGACCAAATGTGGGACGCGTGCCTCGACCGTCAGCCGGCATAGGGAGGCAGCATGAAAACCATCAATCGTCTGGCCTCCTTTATCAAGGCCGACCACCGTTATGTATACCTGGGCACGAGCGTCATCGCGGCGCTCGGCCTGGCGTTTAGCCAGCGCAACCCCACGCCGCTGAGCTTCTTAGCCCCCACCGGTATCTTCCAGGATTGCCTTTGGGCGATTCTTTGGGCCTGGATTGTCGTGTCGGCGGCGGCGCTTGTCACCAAGCTTATGCACTGGAGCGACTATCGCGAAACGTCGCCGTTCGCATCCGAGCGTTTCCGCCGCGGCGCGCGCCTGGGTAGCTATGTCGTGGTCGCCATCGCGGCGATCTTTTTCGTGGACCGCTGCATCATGTCGTTTATCGACCTGGTGCAGGTGAGCATTGTCTCGGACTCCAACCCCAGCGACTTTTTGTCGAGCCTGGTCTACATGACCTACAAGAGCGGCGACTTCTTCATCCGCGGCATCGAGATCACCATCGCACTTGCGACCTTCGGCACCGTCATTGCATTCTTCCTGGCGCTGCTGCTGGTGTTCCTGCGCATCCAGACGTTCGACCGCGTGGATAACGACCTCACGCGCTTCTTTAAGAGTATCGGCCGCGGCTTTGCGACCATCTACTCCACCATCGTGCGCGGTACGCCCATGATGGTCCAGGGCCTACTCATCTATTACGCGGGCTTCACCGTTTTGCGCGGCATGGGCTTCGAGACCGCCCAGGCCAACCAGATCTGGAGCACCTTCACCGCCGGCCTCGTCACCATCTCGCTCAACTCCACCGCCTACATGATGGAGGTCCTGCGCGGCGGCATCGAGTCCATCGATCCCGGCCAGGCCGAGGCAGCGCGCTCGCTGGGTCTTTCGCAGTGGCAGGCTATGCGCAAGGTCGTGTTCCCCCAGGGCATTAAAAACGCTATTCCGGCACTCACCAACGAGCTCATCATCAACATCAAGGATTCGTCGGTGCTCTCGGTCATCGGCGTGTTCGACCTTATGTACGCCACTACCACGGTCGCCGGCGTGTACTACCGCCAGATGGAGGTCTACTGCGTGGCGCTCGTGGTCTACCTGATCCTGACGCTCGTGGCGAGCCGCCTGCTCGAAGCCTTTGGCAAAAAACTCGGTGCCGAGGCTCCGGCCACGCTGCCCAGCTCCAACTAGGCTCAAGACGAGGAGAATCATCATGGCAGATACCGCTACTACTGGCACCGCGGCCGCCGCACAGACCAATGAGCCGCTCATCCGCGTCGAGGGCCTGCGCAAGAGCTTCGGCTCGCTCGAGGTGCTCAAAGGCATTGACCTGTCCGTCAAATCAGGCGAGGTCGTCACTATCATCGGCGCTTCGGGTTCGGGCAAATCGACGCTGTTGCGTTGCCTCAACTTGCTCGAGACCCCGGACGCGGGCCACATCTGGTTCCACGGCCAGGACCTTACGGCCGAGCGCTGCAATATCAATAAACTCCGCGAGGACATCGGCATGGTGTTCCAGGGCTTTAACCTGTTCAACAACATGGATGTGCTCGACAACTGCACGCTCGCGCCCGTCACGCTCAAAAAGATGAGCAAGGCTGAGGCCGAAAAGGTCGCGCTGGAGCATCTGACCAGCGTGGGACTCGAAAAGTTCGCGCACGCCGCCGTGGGTCGCCTGTCCGGCGGCCAAAAGCAGCGCGTGGCCATCGCTCGTGCCCTATGCATGAATCCGCAGATCATGCTGTTCGACGAGCCGACCTCCGCGCTCGACCCCGAGATCGTGGGCGAGGTGCTCGAGGTCATGCGCAAGCTCGCGGCCGACGGCATGACCATGGTCGTCGTCACGCACGAGATGGCCTTTGCCCGTACCGTGTCCGATCGCGTGGTCTTTATGGACAAGGGCGTGGTGCTCGAGGATGCGGCACCGGCTGAGCTCTTCGGCAATCCCAAACACCAGCGCACCCGCGAGTTTCTCTCGCGTTATCTCGAGGACAAATAACCAACCGCAAATGTTTGCGTGGCAGGGCCGCTCCGGTGGGGCGGCCCTCGTCATCACAATCGAAAGGATGTCATGGCCGAGGTTTGGCGCTTCTTTGCGCATGAGGACGATTTTGCCGATTTGGACGAAACTGGCGCGTGCGAGCGCTTGGGCCGCGTGCTGTCATTTCCGACCATCTCGAGTATGGATGCCGAGGCGGTGGACTGGCAGCCGTTCGACGACCTGCGCGCCTATATGCAGCAGGCGTGGCCGCGCGTGTTCGCGGCGGGCGAGGTCGACCTTATCGACCATTCGCTATTGGTGACGCTTAGCGGTTCCGACCCTGACCTCAAGCCCATTATGCTCATGGGCCACATGGACGTGGTTCCCGTGGTGCCGGGTACCGAGGCCGACTGGACGCACGACCCCTTTAGCGGGCACGTGGACGACACCTACATCTGGGGCCGTGGAGCGATCGACATGAAGGACCAGGTCGCAGGCATTCTCGAGGCTGTCGAGTATGCGCTGGCGCACGGTTGGCAGCACGAGCGGACGCTGCTCCTGGCCTTTGGCCAGGACGAGGAGACGACGCAGTGCGGCGCAGGCGCCATCGGCCGCGCGCTCGAGGAGCGCGGTGTTGAGCTCGAGTTCCTGATCGACGAGGGCGACTACCGCATCGTTTCGGATGCCGAGTACAGCGCGGGCGAGGGTTGGCTCATGCACGCCGACCTCGCGGAGAAGGGCTATGCCGACATTGTGCTCAAGACAAAGAGCGCGGGTGGACATTCTTCCAACCCCTACGGCGGCACGTCGCTCGAGGTGCTGAGCCGTGCCATCACCGCAATCTGCGATATCGAGTGGCCGACGCGCGTCACGGACCTGCTTGCCGCACAGCTCGTCGAGCTGGGGCTTTACACGGCCGATGAAATTGCCGCCAACGGGGGCGCCATTGTCCGCGATTGCCTCGCCAGCAAGAAGCTCTATCCGCTCGTGACCACCACCTGCGCGCCCACGCAGGTCGAGGGTGGCAGCACCGGCGCCAACGTAATGCCGCAGGATATGTGGGCCAATATCAATTTCCGTATGCTCGAGGGCACGAGCGTGGCCGATGTCGTGGCCCGCTGCCGCGTCGCCGTTGCCGAGGCGGGGCTCGCCGACCGTGTCGAGGTCGAGCTCGGCCCCGGCAGCTCCGAACCCTCGCCGTCTCCGCGCATCGGCGGACCGGGACTCGAGGCGGTTCGCTCCATCGCCGCCCGCTATTTCCGTGATCCAAAGGGGACGGAGGAAAACGGATCATCCGAGCCGTTGGCGATTGTCCCCTCGACCGTGATCGGCGCGACCGACGCTGCCAACTACCAGCGCATTTGCTCCGAGTGCATTCGCTTCTCGGCCTTTGTGGTCGACGATGACGAGTGTGATCGCGGCGTCCACGGCACCAACGAGCGCATTACCCGCCGCGCCTACCTCCAGGGTGTCCGCTTCCTCGTCGCCCTGATCCATACGCTTTAGAATCCGACAAAGGGACTGTCCCTTTGTCGGATTCCGTGCGGGTTATATGCAGGTTTGCCTGCGCACGCTATCATATATGGGTTAGACCGCAACTATGTACCCCATACGCGAAGGGATGCGCATGTATCTGAAGATCGACATGCTCTAGCTGGACTTACCCCCGCAGCGGCGCCCCGCGCCCCATCAATTCTGCCGATTTTCGCCTTCACGCATATAAAGGAGTCCGTCATGCGCGACAAGCTCGAAAAGATCATCAAGGCCTACGAGGAGCTCGAGAAGAAGCTCTCCGACCCGGCCGTCGCCTCCGATATCAAGGAGTTCACGCGTCTCAACAAGGAGTACGCGCACCAGTCCGACCTCATTGCCGCCTCGCGCGAGTACATCGGCGCGCTCGATGACATCGAGGCTGCCAAGGAAATGCTGCACGATACCACCGATGCCGATGAGAAGGAGATGCTCCAGATGGACATCTCCGAAAACGAGGCCAAGCTTCCCCAGCTCGAGGAAGACATCAAGTACATGCTCATCCCGAGCGACCCCAACGACGACAAGAATACCATCGTCGAGATCCGCTCCGCCGCCGGTGGCGACGAGGCGGCCATCTTCGCCGGCGATCTGTACAAGATGTACCAGCGCTTTTGCGAGTCGCGCGGCTGGAAGACTACCGTGCTCGATTCCAGCCCCAGCGAGGCCGGTGGCTTTAAGTCCATCGAGTTCAAGGTCGAGGGCGACCGCGTCTACTCCGTCATGAAGTTCGAGTCCGGCGTGCACCGCGTCCAGCGCGTTCCCAAGACTGAGTCCCAGGGCCGCATTCAGACCTCCACGGCTACCGTCGCCGTACTTCCCGAGGCCGAGGAGATCGACGTCCAGATCAACCAGTCCGACCTGCGCATCGACACCTACTGCGCCTCCGGCCCTGGCGGTCAGTGCGTTAACACCACCTACTCCGCCGTGCGCATCACCCACCTGCCCACCAACACCGTGGTGCAGTCGCAGGAGCAGCGTTCCCAGATCCAGAACCGCGAGGTCTGCATGCAGATGCTGCGCGCCCGTCTGTACGAGATGGAACTCGAGAAGCAGCAGGCCGAGCTCGGTGCCGAGCGCCAGAGCCAGATTGGCCACGGCAACCGTTCCGAGAAGATCCGTACTTACAACCAGCCCCAGGACCGCGTGACCGATCACCGTATCGGCTTCAACTCCACCTACAACGGCGTCCTTCTGGGCGATCAGCTCGGCACCGTCATCGAGGCACTTGCCGCCGCCGAGCGAGCCGAGAAGCTGGCACAAGCAGTTTAGGTTACGCGGTTTTACCAAACCGCGTAACGGCTCGACGCTGCGCGCCGCCCAGAGCGACAATTTGTCATTCAAAAGGCGAGGCATGACCAGAAGGTCTATGCCTCGCCTTTTTCATGCCAACTTGTTCGCTCTGGACGTCGCTCGCTGTCCGTCCTCTACCTGCGGCGTTCTCTTGGGTAGTCATTGGGGACGTTCTTAAATGACTAGGTTGAGTAAATTGCTATTCGAGTTTATTTAATCTGCTTTGTTAGAAAGTAAGCAATTTAACTGCTTAAAGCAATCAACGGCGTTTATCTGCTATCGATAATAATGCTCAAAAAATCGTCCGAGAAGTCGCAGTGCATTTTTTGATGCGTCGCACGTCAAGTGATTTGGCAAGTTCTTGGTTAGATATTGGTCAGTTTTGGGTCAACCTTGCCAAAAGCTTGACGAATGCAAATCTAGACGTCGGCGAATGAACATTTCAGGCAGGTTCCAAGCAAAATTCTGGGCTGATTCTCGATAATCGCCTTCAATCGCCCCTTGCCAAGCGCTGGCCTCGCGTACAATCTGCTCCGACATTCGCGCGCCATCCGGCGCTTAAGAGGGGAGGGCCCCATGGCAAACGAGATTTGGACCATCAAGCGTTGTCTCGAGTGGACCAAGGAGTACCTGGCCGAGCGCGGCGAGGAGCACCCCCGTCTTTCTGCCGAGTGGCTGCTCTGCGCTGCCACGGGTTTGGCACGCATCGACTTATATATGCGCATGGACGAGACGCTTAACGCGGCTCAGCTCGAGACCATGCACGCGGCCGTTGTTCGTCGCGCTAAAGGTGAACCGCTGCAGTACATCACCGGCAGCACGCAGTTTCGCATGATCGACGTCACGTGCGCCCCCGGCGTGCTCATTCCGCGTCCCGAGACCGAGATGCTCGTCGAGGAAGTCCTCAATTATCTGGATGCCGAGGTGCTGAGCCCCGAGGCTGCTGCCCGTCAGCGTGTTGAGCTGCCTTGGAACGATGAGGTCGAGCAGGCTCGCAAGGCTGAGGCCGCGCTGGCAGACGAACGCGCGACCGCCGAGCGCCGTGCCGCCAACCTGACGGCCGCCGATGAGGCTGCGCTGGGTAGCGACGTGCTCGGCAGCCGTGCCTATGCCGAGGAGCTGGCCGACCGCGAGGCCGAGGAAGCCGCCGCGCAGGCAGCAGAAGCCGAAGTCGCGGAAGCCGCCGAGTCCGAGCTCGACGAATACGGCATCGCCATCGAGGGTGCCGACCAGGAGACGGCTTCAGCTCAGGATGCCGCTTCGCCTGCCCCAGCCGAGCCCCGCATCGCCCGCGTTCTCGAGGTCGGCTGCGGCACGGGCTGCATCTCGCTCTCCCTTGCCTGGGAGCGCCGCGGCCACGTTACCTGCACCGCCACCGATATCGAGCCGCGCGCTATCGATCTGGCCACCAAAAACCGCGACGCGCTCGGTCTCACATCCGATGAGGTCGCCTTTAGCCTCACCAACCTGGTGAGTTCCATTCCCCGCGAAGAGTGGGGCACCTTTGATGTGCTTGTCTCCAATCCGCCCTACATTCCGACCGACGTCATGCGCTCACTGCCGCACGAGGTCAAGGACTTCGAGCCCGACCTGGCGCTTGAGGGCGGCGCCGACGGCCTCGATATCTTCCGCCGCCTGCTCAATGCGGCGCCTTACATGCTGCGCGCCGGCGGCCTGTTTGCCTGCGAGCTCTACGAGGGTGCCCTCGACGCCGCCGCCGAGCTCTGCCGCCAGGCGGGTCTCTCGGACGTGCGCATCGTCCGCGACCTCACCGATCGCCCCCGCATCGTCCGAGCCATCGTCACCGAGCCCAAACAGCGCCAGTAATATTTATTAACTGGTTAGCAAAAATTATAAACTAGTTTATAATTAGGACGGCTGAAAGAGGTCGGCCCATGCAACCTCCTACCTTTCGGGAAATCATTGCCCTACTCAAGCACGATGGATTCGTGAAGGTCGCGCAAGTCGGTAGTCATGCTAAGTATGTTTCTGGCGACCGTGTTGTCACCGTGAACGGCTCTGGTGGTGATCGACCAAAGAAGGGCACGTGGGCAAGTATTCGTCGCCAAGCTGGATGGTAGTTGGAGGCAAAATGAGGCAGCGATTTACCTATGACTGCGTTCTCATAAAAGAAGACGACGGTTACTGCGCCAGCTTCCCGCAGATTCCCGGCGCCTTTGCCGATGGTGATACGCGCGAAGAAGCGATTGCCCATGCCACCGAGGCGCTGATGGCGTTTTTGGCCGACGACCTCAACAACGGTTTGACTCCGGCGGGGTACGAACGCTCGGCCGAGGTCGTGGCCCTTTCAGTCGAAATCGACCACGAGGACGCTCGGGAAGCGGCGTGCCGAACATTTAAAGACGCAGCGCTGGACCTCAAAGTCTCCGCTCCGCGGATTACCGCTCTGGTCAAAGCCGGAAAGCTCGATGTTGAACTCGTCGACGGCCGTCGGATGATAACGATAGACAGCATCGAGCGCTACGCCGCCCAAGAACGTCACGCCGGAAGACCAAAGAAGTCTGTAGCCTTCCAATAACCCCCTCACTTTCACCGACTACTAGAGCCGCTCACCAAACCAACATGCACTCTGGCCAAATAGGTTGAACGTTTCGTGCGAGAATGCCCCTCAGTAAACAAACTTGCACCAGAGCGTAAGGGGCTGGCATACACATGCAGACGGTCTATCGGGTATACAAGGGAACGCGCGAGCCGCATCGGCTTGCCGTCGAGCGCGCGGCCGAGGTGCTCGGCCGCGGCGGCCTGGTCTTGATCCCGACCGAGACCGTCTACGGTGTCGCCGTGGCAGTCAACGCCTTCTCCGATGCCGTCCCCCAAGATACAAGCGAATCCTTGTTGTGGCCGCGCGATCCGCATGCCACCGTTAACGGCGCCGCGGTCCCTGCGCTTGGTACTGGCTACCGCCGCATCTTTACCCTCAAGCAGCGCAAGCTCACCCAAACGGTCGCCTGGCTGGTCGATGGCGTCGAGGCGCTCGACCGCTATGGCGTGGATATCCCGGAAGATGCCCGCGTACTTGCGCGACGATGCTGGCCGGGAGCCCTGACTATCGTGGTCAAGGCGGCCCCCTGCGTGCCGACCTTTATGCGTGCTGCCGACGACACCGTGGCCCTGCGCGCTTCGGCCTCTCCCGTGGTCCAAGCGCTCATCCGCGCCTGCGGCAGTCCCCTTGCCTGCACGAGCGCCAACACACACGGCGCGCCCTCGCCGGCAAGCTTTGCCGCCGTCGAAGGTCGCATCCTGGAGGGGGTCGATGTTGCCGTCGACGCCGGCGAGACCCCGTGTCGCGACGCCTCGACCATCGTGTCGTTCCAGCACGGCGGGCTCCAGATCCTGCGCCAAGGCGCACTTCCCGCATCAGAGATCGAACGGGTCCTGTCCGACCCGATGCAATAGAAAGGTGTAAGCGATGTCGTTGAATCTGGGCAGCCTGGGCATGGAAGATGCCTCGTTTAACTTTGGCGGTTCCTACATCATGGCGCTCGACTGCGGCACCACCTCGGTACTTGCGACCATCGTCGACGAGTACGGCTGCATCGTCGCGCAGGCACGTCGTAGCGTCAAAACCAGCTTCCCGCGTCCCGGTTGGATAGAGCAAGACCCCATGGAGGTGCTTGCCAGCCAGATCGGCGTGATGATGGAGGTCCAGTTTAAGAGCGGCATCCATTCTGACCGCATCGCCGCCATCGGTATCTCCAACCAGCGCGAGACCACGGTGGTGTGGGACCGCATAAGCGGCCAACCCATCTATAACGCCATCGTGTGGCAATGCCGTCGCACCGCACCTCTGATCGACGAGCTGGTCGAGCGGGGCGCAGAAGAGCTGGTGCGCTCCCGCACGGGACTCACGCTCGATCCGTATTTCTCGGCTTCCAAGGTGCAGTGGATCCTCGACAACGTCGACGGTGCGCGTGAGAGCGCGGCGGCGGGCGACCTCATGTTCGGCACCATCGATACCTGGCTCATCTACAACCTCACCGGCAGTCAGGTCTTTGCCACCGACTACACCAATGCCAGCCGCACGGCGCTCTTTAATATCCATACGCTCGATTGGGACGACGACCTGCTGGCGCTCTTTGACGTTCCACGTTCCATGATGCCCGAGGTTCGTTGGAGCTCGGGCGACTACGGCCGCGTCGCGAGCGACATCATGACCAACATGCCGCCCATCATGGGCGTGGCGGGCGATCAGCAGGCGTCGCTGTTCGGCCACTGCTGCTTCCATCCCGGCCAGACCAAAAACACCTATGGCACGGGTTGCTTTATGCTCATGAACACCGGCGACGAGGTCGTCGAATCCAAGAACGGTCTGGTCTCCACGATCGGTATCGCCGCGGACGGCAAGATCGGCTATGCACTCGAGGGCTCCATCTTTGCTGCCGGTTCCACCATGAACTGGCTGCGCAACAACATCGGCATCATCTCGAGTGTGAGCGAGTCGGCACAACTCGCCGCTTCGATCAACGACAATGAGGGCTGCTACTTCGTTCCCGCCTTTGCGGGTCTGGGCGCTCCCTGGTGGGACCCGCATGCCCGCGGTATCGTGTGCGGTCTGACCGGCGCCTCGAGCCGTGCGACCATCGTACGTGCCGCCTGCGAATCCATGGCATATCAGAGCTACGACGTGCTGCGCGCCATGGAGCAGGACGTGGGGCTTTCGATTGAGCGCCTGTCTGTCGATGGCGGTGCCTCGCGCAACGAGTTCATCATGCAATTCCAGGCTGACCTGCTGGATATCCCCGTGCTGCAATGCGAGACGGTGGAGACCACGGCAATCGGTGCCGCGTACTTGGCGGGTCTTGCCGTCGGCTATTGGGAAGATCTGGAAGAGCTGGAGCAAAATGCCCAGATCGTTAGGACCTTCCTTCCCCACATGTCCGCCGAGCGCCGCGAGCAAAACCTTGCGGGCTGGCGTGATGCAGTCAGGCGCTCGCTCAGCACCTCACAGTAGGGCTACGATGGGCTGCTCGATACAACAAACCGTTAAACTTATGCACGGCGCGCGGCAACAACATCGCCATGCGCCTTGTCAGCAAGGCCATCTTCCGGCCGCAACGAAAGGGGCAATCAACCCATGACCGTCACCTACGATACGTCCCGTGTGACCCTTGTCGATCACCCGCTCGTCCAGCATAAGCTGTCGATTCTGCGCGACAAAAACACCGGCACCAACCAGTTCCGCCAGCTCGTGCGCGAACTCGCACTTTTTGACGGCTACGAGGCCATGCGCGACCTGCCCATGGAAGACGTCGAAGTCGAGACCCCCATCACCACCGCAACGTTTAAGCAGCTCGCCGGCAAAAAGCTCGCCATCGTTCCCATTCTGCGTGCGGGCCTTGGCATGGTCGATGGCATCCTCGACTTGGTACCCTCCGCTCGCGTGGGCCACATCGGTATGGAGCGCGACGAGGTTACCCACGAGCCGCATGAGTATTACTGCAAGATGCCCAAGGATATCGACCAGCGCATCTGCCTGGTCGTCGACCCCATGCTCGCCACGGGCGGTTCGGCCGAGATGGCCATCAGCTACCTGCGCGAGCGCGGTGTCAAGGACATCCGCATGCTGTGCATCGTCGCGGCCCCCGAGGGCCTCAAGTCGCTGACTGAGAAGGACCCCGATGTGCATATCTATACCTGCGCCATCGACGACCATCTCAACGAAGCTGCCTACATCGTTCCCGGCCTGGGAGACGCCGGCGACCGCATCTACGGCACGCTGTAATCTCTGGGCCATACCGGCTAACGTCGAAAATACGAAGAAATGGTGCGCGCGGGCGAGCAAAAGACGACCGCGCGCACTCCTGTTAACGGACGTTTTGCCCTGCAGGGTTCGAGAAAAACGTATTACCGTACCTGCGGCATAAAGAAGGTCTTAAGAAAACGAACAGGTGCGTATTAACCGATGCTTTTTCGGTTGTACTTTAGCGATTGGCTCGTACAATAGTCACCAATGTTTGGCGGGAACTGTCCTGTGAGGCGATAAAAAAGGAAAGTGAGGACGCCAGTGTTTCAGATAGCCGATCTGCTCGCTATCGTTGCAGGTGCCATCGCGGGCGCGATTGCCTTCCTTCCCTTTGTCTTTACGCTCAAGCCGGTTCTTGACGATAAGCAGAATGCGGACATGCTCAAGGGTATGGTGAGTCTCGCGGTCTCGGCAATCGCGTTGCTTGTCTTTACCTTGGTTGTGTTTGTGTTGTTCGGAGAGGCATTTCGCATGTTCCTCCTGGGCGAGGCGATCGGCTTCGTGGCCTTTATGGCCGCCTGCGCGGTTCGCGTCGCCAAGGCGCTGCGAGATCCTCATGAGGTCGAAAGGTAAGTCGTGGAAATTTTTGAAAAGCTGCCTGATGAGATTAATCATCTGGTCAGCGAGTTCAGCTCCACCCCTGTCGTGGGCGATCTGAGCTGCGGCATCACGCAGTACTCGTTTTGGCTGATCGTCTCCACGATCGTGCTCCTGATCGTCCTGGCCGTGTTCAAGAAGAAGCAGACCCTAGTTCCCAAGGGCTTCTTCGTCAACGGTTTCGAGTACATCATCGAGTACGTCGAGAACGATATCGGCAAGGGTGTCGTGGGTGAGAACTGGAAGAAGCACTTCCCGTTCCTGTGCTCGCTTTTCCTGTTCATCCTGATCAATAACATGATCGGCCTGATCCCGGGAATGAAGCCCGGCACCGGCGCAATCGGCTCCACCGCCGCACTCGCCATTTTCGCCTTCGTGTACTTCATCTACTACGGATGCAAGGCTCACGGCGTGATCGGCTACATCAAGAGCCTCGCCCCGCAGGGCGTGAGCTTCCCGATGAACGTGCTCGTGTGGGTCGTCGAGCTTTTCTCGACCTTCCTGCGCCTCATCACGCTTGCCGTCCGTCTGTTCTGCAACATGTTCGCAGGACACGTGGTCATGGGCTCGTTCGCCATCATGGCGAGCATGTTCATGCAACCGCTGCTTCAGCAGGTTTCCGCGGCCCACGCCGTCGGCGCCCTGCCTTCGCTGGCCTGGCTTGCCATCCTCATCCTGATCTATGCGATCGAGCTTGTGGTCGGCGCCATCCAGGCTTACGTCTTCACGGTCCTTACCGCCGTGTATGTCTCCGAGGCAGAGGAGATCGCGGAGGAGGAGTAGTCTTCCGTTCGTGCCTTAAAGGTAAGGCAATTCGTTAAACCGCCGGTGCCCGTACCCATGGAGCCCGGCAGTTATAAAAAGGTTATCCTGCGTGAAATAAGACACGCACGACAAAGGAGGAATCGTGGGAGTTATCGGTTACGGTCTCGGTGTTATCGGCGCTGGTCTTGCTATCGGCCTGTCTGCTCTGGGTGCTACGGGTGCTATGGCCCGTCAGCCTGAGGTCCAGGGCCGCGTGTTCACCGTCTTCATCATGGGCTCCGCTTTCGGCGAGGCTCTGGCTCTGATCGGCTTCGTTGTCGCGCTGATCGTTAAATAGCACGGAGCGTCAAGTATGAATCTTTCATCCCAGAAGAGCGCGATCGCACTCTCCGCGTCCGCGGCCGCGCTGCTCATGCCGGTTTCCGCGTTCGCCGAGGACGGCGCCGCCGGTGCGGACATCCTCATCCCTAAGATGGCGGAGTTCATCCCGGCGCTTATCGCCTTCCTGATTATCTGGATCGTGCTGGCCAAGGTCGCCCTGCCGGGCATCATGAAAACCATGGAGGAGCGCGGCAAGAAGATCGAGGAGAGCCTCGACGAGGCCGAGAAGACCAAGCAGGAGGCTATCGCCAAGCGCGCTGAGTCCGACTCGATCGTCACCGACGCCCGTCGTCAGGCTGCCGACATCGTTCTCGAGGCCCGTAAGGACGCCGAGTCCGAGCGTGCCCGTATCATCGAGGCTGCTCATAAGGAGGCCGAGGAGATCATCGCCAAGGCCCATACGACCGTCGAGGACGAGCGCAAGTCCATCTACGCCGGTGCCGCGAGCTCCATCGCCGACCTGTCCGTTGCCGTCGCCACCAAGATCGTGGGCGAGGCACTCGAGGACGATGCCGAGCAGAAGAAGCTCATCGAGCGCTACATCCAGGAAGCAGGTAGCCTGAATGCCGACTAGCCGCTATCAGGACAAGGTGCTCGAGACCTACGCGCGCTCCCTTTTGGAAGCCGCCAAGGCCGAGAACCATGTGTTCGAGGACCTCGAGATGGTCGAGCGCTTGGCTTCTGCCAGCCCCGAGATCATCGCCGTGCTCGACACCATGTCCAAGCGCGACCAGCTCGACCTTCTTCCCAAGGTGGCAGCTGCCTTTAAGTATGTTGCCGAGGAAGACGAGGATGTAGTGGGCGTGACCGTCACCACGGCGATCCCGCTCGACGACGAGCTGCGTCAAACCATCACTAAGAAATGCGAGCAGGACTTCGGCCGCAAGGTATTCCTTATCGAGCAGGTCGACCCGTCTATCGTGGGCGGCCTGGTGCTCGAGGCCCGCGGCGAGCGTCGTGACATTTCCGTCAAGACGCAGCTGCGCATCGCGCAGGAGACCCTCGCAAACTCTGCTAATTCGTACGGAGGTGAAGCCTAATGTCCGAAACCCTCAATGCCCAGGATATCGCCAAGAAACTGCAGGAGCAGCTCACGAGCCTCTCCGCGACGGTCGATACGCATGAGGTTTCAACGGTCGACGAGGTAGGCGACGGCATCGCGCGCGTCTCCGGCCTCAAGAGCGCCATGGCAGGCGAGCTTCTGGAGTTCAAGAGCTCCGATACCGGTGAGACCGTCTTCGGCCTTGCCCAGAACCTTGACCGTGACGAGGTCGGCGCCGTTCTGTTTGGTGCCGTCGACTCCATCAAGGAAGGCGACGAGTGCCGCACCACTGGCCGCATTATGGATATCCCCGTGAGCCGTGCCATGCTCGGCCGCGTCGTCAATCCGCTCGGCCAGCCCATCGACGGCCTGGGCGACATCGTCGCCACGCACCGTCGCCCCATCGAGTTCAAGGCTCCCGGCGTCATCGATCGTACCCCGGTGTGCGAGCCGGTTCAGACCGGTCTGCTCGCTATCGACTCCATGGTGCCTATTGGCCGCGGTCAGCGTGAGCTCATCATCGGCGACCGTAAGACCGGTAAGACCGCCATCGCCATCGACGCTATCCTCAACCAGCGCGGCAAGGGCATGGTCTGCATCTATGTCGCCATCGGCCAGAAGGCCTCCACGGTCGCTAACATCCGCGAGACCCTCGCTCAGCACGGTGCGCTCGACTACACCATCATCGTTTCGGCCACCGCTGCCGATTCCGCCCCTATGCAGTACATCGCGCCTATGGCCGGTGCCGCTATCGGCGAGTTCTTCATGTACAACGGCGAGGACGGTAAGCCCGCCAGCGAGACCAACCCCGGCGGCCACGTGCTCGTCATCTACGACGACCTGTCCAAGCAGGCTGTGGCCTACCGTCAGATGTCGCTGACGCTGCATCGTCCGCCCGGACGCGAGGCCTATCCTGGCGACATCTTCTACCTGCACTCTCGTCTGCTCGAGCGTGCCGTCAAGATGTCCAAGAAGAACGGTTACGGCTCCATGACGGCTCTTCCGATCATCGAGACCCAGGACGGCGACGTCTCGGCCTACATTCCGACCAACGTCATTTCCATTACCGATGGTCAGATCTACCTGCAGTCCGAGCTCTTCTTCCAGGGTCAGCGCCCGGCAGTCGACGTGGGCATCTCCGTGTCCCGCGTCGGTGGCGATGCGCAGACCAAGGCCATGAAGCAGGTCGCCGGCAACCTCCGTCTGGACCTCGCTTCCTATCAGGAGCTCGCTGGCTTTACCCAGTTCGGCTCCGACCTCGACGAGGCTACTCAGAAGCAGCTGACCCATGGTGCCCGCATGACCGAGCTCCTGAAGCAGCCGCGCTACAAGCCGTTCGAGGTTGGCGAGCAGATCGTTACGCTGTTCGCTGGCAACGAGGGCTTCCTGGATGACCTGGAAATCTCCGACGTGCTGCCCTTCCGTGCCGAGCTCATCGAGTACATGGACAATGGCTTTGGCTCGCTGCTCGACAAGGTTCGCGCCAAGAAGATTGACGATGACACCAAGGCTGAGCTCCTGCGCGTCATCGGCGACTTTAAGCAGCAGTTCATGGCTAAGCACCATGCCGATACGACTGGATCAGAGGAGAACTAAGCCCTATGGCCAACCTTCGCGACATTAAGAAGCGAATCTCCTCGGTTACCACGACCAAGCAGATCACGCGCACGATGGAGATGGTCTCTACGGCCAAGATCCGTCGTGCCCTCGATCGCTCCAAGCAGGCCGAGCCCTATAAGGAGGCGCTGACCGACGTCATGTTGACGGTCGCCGGCGACGCTTCCTGTTCGGGCACCGATCCCATGCTGCAGAAGCATGAGAGCGTCAAGCATGGCCTGATTGTCGTTATTGCCTCGGACCGCGGCCTTGCCGGCGGTTTCAATACGACGGTGGAGCGCACGGCCGAAAAGCTCGCCGCTTCTTGGGCGAACGACGGCATCGAGTGCGAGATCATCGCGTGCGGGCGTAAGCCGGCCACGTATTTCCGTGACCGCGCAAACGTTGTCATGCACTTTGAGGGCAACTCCTCTGAGCCCGATTTCAATCAGGCCCGCATGATCTCCTCTCATATCTGCGATGCGTATCGTGCCGGTGAGCTTGACCGTGTCGAGCTTGTCTACCACCACGCCAAGAACCGCGTGGATCAGGAGCTTCGCGTCGAGCATCTGTTGCCGCTCGACCCCGAGATGATCGCTATGGCCCACGGTCCGCGTAAGAACGAGACCGACGCCCCTAAGCGCATCTCGTCCACGTTCGAGTTCGTGCCCTCTCCCGAGCATGTTCTCGGCAAGCTTGTGCCGTCTTATATCCTGACGGTCATCTACCAGGCCTTGATCGATTCGGCGGCTGCCGAGCAGGGTGCACGCCGCAAGGCCATGCACTCCGCGACGGAAAACGCCACCGCGATCATCTCGACCCTTACCCGCACGTATAGTCGCGTGCGCCAGGCTTCGATCACGACCGAGATTAACGAGATCGTCGGCGGAGCCTCAGCATTGGAGGAACAGTAATGGCTAATAACACCGTAAAGCTTGCGGTCGAGGAAGCCACCAAGAAGACGACTGCCGGTGATGGTCGCATCGTGCGAATCATCGGTCCTGTCGTCGACGTCAAGTTTGACGGTGCGGTGCCCCCGATCTACAACGCGCTCACGGTCGAGGCCGAGACCCCGATCGGTCATCTGAGCACGATCCTCGAGGTCGAGAGCCAGCTTCCGGGCGGCGTCGTCCGCACGGTCGCCATGTCCTCGACCGACGGCCTGCAGCGCGGCCTCATCGCCACCGATACCGGTGAGCCCATGAAAATGCCCGTTGGCCCCAAGACGCTCGGCCGTATTTGGAACGTCATGGGCAAGCCCGTCGACGGCAAGCCCATGCCCGAGGTGGAGGAGTTCTACCCCATCCACCATGCAGCGCCCCGTTTCGACGAGCTCACCACCAAGACCGAGATCTTCGAGACCGGCATCAAGGCCGTCGACCTGCTCGAGCCCTACATCCGCGGCGGCAAGACAGGTCTGTTCGGTGGCGCCGGCGTCGGCAAGACCGTTCTGATTCAGGAGCTCATCAACAACCTCGCCCAGGAGCACGGCGGCACCTCGGTGTTCACCGGCGTCGGCGAGCGTACCCGCGAGGGCACCGACCTGTTCCTCGAGATGAGCGAGTCTGGCGTTATCGACAAGACCTGCTTGGTCTATGGTCAGATGAACGAGCCGCCCGGAGCGCGTCTGCGCATCGGTCTGGCCGGCCTTACCACCGCTGAGTATTTCCGTGATCGTGGCCAGGACGTTCTGCTGTTCATCGACAACATCTTCCGCTTCTCCCAGGCAGGTTCCGAGGTTTCCGCACTGCTGGGCCGTATGCCGTCCGCCGTTGGTTACCAGCCCACGCTGGCAACCGAGATGGGCGACCTCCAGGAGCGCATTACCTCGACCAAGACGGGCTCCATTACCTCCGTCCAGGCTGTCTACGTCCCCGCAGACGACCTGACCGACCCGGCGCCTGCCACGACGTTTACGCACCTCGACGCCACCACGGTTCTTTCACGTAGCATTTCGTCGCTCGGCCTGTTCCCGGCTATCGACCCGCTCGCGTCTTCCTCCGACGCTCTCGATCCCTCGATCGTCGGCGAGGAGCACTACCGTGTCGCCGTCAAGGTCCAGGAGCTCCTGCAGGAGTACTCCGACCTTCAGGACATCATCGCCATTCTGGGTATGGACGAGCTGTCCGAGGAGCAGCGCCTTACGGTCAATCGTGCCCGTAAGATTCAGCAGTTCCTCTCGCAGTCCTTCCACGTCGCCGAGAAGTTCACCGGCAACCCCGGTGTCTACGTCCGCGTCGAGGATACCGTCCGTTCTTTCGCTGAGATTGTCGACGGCAAAGCCGATGACCTGCCCGAGCAGGCTTTCCGCTATGCTTCCACGATTGAGGACGTGCGCGAGCGCGCCCGCAAGATGGGGGAGAAGTAGGTTATGCGTATCCGCATCGTGTGCCCCGTGAGCTGCGCCTATGAGGGCGACGCTGCGTTTGTGTCGATTCCGTCCACGGATGGCGAGTTTGGCGTTCTGCCTGCTCACTCCAGCGAGATCTGCACGATCGACCGAGGTTACGTTCGCGTTTCCGATAAGGCCATGGGCACTGTCGACCACACGTTTGCCGTGGCCGGCGGCTATGCCCAGGTTGCGGACGATGTCGTGACCGTTCTCGCCGAGCGCGCTTGCGATTTGGCGACCGTCGATGCCGACAAGCTTAAAGCTGATATTCAAGGTTTTGAAGAGAAGCTGGGTAATTTGTCGGAGGATGATGCACGCCGCGCCTACCTCTATAATGAAATCGCATGGTGTAAGCTCAAGCTTGCCCAATAGTCAAACGATTTAGCGTTCGACCATTTGCGAACACATCATGCCCGGGATGGCCCAGCCATCCCGGGCATGCTTTTTGAAAGGGTAGACCTTGGATATTATCCGCGTTGAGGGTGGCCACGCCATCGGAGGCTCCGTGCCCGTTTCGGGCGCCAAGAACTCCGCACTCAAACTCATGGCGGCAACGCTTCTGGCGCCGGGCAAGACGACGCTGCAGAACGTGCCCGATATTTCCGATGTCCACGTGATGGGCAAGGTGCTCAAGGGCATGGGCGCTACGATCGATGTTCTCGACGAGCACACGCTCGAGATTGATACCTCTCAGGTCGATTCTTGGGAGGCCCCCTACGAGCTCGTTGCCAAGATGCGTGCTTCCACCGCCGTCATGGGACCCCTGCTGGGTCGCTTCCATCGCGCCAAAATTGCCATGCCGGGTGGCTGCAACCTGGGTGCTCGCAAGATCGATATGCACATTCTTGGTCTTGAGGCCCTGGGCGTTGAGTTCGATACCGCCCACGGTTACATCAACGCTAATGCGCCCCAAGGTCTGCGCGGTACCACCGTCACGCTCGAGTTCGCCAGCGTCGGTGCGACCGAGAACCTCATCATGGCCTCTGTGCGCGCACAGGGTACCACGGTTATCGACAATGCCGCCCGCGAGCCCGAGATCGTCGATCTCGCTAACATGCTCAACGAGATGGGCGCCAAGATTGTTGGCGCCGGTACGCCCGTCGTGACCATCGAGGGCGTGGAAGAGCTGCATCCTGTTACCCATCGCGTAGTGGGCGACCGCATCGAGGCCGGTACCTTTATCGTCGCCGGTGCGCTGATGGCCGACGATCGCGGTGTTGACGTCACGGGTTTTTGCCCCATTCACTTGGGCATGGTTCTCAAGAAGATGGAGCTTATGGGCATCGATTGCGAGCGTACCGACGACGGCGTCCATGTGAACCGTGCCGAGCGTATCAAGCCGGTCGATATCCAGACGCTTCCGTTCCCCGGTTTCCCGACCGACATGCAGGCGCAGATTATGGTACTCTCCGCCCTTGCCGATGGCAGTTCCGTTATTACCGAAAACATCTTCGAGAATCGCTTTATGTTCGCCTCTGAGCTGGTGCGCATGGGTGCCGACATTCGTATCGAGAGCCATCACGCCATGATTCATGGCGTCAAGGGCTTCTCGGGTGCACAGGTTACCTCGCCCGATCTGCGTGGCGGAGCGGCCCTCGTCGTAGCGGGCTTGATCGCCGACGGGACGACCGAGGTTTCGGCCATTCATCACATCAAGCGCGGCTACGAGCAGTTTGTCGAAAAGCTGCAGGCGCTCGGCGCGCATGTCGAGCATGCTACCGTCCCCGATCCCGTCATCTACTAATACAGGTTGCCTATGTTTAATAAAAAGCCCCTCGCGGATACCACCACCCGAAGACCCTCAACTGGTGCGCAGGCCAAGATCTACAGTCGCGATAACGTGGCTCGCTATTCCGAGCGCGCTCGCCAACGTCGTCGTAGCCACACGATTCGTCACGTCGCGCTCATTGTCGTGCTTGGCGTGCTGCTGAGTGCCACTACCGCTGCCGGCCTGTGGTTTGCCACCATCATGGGCAAGCTCGGCGATTCTAATGTCATTACTGACAATCTGCGTCGGGTTCTGGTTGACACCGATGAGGCAAAGGATCCGTTCTACGTGCTGCTTCTTGGCACCGACGGCCGTCCGGGCGAGGATACGTATCGTGCCGACTCGATTATCCTGGCACGCATCGACCCCACGCAAAAGCAGGCGACGCTCATTTCCGTTCCGCGCGACACCAAGGTCGAGTACAAGGGCGAGACCATGAAGATTAACGCCTGCCATACCGTTGGCGGCGCCGAGGCCATGGTCGAGGCGGTCAACGAGCTGTGCGGTGTTCAGATTTCCCACTATGCCGAGGTCAGCTTCGACGGTATGCAGGCGCTGATTGATTCGGTTGGCGGTATCGACATTAACGCAACCGATGATGTTGACGACCCCGAGCACCTGGATATTAAGATTACCGCTGGCCAGCAGCATATGGACGGTGCCACCGCCCTTACCTATGCCCGCTGCCGCTACACCTATGCCGACGGCGATTACACGCGCATGCGCCACCAGCGCCAGGTGCTTGGCGCCCTTGCCAACCAGATTCTCAATAACTTCGATGCCACGAAGATCTTTGGCCTGGTTAATTCGCTGTCCGATATGCTCGTAACCGATATGAGCGTTCAGGATATCGTGGCTACGGTCAACGCCATGCGCGGTATGGATGTCGACGGTATCTACTCGGCCAACCTGCCCTCGTACGCCGACGACAGCACCATGATCGACGGTGTGAGCTACGTCTTTGTCTACGAGGACGAGCTCAAGGAAATGATGGGGCGCGTCGATGCCGGCAAGGATCCCAAGGGTCCCAACACCATGGGTCTTTCCGATGGTTCCAGCTCTACGATTGGCGACCTGAACAACAACACGTCTGACGATTACGCAAACGGTACCGCAACCTCATCGGTCAGCTCTGACGATTCCGATGACTCAAGCGATTCAAGCGATTCGGACTACTACGAAGAGCCCACCGGCGACGGCAACGGCTACGAAGCCAACTACTAGAGTTACGCGGTTTTACCAAACCGCGTAACCAGTTGACGCTGCAAACCCGCCAGAGCGGCAATCTGCCTTTCAACTTCGGCGGCATGATCAAAAGATCAATGCCACCTCGTTTCAAGGCACCTTGCTCGCTCTGGCGGGATTTCGCTGTCGGTGCCAAAACATCGGCGTAACACTTGGCACATGGGTAGTCATTGGGGACGTTCTTAAACGACTGGTCAAAGGGGACACTCTTGATGCACTTGGCACTTGGGGACGTTCCTTTTGTGCCGGCAGTTTGGGACACTCCTTGCGTTAAGAGGCTGGCGTGCGTCAACCTATTCTCGTTGCAGTAAAAAAACGCCCCGTTCTTGGTTGAGGACGGGGCAATTCGTCTTTTGGACTTGTGCAGCCAGGCTTATGCAAAGCGGGCGACGAGCTCCTGGAGCACGTCGGTCATCTTGACGAGCGAACTGACCGGGACGAACTCGTTGACGCCGTGGTAGCAATAGCCGCCGGTGGAAAGGTTGGGGCAGGGCAGACCGCGGAACGACAGCTGAGCGCCGTCGGTGCCGCCACGAATCGGCAGTACTTGGGGCTCAACGCCGCAGGCAAGGTAGGCTTCCTTGGCAACATCAATGAGCTCGGGATAGTCACGAACGATCTCGGCCATATTTCGATACTGCTGCTTAATCTCGACTGTCACGCGCTCCTCACCCAGACGCTGGTTGAGCATCGAGGCGGCGGCATCAATAAGGTCGAGTTTCTGCTGGAACTTGGCGGCGTCATGGTCGCGGACGATATAGCGCGCTGTGGCGTGATCGACGGTCGCAGATACACCCTCAAGGTGATAAAAGCCCTCGTAGCCTTCCGTATACTCCGGGCGCTGCACGTAGGGGAGCAACGCGTTGAAGTCGCAGAACAGATTGCCTGCGTTGACCATACGGCCCTTAGCGTCGCCCGGGTGGATGGACTGCCCCTCAAAGCGGACGGTCGCCTCGGCGGCGTTAAAGCACTCCCACTCCAGCTCGCCGATGGGGCCGCCGTCGACCGTGTAGGCGTACTTGCAGCCAAAGGTATCGATATCCAACAGCTCGGCTCCGTGGCCGATTTCCTCGTCAGGGCAGAAGCAAATGCCGAGTGCGGGATGGGGCAGAGAAGGGTCCTGAGCGATACGCGCGACAAGCGACATGATCTCGGCGACGCCTGCCTTGTCGTCCGCGCCCAGCAGCGTGGTACCATCGCTGCAGACCAGGTCCTCACCCGCGAGGTCATTCAGGGCGGAAAGCTTGGCGGTACTCATGGCAACGGGCTTTCCGTCAACCGTGCCGCAGACCAGGTCGCCGCCTTCGTAGTGTACGATATGCGGCTTCACGCCGGCGCCCGGTGCAACTTCGGTGGTGTCGAGATGGGCGATCAGGCCCAGGGCGGGTTTGTCCTCAGCGCCCGCACTTGCGGGGATATGCGCGCAGACATAGGCGTGCTCGGTCACGTGGGCATCTTCCGCACCAAGCTCGCGCAGCTCTTCAACCAGCACGTTGGCAAGGTCAAACTGAACGGCGCTCGAGGGTACCTGGTCGCAGTTTGCATCCTCGGACTGCGTGTTGATCTGGACGTAGCGCAAAAAGCGTTCGAGGACATCGGGGCTCGTGGTGGTGTTTTCCATAAAGACCGCTCCAATCTTGGTCGTCGTGTGCAACAAGAACTCTAGCACGGTATGCCACGGCATACCACGACGCTTGGATGGGGTAGAATCAGCCATTGAATGCAGAAGGGACGGAAGATCATGGATACGACAAATAGCTCGCGCGAACTACATCTGACGGTGGCGAACGAAGACTACTTGGAGTGCATGGTTCGCATTGAAAGCGAAGAGGGGGAAACCAACGGCGTGCGATCGGTCGACATCGCGCAGCGCCTTGGCGTCTCCAAGGCATCGGTCAATAAAGCGGTTTCGGCGCTCAAGGCATCCGAACTTGTCGAGCAATCGCACTACGGCAAGGTAGTCCTGACCGATCGCGGCCGCGAGGTTGGTACGGCTATCTGGTACCGTCATCGCCTCATCCGCACGTTTTTGGTTCAGGAGCTCGGTGTCGAATTTGAGCGAGCCGATTCCGAGGCCTGCATGATGGAGCATGCGCTTTCCGAGGACACGATGAACCGCTGGCTCGCCTATCTCGAAAAGCAGGGAATCAGCGTCGAGGAATAGCGGGATATATATGGATACGAGTTATTACAACCGCTTTGGTGCCGAGGAACTTGCGCGCCGCTTGTCGAGCGAGACCTTGTTGGCGCAGGGCCCCATGGGCAGTGTTCTGTTGAGTGAGTACGATGCCGCCGACATTCCACCGGCGTTTTGGAATCTGGCAGAGCCGCAGACCGTTTCTCGTATCCATCGCTTGTATGTCGCTGCCGGCGCGCAGGTGCTCATTACCAACACCTTTCAGGCATCGAGCTATGCCCTCAAGCACGACCAGATTGCGCCGTCCGTGGCGGAGGTCAATCGCGGGGCCGTCGACGATGCTCGCCAGGCGCACCCGCAACTGCTGCTGGGCTCGATGGGCCCGATCGGTATTGAGTGGTTTGCCGAGGACTCTGCCGAGTATCGTGAAATCCGAGGCATTGCGCGCGAACAGGCGCACGCCTTGCTCAATGCCGGCGTTGACGGTCTGCTGATCGAGACGGTGACGTCTATCCGTAATTTGCAGCCCATGCTTGCCGGCGCCCGAGATGCCGCCGACGGCATGCCTGTTCTGGTGAGTTTTGTCGTTGACGATAAAGGCGACCTGTTGGGCGATGGCCTCAACATCGAGGCGGCCGTTTTGTACGCCGAAAAACACGGCGCAAACTCGGTTGGTGTTAATTGCTGTTCGCTTGCGGCCGCGAACGCGGCGGTGCCCAGGATGGTTGCATCGGCGACTACTCCCGTCACGGTGCGTCCCAACGTAGGCGATCCGGTCCAGACTCAGGATGGCCCCGTATGGCACGAGAACCCCGAAGCTTTCGCGCGCGCATGCATCGAATGGAGACATGCCGGTGCCGCAATGGTGGGCAGTTGCTGTGGAACCACGGCAATCACTACGGCCGCGATGGCCGAGGCGCTCGATATATAAAGGGCAAAACCGCTCCATACGGGGCGGTTTTTTATTTTCAAGACTTTAGTCCGCTGGCCGCGCAGCGGCCAGCTTTAAACCACCCGCTACGCGGGTGGAGACAAACGGCTTTACAAAGCCACCCCTCCGACCGATATTGACGATTGTTCAGGCCGTCAAGAATTCGAGTCGAAG
>DBEYYU010000021.1:0-20985 GCA_048184855.1 Collinsella aerofaciens
TGACCCCCGCGAACTTCGCGGCGGCGGTGGGCCCCATGCCGTCCTCCGTCGCCAGGAGGAAGAGCTCGACCTTCTCCCTGCTGTACATGCGAACCTCCAGTCCGGACCGCCCCGCGGTCCAACTTTCTGTCCGCACCCCCAAGACGACCGACCATTGCGTATTGCTGGTGATGTCTTTCGGATTGGGTTCTTGCGCTGCAGCGCGTAGGGCCTTCCAAGCGACTGCCTCGTCCTGGGCACCGACATGGGCGTCAAGGACATCGGCGATTGCGATGGCGCGCTCTTTACCATGGCCCAGCTCGCCATTCTTTTGGTTGGGCAGCACTTCGTCGCCATAGCAGGCGTAGAAGTTCGTAACCTGGCGTACAGGAGTCGCTTTGAAAGCGCGGTCTGGATCGCGCGGATCCCACTCTACTACGCGCGCGTCACCGGCGGCGTCGTTGATAAAGAAGTGGTAATCGCGTCCTGCCATGGCGTGCATGTCGTAGGCGGAAAGCAGGTCGACAGCTTCTTGCGTGGTGGCGGCACGGTCGAGCACCAGGCGGATGACGAGCGAGGTATTGATGACGGGGCGCTGCGTGTCCTGGTCACAGGGCTTGGAGTCCAGAGTGAGTACGGCAATGGACACGCCGCATTCGTTAACACCGTCGAGCTGGGCAAACGGGCCCATGAGTGCGGCGGCGCGTCCGCCGACGGAGTCAAGCGGAGTGTTATCGCCCAGGTTGTTAAGGGCGGCAAACCCGATGGAGGCATAGCCGCCGCGTGGGTGATTGCGCACCAGCAGCGCTGAGGTGTCGTCCTTAAAGTCGTAATTGCGACCGGTGCGCACGCGGCCTTCGGCATCTACGGCGACAAAAGCGCTGCAGGCAAACTGGGGCGCCTGGACATGTACCGGCACACCGGGCAGCACCTGCGCCACCACGGCATCGATGTAGGCCTGGTCGTCGCGTACGCCAGCGGCGATGATGCGATCAAGATCGTAGTCGTAGGCGATGTCGATGCCGTACAGGTCATAGCCGTCTGCGTAGCCAGTCAAGCGCTTGAGCGACGCGGCGGACTTGATTTGCTTGTGATAAACGATACCGGTGGCAGCGGCAAGGCCGACGGCGACTCCCGCGACACCGCAGGCGATGGCAATGTTACGTGGCTTCATGACGGCTCCTCTCGTCCTGTTAGCGTAATTGTCGCAAAAGGAGCGTGGGCATGATGGCTCAACTTGGCGAGCGGCGCGGGATTAAACACGGAATGAAGAGTGCAGCGCTGGCGTGGCGGGGTATGCTGGAGGGGACCATCAACCCAGCGAAAGGGGAGAGCATGACGGATCAGGAAACGCCCGAGCGCGCGCATGTGACGGCCGACGATATCGAGGCCGCCAACGACCTTATCGACTTTATCGAGGCATGCCCCAGCATGTTCCATACGACGGCGACCATTATGGCCGAGCTCGACGAGGCGGGCTTTACCTACCTGCCCGAGAACGCGGCATGGGACATCGAGCCGGGCGGGCGTTATTACACGCAGCGCAACACCTCGAGCGTCGTTGCCTTTAAGGTGGGCGAGGACCTGGCTGCTACGTGGGGCGAGGACGGCGTTGCCGGCGACTATCATTTTCAGCTCACGGCGTCGCACAGCGATTCGCCGACGTTTAAGGTCAAGGCTGTGCCCGAGCTCGATGGTGCAGGTGAGATGTTGCGCCTGAACACCGAGGCCTACGGCGGCATGATCGACTACACCTGGTTCGATCGCCCGCTGGCGCTCGCGGGCCGCGTGCTGGTACGCGAGGGCGACCGTATTGAGAGCCGCCTGCTTGCCACCGAGCGCGAGGTCGCTATTATTCCGAGCCTTGCCATCCATATGAACCGTGGCGTTAACGAGAGCTTTGCTCCCAACCGAGCCGTTGACCTGTGCCCGCTCATCAGCGCCGGTGAACTCAAGCAGGGAGATTTTGACGCTCTGATTGCCGATGAGCTGGACGTTGAGCCCGAGCAAATTTTGGGCCGCGATCTGTTCCTGGTCAATCGTCAGGATGCGCGCATTTGGGGCTGGGCCGACGAGTTTATCTCGACGCCCAAGCTCGACGACCTGGCCTGCGCCTACACCTCGCTGCAGGCATTTTTGGGTGCCGAGAACGCGCGCGACGTTTCGGTCTTCTGCTGCTTCGATAACGAGGAGGTTGGCTCCGAGACCAAGCAAGGAGCCATGTCGACGTTCTTGGCCGACGCGCTGCGCCGCATTAACGGATCACTGGGCTTTGACGACGAGTCGTACCATCGCGCCCTTGCCGCCTCGATGCTCGTGAGCTGCGATAATGCGCATGCCGTGCATCCCAACCACGCCGAGAAGTGCGATGCCCGCAACCAGGTCGTGCTCAACGGCGGCATCGTTATCAAGGAAGCCGCCAACCAGCACTACTGCACCGATGCCTTTAGCCGCGCGGTGTTCCAGGCTATTTGCGATGACGCCGACGTGCCCACGCAGGCCTTCGCCAACAAGAGTGATATGGCCGGCGGCTCCACCCTGGGCAACCTGTCGAACATGCAGGCGAGCATGCACGCCGTAGACGTGGGCCTGCCGCAGCTGGCCATGCACTCGAGCTACGAGACCGGCGGCGTGCGCGACGTGATGTACGCCATCCGCGCCCTCACCGCCTTCTACGAGCGAAACCTAACCATCAACGGAGCCGAAAGCGTTGAGTTGTAGCCATGGGCACCGAGGTCGACGAATCGGTTCGCGCTCCGGAGGACAGCCGCCCGTCTATCAGGCATTTCAGTCTTATGAATTCACTGCTCGCGGTGGTCAATCGAAGGCCCCATGACTCTATGGACAGTACACTCGCCCGCTATTTTCTGGAGCGGTTCGACCGACTCGCCGACCTCAACGTCTATGACGTAGCCGAGGAGTGCTATACATCGCGTTCGGGGATTCGGCGTTTCTGCCAATCGATTGGTTTGGATAACTTCTCGGACCTTAAATCCTATGCATGGGAATGGTCGCGTCACCGCCGACTATTCTCACGCTATACCGACCATGAGAACTACCGGGACTATCTCGTTGCGGCGCTCGCCGAGATGGACCGTACGATTAACGAGGCTGTTTCCGAGGAGACACTCGATCGTCTAGCGCGGCTGTTGCATCGGTCCAAGCGCATCGTGATCCTCACATCGGACTTTTCGAGCGGCGCAGTGAGACAGTTCCAACAGTCGATGCTCTACCTGCACAAAGTAATCGATATCGTCACCGATTCGACGGGCGATATCACTCAACTCGAAGTGTTGGCCGGCGACGACGTCCTCGTTGTTATCTCGGAGCACGGAAATTACGCACGTGCTGTTCGCACTGCTCTCGCGGATTCACCGGTCGTGAGCGTGCTCGTCACTGTCGATGCCGACGGCGAGACCATGGCGAACTTTGCATATGCCGTTCGCCTCTCTCCGGCGCCGGCAACGGAGGGACGCACCGTGTTCGCGCAGTACGGGATTACCTATCTCCTCGATCTTCTCTACAACCGATACTTTGTTCTTTATGGCGGTTCCGGGCTCGCTCGGTTCGCCTAGGGTCCAAATCCCGAACCCCGTGCCGAGAGGGGTCCGTTATATGATGCAGCCATCAGCAAGCGCGCGCTGAGATGCACTACATCAACGGTGAAGGGATAGGCTTCATGGCAGCCAAGAAAGACTATGCAGCGATGTGTTCGGCCATCGTGTCCGCATGCGGTGGCGAGCAAAATATTGCCAACGTCGCGCACTGCATGACCCGCTTGCGACTTCAGCTTAAAGATGCCAGTACGTTTGACGAGAACGCGGCAAAGGCGGTTTCCGGCGTGATCGGGCTCGTCGTCCAGAACGGTGAATATCAGTTTGTGATCGGACAGGACGTGCCGAGTCTTTACGAGGAGTTTCTCAAGATCGAGGGCATTGCGGCGGGCGGCTCGGTTGACGATCCGCAGACGGCAAAGGTCGACCACAAGGATCACGGAAGTGTCGTCAACGCTATCCTCTCATTCCTTGGCGGAACGTTTTCCCCGGTCATCCCGGTCATCGTCGCCGGTGGTCTGACGGGCGCAGTGCTCACGCTCCTCGTCAACTTCTGCGGCGTTTCGAGCGATTCGGGCACGTATCAGTTCTTTTCCTGCATCAACCAGGCGACGTTCTATTTCCTGCCGGTCTTTATCGGCTTTTCCGCCGCCCAGCGTCTCAAGTCCAACGGTTATCTCGGCGCCTTCCTGGGCGCGGTGCTGCTCTTCTACACCATTGGTCAGGGCAATGATACCGTCTATGACTTCTTTGGTCTCGCCGTTCCCGCGGTGAGTTACAACTCCACGGTCTTCCCCGTCATCTTGGGCGTGCTGCTCATGAGCGTGGCTTACCGCTGGTTCCAGAGGGTTCTGCCCGAGGTTTTGCGCACGGTCTTCGTCCCGCTGCTCACCATGTTAGTGACCGTGCCCGTTACGTTGCTCGTCCTTGGTCCCATTGGCTACACTGCGGGCACTGTGCTTGCTGACGTGCTCATCAACGTCTATCGCGCTTGCCCTGCTGTAGCTGTCGCGTTCGTGGGTTGCTTCACCCCGTTCCTCGTCTTCTTTGGTATGAATAATGCGCTCTACCCGCTGCAGTTCATCCTTATGGCCGAGGTCGGTTCCGACCCGCTCATCTGTGCCGGCATGACCGCTGCCAACCTTGCCGTCGCCGGTGCGTGCCTTGCCGCCGCAGCCGTCGAGACCAAGGTGGAGGAGCGTTCCGTCGCAGTGGGCGCCGGCGTCACGGCTATGTGCTCTATTACCGAGCCGGGTGTGTACGGCGTGCTGTTCACCAAGCGCTTCCCGCTCGTGGGCGCCATGATCGGTGGCTGCATTGGCGGCATTATCGCCGGCATCACCGGCATGACGCAATACGTCATCACGGCGTGCAGCTTCATTGCTTTCCCGGCGTATATCGGTGCGGACGGTTCTCTCACGAATCTTGCGCTTGCACTCACGGTCATGGCCGTGTCTCTTGCCTGCGCCTTTGTGTCGACGTTTGTGCTCGGTAAGCGCGCCGCCATCAAGGAGCAGACCGCGGAATAACGGGGCCAACTTCTGTCAAGTCACCTGAGCCGGGCGCCTTTTCTTGGCGTCCGCCGCTCGGGCTCCGTCGATTATTGGAGACAACCATGGCATACACTACCACGGCTTTCCCGGAGAAGTTTCTTTGGGGCGCCGCTACGAGCGCCTACCAGGTCGAGGGCGCTGCGTATGAGGATGGCAAGAAGCCGTCTCAGCAGGACATCATCAATCAGCACAGTTACGAGGAACGTGGGTTTGCTACGGCCGATATTGCGAGCGATCACTATCATCATTTCCGTGAGGATGTGGCGCTCATGGCCGAGATGGGGCTCAAGGCGTACCGCTTCTCGATTGCTTGGTCGCGCGTAATCCCCGACGGAACGGGTGCCGTCAACCCGGCTGGTATCAAGTTCTATCATGACCTGATCGACGAGCTTTTAGCGCACGGTATTGAGCCGATCGTGACACTCTATCACTATGATCTGCCTTGGGCGCTCGTGGAGCGTTACGGCGGTTGGATTTCACGTCAGGTGGTCGACGACTTTGAGACCTACGCCCGTTTTGTGATCAACGAATTCAAGGGCCAGGTCAAGTATTGGACGACCATTAACGAGCAATCGATCATCGTTCAATACTGGACGCAGAAGTGCTTTATCCCCGAGGAAATGCGGGGCGACAATCAGCTGCGCTACCAAATCAACCATCACATGAACCTAGCGCATGCCGTAGCGTGCAACTTGGTTCACGAGCTCGTGCCCGACGGCATGGTGGGATCTGTAATCGGCTATTCGCCCATTTACCCCCTGACCTCCCATGCCGAGGACGTGATGGCCGCGCAGAACGCGCACGACCTGCGCAACGGCTATTACCTGGATATCTACTTCAAGGGCCGCTATACAGATTCTGCCATGGCCTATCTTGAACGTCACGGTTTGGCGCCCAAGATCGATCCGGGCGATATGGAGCTCATTGCGAGTGGCACGTCTGACATGCTCGGCATCAACTACTATGCGAGCGAATGTGCGCGATGGTGTCCCGACGACGATTCCAAGCAGATGCGCTGGAACGGCGTGAACCTCACCGGTAAGAAAGGTGACATCAACGGGTTCGAAACCCATCCCGGGTTCTACGAGATATGCAAAAATCCCAACCTCGATACGAACGATTGGGATTGGGCGATCGATCCGATCGGTCTTGAGTACCTGCTGCGCGATATCTATATGCGCTACAACAAGCCGCTCATGGTGTGCGAGAACGGGTTGGGAGCGTTCGATGAACTCACGGCGGATGGCCATGTGCATGACCCGTACCGAATCGACTACCTGGAGAAGCATATCGCGGCCATGAAGCGTGCCATGGATTACGGCGTAGAGATGCTTGCTTATTGTCCGTGGTCGGCGCTCGACCTGCTGTCGACGAGCAACGGTGTCAAGAAGCGCTACGGCTTTATCTACGTCGATCGTACCGATGACGACCCGCGCGAATGCAAACGTTACCGCAAGGATTCTTTTGCCTGGTACAAGGATGTTATCGAGAGCAATGGTGCCGGCCTGAGCTTGTAATTAAAACGATCGTCGACGTTATGGGTTGCATATTCGTAAATGAGAAGGCCGACGCCCATTTGGGCGCCGGCCTCTTTAGTGTTCAATCCAGCAGCGAAGGGTCTCGCCTGCCTGCAGGTGACGCAGATTCTCCGCGGCGATGTCGACGACGTTGTTGAGCGTAGCCTCCAAGTGGAACCAGCCCGAGATATGCGGCGTGATGAGCATGTTGGGCGCATCCCACAGGGGGCTTGTCTCAGGCAGCGGCTCGGGGTCGGTGACGTCGACCGCGGCACCGGCAAGGTCTCCGGACTCAAGAGCGGCAACCAGATCGTCGGCAACAACAAGGTCACCGCGGCCGCCGTTGGCAAAGAAAGCGCCCGGCCTCATCGCGGCGAAGAACTCGGCGTTTGCCAGGCCGCGGGTCTCGGGTGTGCTCGGCATAAAGGATGCGACGACGTCTGCCTCCGCCAGGCGCTCGGGCAGAGCGTCCATGCCGTCCATGTCCTCAAATACAATGGGGTAGACGAGCGGATGGCGCTTGATGCCGCGGACGTGCGCGCCCATGCTGCGGCAGAGCGTGGCGAAGTGGCCGCCGATATCGCCCGCGCCCAGCACCAGCACGTTGGCGTTTTTGAGCGAGGTAACCGGGCCCAAATCCTCCCAGCGATGCTCGCGCTGCAAGTCCTGGTAGCCGGGCAGGCGCTTCATCATGGAAAGGACCATGGCAAACATGTGCTCGCTTACGGCCTGGCCGTAGGCGCCCACCGAGCAAGACAATTTGGCGTCGGCCGGCACGGTGCCGGCGGCCAAGTAATCGTCATAGCCAGCGGTCTGCAATTGCAACAGCTGGAGATGTTCGCATGCCGTGAGCATGTCAGGGTCGATGTTGCCCAAGATCACGTCGGCATCGGCGACCTGCTCGCGCGTGGCGGCGTCGGAGCTCGTGTAGATAAAGTCCTCGCCCGGAGCACTCGACTCAAGAATCGCGCGGTGACGATCATTGACGGGCAGCAAAACTAGAATGTTCACAAGCAGTCCTCTCCGCTCGACCTGCCAAAAAGGGACAGGTTTATTTTGGCAGGTTTTATCAGGCAAAACGTTCAAAAAAACGCCGGATGCAAGACGAGCGTGCTCGTCAGCATCCGGCGCATCCACGGCTACCAGCTGAGCAGTTCGTAACCGTCCTCGGTCACCACGAGCTGTACCTCGCACTGGGCCGAATCGCTGCCGTCCTTGGTGCGCACGCACCAGCCGTCGCCCTTGCTAATCTTGATGTCGGGCGCTCCGGCATTGACCATGGGCTCGATGGTAAAGACCATGCCCGGAGCCATGATGGTGTCCACATCGGGTGCCTCGGTGGTAAAGCCCACAAACGGGTCCTCGTGGAACTCCTTGCCGATGCCGTGTCCGCCGTACTCGCGCACCACGCTAAAGCCGGCGTCCTCGACCGTCTTTTGCACGGCCTCGGCCATAACGGACAACGGCAGCCATGGCTTGACGGCCGCCAGACCCGCCTCCACGCTGGCGCGGGTGACATCGACCAGGCGCTGGCGCTCGGCCGAGACCTCGCCGATGCAGAACATGCGGCTCGAGTCGCTAAAGTAGCCGTCCAAGATCGTGGAGCAGTCCACGTTAATGATGTCGCCCTCGTGCAGCACATCCGCATCGCAGGGGATACCGTGGCAGACCACATCATTGATCGAGGTACACACGCTCTTGGGGTAGCCCTCGTAGTTGAGGTCGGCCGGCGTACCGCCGTGCTCGACGGTGTAGTCGTAGATCATCTGGTCGATCTGGTTGGTGGTCATGCCTGCGGCGATATGCTCGCCCACATAATCGAGCACGCCCACGTTGATGGCGGCCGAGCGCTTGATGCCCTCGATATCGGCGGGCGTCTTGTAGAGCGTGCGGGGCAGAACCTCCCAGCCCTCTTCCCACAAGCGCTCGAGGCGCTCATCAAAGGCGCTATGGCATTTCTTGTATTTCTTGCCGCTGCCGCACCAGCAAGCGTCGTTGCGGCCAGGCACGGGTCCTTTGTCATACATGGCTAACTTCCTTTCATCCGCAGCTAGTATAGCCCACTCACGCGTTCATAAAAGTTGCGGTGATATAGTTCCGATTTAAGCGGTTTAACAGCATAAATAGGAACTATATCACCGCAACCGATGGAGCGGGATGGCGGACACTGGCTGCTGCGTGGTTTTGCTAGTAGCTCACCTGGCAGGGGATGCCGAGGGCGCGCACGCGCGCAGCAATCTTGTCGAGCACCTCGGGCGCCGCTTTGGCAAGGCCGGCGACCGGTGTTTCGCGCGCCACCGTGTAGATGGTCGCCTCCTGCGGACGAATGCGCTCGAGCGCCGCGAGCCAGGGGGCAACGTATTCCTCGCCGGTGTTGTCGATGAGCTTGCCCTGATACTCGCCGGTCAAAAAGATCGTCTGGATAATGACGTGGCCGTTGAAGCTCGCGAACGTTTCGATCTGGTGCTCTACATCGTAGGGACCAACGGGCTGGTCGAGCAGCTGGATAAATGCCGGGTCGACCGTATCGAGCTTGAGGATGTTGTCGTCGACCATCATGAGCGCGTCGTGCACCTGGGGACGGTCGGCGCGCGTGCCGTTGGAGAGCACGGCGATCTTGGAGTTTGGGGCAAGCTCGTCGCGCAGCGCGACGGCGCCGTCGATGGCCTGCGGAAACTCCGGTGCGGCGGTGGGCTCGCCGTTGCCTGCGAAGGTGATCACATCGGGGAGCTCGCCCTCGGCTGCCATCTCGCGCAGCTTTGCCTCGAGCGCGTCGAGTACCACGGCAGCTGTGTTGTACGGCTCATGGCAGGGGCGCTCGGCGTTGAGGCCGTTTTCGCAGTACATGCAGTCGAACGTGCAGATCTTGCCGCTCGCCGGCATCATGTTGACACCGAGCGAAAGGCCCAGGCGACGGCTGCGGACGGGCCCAAAGATGGGGCTGGCATTCAAAAACGTAGACATAGGCATATGCTCCTCAAGACAATTGTGCCTAAGCATAGCATCGGCTCCGAAGCAAGGTGCGGGCTCTTGCTTTACAAGTTTCGTTTTTTCACGTCGCTCATGATGCGGTGCCATGAAAAGCCTCGGGTCGGGTAAAGTTAATCTGTTAACAAGGCGCAAGGCAATGCGGGTCCATTCAATCGCACTGACGTGCAACTGGATGAGCATTGATGATGGGGGCACAACATGGAATTTACGGTCGAGAATGCGGGCACCACGATCGCCTGCCGTGAGTATGCCGGCCCGGATATATCGTCCGATACACCCGCCTTGGTGTGCGTGCACGGTGCGTGCGTCGACGGTGTCTTTTTTGACGGTATCGCCCGCGAGCTCGCCTGTGACTACCGCGTCATCGCCTACGATCGCCGCGGTTGCGGCGAGAGCGGCGACGCTGCGGACGGACGCTACGACCTCGCCGCCCAGGCCGCCGACCTGCAGGCCGTTATCGAGCGTATTGGCGCTCCGGCAAACGTGCTCGCGCACAGTGCCGGTACGCTGGTGGCCCTGGAGCTTCTCCGTGCAAACCCCGCCATAATCTCGCGTGCGATCCTGCATGAACCCGCCGTGACGGATGAGGGCGCCGGCCTGGGCGCGGCCCCGGTTTTGCTCGAGATGATCGCTGCGGGAAAGGTCTCCAGGGCGTTACGGGCCTTCCTTGGCGCCATCGGCGATTCGGACCCTGAGGCCCCCAAGTTAACCGAGGCAGAAGCCAAGCATGCCCTGCGCAACGGCCGCAGTTTCATGGCAAACGAATACGGGATTACTATGACCAGCGTTCCCGATTGGGATAGCGTTCGCGCGTCGAAAACGGTGGCCGCCGTGCTCTTGGGTGAACTCTCGATTGGCACGCCCCGCGAGGCGGGCACGAGGATGGCTGCCGAGCTTTTGGACTGTCAACTCGTAATGGTTCCCGGCGCGCATAACGGTCTGCGCGATCGCCCGGCAGCGGCTGCCCAGACTGTCCGTGGCATCCTGGGGTTCTAACAGCTGCAAAAACAGAACAGCCTTCACCTGCAAACGTTTCGGCCGTGTTAACAAATGTGCTCAAAACCTCACGTCTGCGGCTTCAATCGCGCCGTCTGCCAACTCATAAAAATGTAACAGCATTTACGTGCTTACCCGCATCGGCAAGGTGTTAACCTTGTAACATTTGGAACCCACCGCTACCGTGCGAAACTATCGAAAGGGCCCCATATGCTCAATAATCACGAGGCCAATCTAACCGACGAGGAGGCTGCCGCCGAGGTCGCCCGTGTCGCGAAGACCTACCCCGTGGTACGTTTGCTGTCGGCCGATCAGATTAAGAGCGAGCCTAACTGCCTGCTCGCCGGCGATCGCTGCCCTTGTCTGCGTCAGTCGAGTCTTGAGGCCTTGGCAGATTCGGGTGAGGTGTCGGAGCAACTGCTCAACGATGGTGTTGAGTACCGCGCCCGTCTGCGTCCTCTGAAGGTCGAGGGCGAGCCTCACGTCTTGCTGATGGTGCGTCCGATTGATGAGCAAGAGGCCGCAGAAGAGGACCTTGTCTACACCGACGTGCTGACGAGTGTGCGCAATCGCCGATATTACGAGGAAAAGCTCCGTAGCGCCCGCATGAAGGCCGGCGTGGCGGTGATCGACCTTGATGATTTTAGGGTCTTCAACGATATGTGTGGCCATCATGCCGGCGACCTTGCACTCGGTGCTGTGGCGACAGCCATACGCAGCGGAATTCGTTCGACTGACGAACTTGTGCGCTATGGCTGCGACAAGTTTGTGGCCGTCATGCCCGATATTCCCTCCGATGACTTCGCCCGTCGCCTGCGTCAGGTATCCGATGCCGTTCATGCCACGATTATTCCGGGCCATGAGCACATGAGCCTGACGGCATGTGTTGGTGGCGTTCGCATTCATGGCGAGACGGTCGATGAAGGCGTTGGCCGCGCTGTCCAGTTACTGAGCCGCGCTAAGGCAAAAGCCGGTACGGTCGTGACCGATGGCGATTCCATCGAGGCCTTCCAAAGCGACAAGCCTTTGGTACTTATTGTCGATGACTCCGAGATGAACCGAGCCATTCTCAACGAGATGCTCAAGGACGAGTATTGCATCCTCGAGGCCGATAACGGTCGTACGGCGCTCGACATGGTCGACCGCTATGTCGATGAGTTGTCGCTCGTGATGCTGGATATTGTCATGCCGGGTATAAGCGGCTTTGAGGTGCTGGCCGATCTGTCGCGCCGATCGGTTAGTGACAATCTGCCTGTCATCATGATTTCGAGCGAAGATTCCGATGATATGGTTCTGCGCGCGTACGAGCTGGGCGCCTCGGACTATATCAACCGCCCGTTTGACTCCCGTGTCGTGCGCCGCCGTGTAAGCAACACCATCCGCCTATACGCCAAACAGCGCCGCCTGACGAACCTGCTGTCCCAGCAGTACAACGAGCGCGTCAAGAACAGTCGCATGCTCATCGATATCATGGCCGGCGTCATGGAGCTTCGCAACGGCGAGAGCGGCAGGCACGTTACGAACATCGAGAAGCTGACCGAGCTGCTGCTTGACTGTCTGGTCCGGCGTAGCGACACTATCTCCCTCGACAATGAGGAACGCTCCACGATTGCCCTGGCTTCGGCGCTGCACGATATCGGCAAGATGTCGATTGACGATGCGATTCTCAACAAACCCGGGCGCCTTACGCCCGAGGAGTTCGAGATTATGAAGACGCATACCACGATCGGCGCCGACATGTTGCTTGAGCTGGGCCGCCATCACGTTGGCAATGCACTTATGGAATATGCGTACCAGATTGCGCGTTGGCACCACGAGCGCTGGGACGGCAAAGGTTATCCCGATGGCCTTAAGGGCGACGAAATTCCCATTGCCGCACAGGTGGTTTCGGTGGCCGACGTGTACGATGCTCTGACGAGCGTGCGCGTGTACAAGGACGCTATCCCGCACAAGGAGGCTATCCAGATGATCCTGGACGGTAAGTGCGGCACCTTTAACCCGCTGCTGCTCGACTGCCTGCTCGAGGTGCAAGACCGTATTGCCGAGACATTGGCACGCCCCGCCGACGTCGTCGCGTTTCCCACGATTTAGTTTGACCAAAGGAGTTTTAATCCATGATTTCCATGCGTGAAGCGTATGAGAAGATCGGCGCTAACTATGATGATGCGTGCGCTCGGCTGATGGGCGAGGAAATGCTTGCCCGCTTTGCCCTCAAGTTTTTGGATGACGAGAGCATGGACAAGCTGGAGGCCGCCATGGCGGCGGGAGACGCCGAAGGTGCGTTTATGGCAGCGCACACGCTCAAGGGCGTGAGTCAGAACCTGGGATTCGATAATCTGTACGAGCCGGCGGTCGTGGTGACCGAAGCGCTGCGTGGCGCCGATGCCGTTGACGGCGCTCGCGAGGGAATGCATGCGTTGCAGCAGCAATATGCGGCTACGATGTCGGCCCTGCGCGAGGCGGCTGAATAAGAGCTTGCGAGCCTTGGGCTGCGTGCCCCGGCCACATATAGGCAAAAGGGCGCCCCGCCGGACCATGTGGCCGGCAGGGCGCCCTTTTGTGTTGTGCTGTCCGTGAACTAGCGGGCCTGCTTAACCTTTGCCGCTGCCTCGACAAACGACTTCCACAGGTTAAAGTCGGTCTCGAGCGTCTTCCACGTGTACTCAGGGTGCCATTGTACGCCCAGGCAGAACGGCTGGCCTTCGACTTCGATGCACTCGGGAACGTCGTCGGTTGCCTTGGCGACCAAGCGCGTGCTTTTACCCAGACGGTCGACGCAGCAGTGGTGTGCGGAGTTGGTCTGGATTAGCCTGTGCCCGCCAACCGCGCGTTCCAGCAGCGAGCCCGGCACGACCTCGACGGGGTGCACGGGATCGTTGAGCACGTGGGTGTGACGCCACTGCGTGCGACCCTCGCGCGCACCCAGGCTCGGCACGTCCATGCACAGGGTGCCGCCGGTGGCGACGTTGAGCAGCTGCGTGCCGCGGCAGGTGGTAAAGAGTGGCTTTTTGGCGCGGAGCACCTCGTTAACCAGCTTAAACTCAAAACGGTCGCGAATCTCGCAGCACAGTGTGGGGTCGTAGGGGCGCTCGTCGCCCCAGCGCTTGGGGTTGACGTCCGGGCCGCCGGGAATAGCGATGCCGTCGGCGATATCGACGTAATGACGGATAACCTCAATGTCCTCGGTGATGGACATCTGCAGCGGCAGGCCGCCGGCGGCAAGAATGGCGTCGACAAAGACACTTGCGATTTCCTCGTTGGGGGAGAGTGTCTCGCTCAAATAGGGCTTCGCTTCTTCCCAGCGTGGTGCTACCAGGATAAGCGGGCGGTCGGCGGGATCGACGTCGACGTGCGGGGTGTAGGACGATGAGGTGCGGGTTCCGATCATGGGTGCGGCTTTCGAATCCGGGTGGACATGGTGCTGGGGTGGCGCGGGGCAAATGTTACTGATGAATTTGCCCCGCGTGGCAATTGGGTTAGTGGCCCTTGATGGAGTTGAGGAAGTCCTGGGCGCGCTTGGTCTGGGGATGGTCGAAGAACTCGTCGGGTGTGCCGGTTTCCACGATCTGGCCGTCGGCCATAAACACGACGCGGTCGGCCACGCGGCGGGCGAAGTTCATCTCGTGCGTGATGACGACCATCGTCATGCCCTGCTGGGCCAGACGGACCATGACCTCGAGCACCTCGTTGATCATTTCGGGATCGAGGGCGCTCGTGGGCTCGTCAAAGAGCATGGCCTTGGGTTGCATGGCAAGCGAGCGGGCGATGGCCACGCGCTGCTGCTGGCCGCCCGAGAGCTGTGCGGGCACCTTATCGGCCTGCTCGGCCACGCCCACGCGGCTCAGCAGGTCCATGGCGCGCTCACGAGCTTCTTCCTTGGACACGCCCAGCACGTCGACCGGCCCCAGCATGACGTTCTGCAGTACGGTCATATGTGCAAACAGGTTGAACTGTTGGAACACCATGCCCAGCTCGGCACGCATGCGGGCAAGATCCTTGCCTTCTTGCGGCAGGGGCTCGCCCTCGATGAGAATCTCGCCCGAGTCGATGGTTTCCAGGCGGTTGATGGTGCGGCACATGGTCGACTTGCCCGAGCCCGAGGGACCGATCACAACGACGACCTCGCCGCGGTCGACCGAGAGATTGATGTCGTTGAGGACGTGCAGATCGCCATAGTGCTTATCGACGTGCTTGAGCTCGATTAACGGCTGATTGCCGGTAGAAGAGGTACTCTGTGCCATGGTGCTCGGCTCCTTATGACTCGAAATGGTAAAGCGTTAGCGGATGATGGTCGCGCCGGTCTTGTGCGAAACGTAGACAGCGGCCTTGTTAATTGCGACGTTGATGAGGATGTAGATGACCGCGATTACCAGGTAGACCGACACGAGGGCGTCGTAGTTGGTAATGAGCACGCGGGCATTTTGCATCAGGTCGGGATAGCTCACCACGTAGGCGACGGTGGTGTCTTTGACTACGACCACAAGCTGCGAAATCAACGACGGAATGATAAACCGAATAGCCTGCGGCAACACGATTTTAAAGGTGATTTTGGCCTTGGAGAGACCGAGCGCCTGGGCCGCCTCGACCTGGCCGCGCGGCACGGCGTTGACGCCGGCGCGGAAGATCTCGGCAAGTACGCCGGCGGCAGCGAGCGCGACGGGAAGCGTGAGCATCCAAAACGACGGCAGCGCGATCTTGTACTGGGGCAGCACCAAAAAGAAGAAGTAGATGAACAGCAGGCTTGGCACACCGCGGAAGAAATCGGTGAGCACGCGGCAGACCAGCTGCAGCGGCTTGATGTCGCTGGTGCGGCCGAGCATAAGGCCTAAGCCCAGTACCAGCGCGATGGCGCCAGCGGTGAGTGCGACTTTAACGGTGCCCTCAAAGCCGGCAAGTAAGAACTTCCAGGTGGAGAGGTGCGTAAAGAAATACCAATAGTGGACCGAAAGCTGACCGGTCACATAAAAGCGCTGCAGTACCAGGACGACGAGCGCGGTGACGGCGACGAGTGAGATGGCGGTGCCGATGCGAATCTTGGCGCGCATCTTGGGGCCGGGAGCCTCGTAGAGCGCATCGCGCATGGTAAGCGCAGGGGAGGAGTGCTTGCTCATCGGAGGATCCTCACCTTCTTATCGATGTAGTTGCCAATGTGGCTCATCACAAAGGCCGTGCCCAGGTAGCCGAGCGCCGAGATAAAGAACGCGGCGACGCCACCGAGCGAGCGCGTGTTGATATAGCTCACCACGCCGGTGAGCTCCTGCGGTTTAAGCGGCACCTGACTGCCGAGCGCGGTGGTGAGCATGACGGCGATAAAGAGGTTGGTCATGGGCAATACGCTTGAGCGCAGTGCCTGCGGAATCACGATCTTGGCGAGGATACGGTTAAAGCTCATGCCCAGCGAGCGGGCGGCTTCCACCTGGCCGACGCCGACGGTGTTGATGCCGCTCATAAAGTTTTCGGAGCCAAAGGCCGAGCCCAAAAGGACCGTGGCGACGATAACGCAGGTGCGGTAGGGCAGGACGACCTTGAGCGGCGGCAGTGCATAGACGACGATGATGAGCAGCGCGATGCCGGGGATGTTACGGAAGACCTGGACATACAGGTCGCCAAAGACGCGCAGCGGCTTGAGCGGCGACACGCGCATCACGGTGACGGCGACGGCCAGCACCATGGCGATGGCAAACGACTCAAGCGTCATGCCCCAGGTTGCGAGCAGCGCGTCGATATAGTTCTGGCCATAGAGCGACCAGAGTTCGGAGAGACTCATGCGGACCTCCCGCCGATAAGGAAAGGGGCTCCCGTGTGTACGGAAGCCCCGACAACTCAGTGAGGAAACAGTTTACCGCAATAAAGCGCATCGTGCGTTTCCGTATGGTTTCGTTGCGGCCGTTACCAGGCTCGCTGCCTAGGCGCCGATCTCGGGCAGCTCGGGAACGTTGGTGTCGCCCGTACGGTCGCCGATGCAGGTCTGCCACAGCTCGGTCCAGGTGCCATCGTCCTCGATCTTCTTAAGGAAGTCGTTGACAAAGGCGACGCCGTCGGAATCGAGCGGCAGGCCAATGCCATAGGGCTCCTTGCTGCCGAAGGGCTTGCCGGCGATCTTGTACTTACCGGGCTCGCGGACCAGGGCGCTCTGCTGCATGTTGTTATCGATGACGTAGGCGTCAACGCGGCCCTGCTGGAGTGCCTGGCGGGCCTCCTCGTCGGTCTTGAACTCCTGCTGGCTGGCCTTGGGGACAAACTCCTCCAGGATGGCGGGGCCGTTGGAGCCGGACTGGACGGCGACGTTCTTATCGGCCAGGTCGTCGACGCTCTTGATGTCGTCGTTGTCGGCGAGCACTAGGATAGCCTGCTGGGTGTAGTAGTAGGGACCGGCAAAGGAGACGAGCTTCTTGCGCTCATCGGTAATGGTGTAGGTGGCGAAGACGGCGTCGACCTGGCCGTTCTGCAGGACGGACTCACGCGTGTCCGAGGTTACCTGGGTGATCTCGACCTTGTTCTCGCCCAGAATGTAGTTGGACAGGAGCTGTGCGATACCGGCATCGAAGCCGCGGGTCTGACCGTCTTTCTCGTTGAGGAGGGAGAAAAGCGTAGAGGTCTGAACGCCGCCGATCTTAAAGACGCCGGCGTCCTTGACGGCCGTGGCCCAGGTGCTGGCGGCGATGGCATCGTCGTCGGCTTTGGGGCCGTTGTCGACGAGCTTGTCGAATGCCTTGGCGTCGAGCGTGGTGGAAGCTTCGGTATCATTGGAGCTCTTGGAAGAGCCGGTGGCGGAACCCTTGTCGGCCTCGGCGCTGGTGTCGGAGCAGCCGGCAAGACCAAGGCCGGCGACGGTTGCGAAGGTGGCGGCAACGAAGCCGCGGCGGTCGAGAACGACCTGCTGGGAGAGGTTCTTGCTCATGGTAGAACACCTTTCTCAATAAAATCCCTAGCGGTTGAGTAGAGTTATACCCCATCGCGCTCAAATGGGTCAACACGAAATAACTCAGAAACATATTTGCCTTATGGGTTATTGTACCTACTAAAAAGGGACAGGCACCTTTGTGGTGGTTCTGGCCGATGCGGCGGCATGCCTTGCTGTTTTGTCTCAATCTGTAACATCTGCAGCCGTTTTTGCCGAGTAACTGTTACAGATCGAGATTTTCTCTTCAGGGGAATTCGAATGTCTCAATCTGTAACATCTGGACGGTCAAAAGGTAATGTCGAGAAAGTTGGTGTAGCGCCCGATCCGAAGTGAGTCGGCCCGGCGTCCTGGAATCTGGAATACGGTTGATATCCTATGCCGCCTCGACCCTGTCCGCAAGCTCGAGGCCGGACTCGAGCATCTTCCTGGCCTCCGCCTCAAGCCGCGCCCACTCGACGGGACCGTCGATTCCCCGAGTGCGACCGTCATCGTAGAGCTCGTTCATCCTCACCTCCGAGAAGTACCTGGACTCCTGCCATATCTCGTCCTGCTCGCACATGACCGCGCCCGCGAGCCGCACCAGCGAGCCCGTGGAGGGGAACACCTGCACGACGCGCGACCTGCGCTTTATCTCCCGGTTGGTCCTCTCCTGCACGTTGTTGGTGCGCAGGCGCTTCCAGTGGGTCGGCGGGAAGTCGAGGTAGGCCAGCGCGTCGGGCTCGGCCTCCTCCAGCACCGCCGCCGCCCTGGGGCAGCACCCCTCCAGCATGTCGCACGCCGCGTGGTACATGGCCGTCACGGTGGCGGCGTCGCGCCCGCGGAACACCTGCGACACGATCCTGCCCACGCGGCGCCTGAGCTGCCAGGAGCCGGCCTCGCGCATGCAGTCGCGCATGAGGTGGACCGCGCAGCGCTGCCACGCGGCGCCCTGGAAGACCTCGCCGAGCGCCCGGACGAGCCCCGGGTGGGCGTCCGAGACGACGAGCCGCACGCCCGCCGCCCCGCGCGAGCGGATAGCCCGCAGGAAGGCGAGCCACGAGTCGTAGGACTCGGTGTCGACCACGTCGACGCCCAGGACGCGCCTCCAGCCGCCCGCATCGCAGCCGATGGCGGTGACCACGGCGGTGGAGGCGACGCGCCCCTCGCGGCGGCACTGTTAGCGCCGGAATAATTTAGCCAAATATAGTCGGCCGAGATTGACCAATCCCGGCCGACCCATTTTAGCCAACACGCCCGCATCTATGACTTTCCTATCGCATTCCTACATCCCCTCGGGCTGGATCCCCCTCACCTTCACCGCCTGGGGGACGGCCTCCACCGAGTAGGTGTCAAGCTCCCTGCCGCGGTAGCTCGGGCCCCGCATCACGAACACCGACGCCTTGTCGAACAGCCTGTCGAGGGCGCAGAGGAGCGTGTCGTCGCCCGTGAAGAACTCATCCCACCCGCTCGGGGCGATGTTGCTCGTGAGGACCATCGCGTTCGGCCCCTCCTTCTCGTAGCGCCTGTCGACGACATCGAAGAACAGGTCGGTGCACGGCCTGTCGTAGACGCATCTCCCCACCTCGTCAACGATGAGGCACGACGGCTTGACGAGCGAGGAGACGACCCGCGAGGTGTTTCCCCGCTGGACGGCCTTCTGGAACCTGTCCCTGAGCTCGGTCGCCTTTATGTAGTAGGTCTTGAGCCCCCGCATGCAGCACTCGCGCCCGTAGGCCTGCGCGAGGTGCGTCTTCCCTATGCCGCCGGGCCCGACGAAGGCGACGTTGCGGTGCGCGTAGAGGTCGGCCAGCGACGGGAGCTTGCCCAGCGCGGCCGCGTCCCGGCCCTGGATCCTGGAGAAGTCGAAGCCCTCGAAGGTCTTGGGCTCGCGCCTGGGCAGCCTGCTCAGCCTCAGCAGCGTCTCGATGGAGGCGAGCCTCCTCTTCTCCGCAAGGTAGGAGAAGGTGGCTGCCACGGCGGCCATCTCCCCGTCGCCGAGGTCGAGGTCCGAGGCGAGGGTCGCGAGCTCCTCCGCCCCGACGGCGATCCCGAGCCTCGACGCGGCGTCGCTCGCGAGCTCGTAGGGGCTCGCCCCCGCGCCCGCCATCATTCGGCCCTCCCGAAGTCGAACCTCTCGAAACCGGGTTTCGTCCTGGGCGGGGCGATTTGCTCGACCACGGTCCCCACCGGCTGGGTCGGCAGCTCCTCGGGCTGCGCCGGCGATGTCTCCCACTGCCCCTCGCACCAGCCGTCGGCGCCGGTGCCGACGGCGTGGGCGACGAGCTCGCGGGAGAGGTCGTCGCTGTATATGTGCACCACGCGCCCCTCCCGGTTCACCCTGCACTCGCGGCGGACGTACCAGTAGGGCACGCCGTAGCGGTGCCCCTCGAAGCTCACGAAGCCGTCGAAGGAGATCTTCCGGCGCGGGCACAGGTACCGCTCGACCTCGGCCGTGACCTCGAGCGGCCTGGTGTTCGCCGAGCACGCCGCCTCGTGCTCGCGCATCGGGACGCATGCCGCCGCGCGCCGCCAGCGGCCTCCCTGCTCGGCGCACCAGAGGGCGGCCTCCCGGTTGAGGGCGTCAAGGTCGGTAAAGGACCTTCCCGCGAGGAAGTTCCCCTTCACGAAGCGGACGAGCCTCTCCACCTTGCCCTTCGTATAGGGGTGGCGCGGCCTGCACAACCTGGTGCGGAAGCCGACGACGCCCATGAACTCGGCGTAGTCGGCCTGCCAGACGGGCCGGCCGTCGGCATCGCGGCGGACGACCACGCTCTTCATGTTGTCGGTGAGCACGGTCGCGGGCACGCCCAGCGCCGAGAACGCGTGCAGCATCCCGATGAGGAGGTTCTCCTGGCGCGCGTTCGGGAAGAACTCGACGTGGGCGCCCCCGCAATGGTGGCAGACCATGGCGAAGCAGGCGATCCGCGCCCGCTCCCCGCCAGGGCGCTCGACCGCGACGAAGCCCCAGTCCATCTGGTAGGCCTCTCCGGGCGCCGTCCTGAAGCGCTGGCCGCGGCAGCCCTGCGGGGCCGCCTGCCGCCTCTTCGCGGGCACGAGGTCCCGGTGCGCGGCGATGCAGGTCTTCACCGTTGTGAGGCCGCCGGCGTAGCCCTGGCCGAGCAGCCGCTCGAATATCACCTGCGAGTTGGTGACGCCCTTCCGCAGGAGGTCGTCCACCAGGCCGGTGTGGCCGGCGAGCACGCCCGGCGCGGCCCTCCTCCCGCTGTTCCCGTGGGGCAGGGCCCTGAACCCGTGGGCCCTGACCGTCCTCGCGCGGGAGCGGGTGAGCCCCGTCCTCCTGCAGAACTCAGCGAGGTTGCATGCCTGCGGGTCGAACCCGTCGCCCTCCTCCGCGGCCATCTCCCGGAGCGCCGCGTCTATAATCTCCTGTAGGTCATCGTGTCTCTCGTTCACCTCAATGGTCCTCCTAACGCCGGCGTGTTGGCACCACCAGCGTAGTGGCGGCGGGGAGGCACGGTGGCCATTATTCGGTGACCGGGATTGGTCAAAAT
>DBEYYU010000022.1:0-6913 GCA_048184855.1 Collinsella aerofaciens
GTACAGATACGTGCGGAGCCCCTCGTTACGATAACAAGAGTCGATTAGAAATCGATGTCGGTGTCGTAGTAGCAGGCCTTGAGAATCTTCTCGAAGTCGGCAGCCTTGGTCTCACGCGGGTTCTCGGGCGTGCAGGCGTCCTGCTCGGCGTTCGCGGCGATCTCGGGCAGCTTGGCGAGGAACTCCTCCTCGGAAACCATCTGCGGGTTCTCGGCGTCGACCTTCACGCCACCATTCGCGTAATCCTTGATGGACTGCGGAATGTTGAGCTGGTCGTTGAGGTCGCGGATCTTCTGGACGAGCGCAGCGATGAGCTCCTCGTTGGTCTCGCCAGGAAGGTGCAGGATCTCCTTGGCCACGTATGCATAACGCTCGGCAGCACGCGGGTCCTTGGAGTTCCACTGGATGACCTTGCCCAGGTACATGGCGTTAGCAGCACCGTGGATGATGTGACCGTTCTCAAAGGCTGCACCGGTCTTGTGAGCCATGGAGTGAACGATGCCGAGCAGGCCCGAGGAGAAGGCGATACCGGCGATGCACTGAGCCTCGTGCATGTGCTGACGGGCCTCATGGTCGCCAGCATAGGACTTGGGCAGCCACTCGACGATCTCGCGGATGCCGTGCAGAGCGTTGGCGTCGGTGAACATAGAGGCGCAGGTGGAAACGTAGGCCTCCATGCAGTGGGTCAGAGCGTCCATGCCGGTATGAGCGCACAGCTTGGCGGGCATGGTGTAGGTGAGCTCGGGGTCGACGATGGCGACATCAGGAGTGATGTTGAAGTCGGCCAGCGGGTACTTGATGCCCTTGGCGTAGTCGGTGATGACGGAGAAGGCAGTGACCTCGGTAGCGGTGCCGGAGGTAGAGGAGATGGCGCAGAAGTGAGCCTTCTGACGCAGCTCGGGGAAGCTGAACGGCTGGATGATGTTATCGAAGGACTCCTCGGGATACTCGTAGAAGACCCACATGGCCTTAGCGGCATCGATGGGCGAGCCGCCGCCGATGGCAATAATCCAGTCGGGCTCGAACTCGCGCATGGCCTCGGCGCCCTTCATGACCGTCTCGATGGACGGATCGGACTCGACGCCCTCGAACAGCTTGACCTCGAAGCCGCCCTCTTTGAGGTCGGCCTCAACGTCCTGCAGGAACCCGCCGCGGCGCATAGAACTGCCGCCAGAAACGATGATGGCCTTCTTGCCCTTGAGGTTCTTCACCTCGTGGCGAGCGCCCTCACCAAAGTACAGATCGCGAGGATTGGTAAAACGTCCCATACTGTGCCTCCTAAACAAGCCCCTCTTAGACTTGCGTATATAACGGAGCACCCGATTGGCTCCGTTAGGACCGTTTTGCGCGTTGCCGGCGATGACAATGCGCGATGTCTAAACGTCTCAACGCTCAGACAAACATTATTCTACCGTTCTGGTTGGTCAGTTATTCACCTAAAGCCGACAATGATGAAACGTTTTTTCTATCCCTGAAGACCCTTGTGGGGCATTCATACTCCCAAGCTGGGCAAACGTTTTATCAAGGTTGACCACATATCCCGGGCAGGACTGTGCCCCTCCAAAATGTGCCCCGTTCGCCGCCAAAAATCGACCGTTTGCGGCACCGTGATACCACTCAGTCGTCCAAGGTGCCGACATTTGTGCGACATCCGTCTTCGTGGTGCAAAGGTGCATGTCCAAGTGCGGCACCCCCGGTGTGCCACATGCGGGTAAACTAGAACCTTATATAGAGACATTTGAACCCTAACCGCAGCAAAGGAGGCCCCATGGCATTCGATCCCATTCAAGAGGATTGCCATCGCCTCGTTCTTGAGGCCTTGCGCCGCGACAATATCCCGCTCACCGACGGTGCCGCCGTAGAGCGTCTGATGGAACAATTCACCCGCAACCCCGCGCCGCTCATCGTGCACGACCGCGACCGCGCCGGGCACCTCATTGCCAAGGTGGTCGAGGCTGTCGACTACCGCATTCCCTTTATCCCTGACGATACCCAGGCAGAGCAAGAAGAGGCCGCTGCCGAGAACATGCTTCGCGAGGCAGCCGCGCTCGACCCCACCAACTGGGATGCTCAGCGCATGTTGATCGCCCTCACCGCCAACTCCAACGAGGAGTACGTACAGTACTTGGTATCCAAGCGCGATGAAGTCGAGCATGATCTGGCGCTCAAGATCGCCTCGGCGCAGGACCCCTACGAGCGCGAGGCCGCAGGCGACCTTATGCGCCGCCCCTATCTGCGCTGGCTTGCCGCCCTTGCGTCGCGCGCCCTCATTAGCGGCCGCTATCGCATGTCGCTCGAAGCCGCAAACCGCAGCCTCGACTTTGCCCCCAACGATCCGGCCGGCGTCCGTCACACCGCGATGCTCGCCATGGCGAAGCTCGAATACCCCGCCGAGGAGCTCAAGCGCTTTCGCTCTGCCCACTCCGTCCCCTATCTCGCTAACACGCCGCTACGCCGTCGTCCCAAGGACGCGGAGCGCGACTTGGACCCGTGGACGCTCATCGCGCTGATGAGCGCTGCCTGGCGCGAGCTGGACTACGAGGGTGCCGAGCGCTACTTGCGCATCCTGGTGCGCTCATGCCCGCACGCGGCCGAAGCACTCTACTTCCAAACCGAGTTTCCCGATGGCGTCTATGCCCGCGTCAACGTGGGCGTGGGCTCCACCGACGAGCTTGTCCTTGCGCTGTCCGAGGCGACGCCGGTACTGCAGGAGGGCTTGGGCGCCCCCGACAACGCCAGCTTTGCCGCCTGGGTCGCCACCAACGATATCGTGCGTTCCCAGATCGACGAGCGCATCCTGCGGGCGGCCGAGCAGGGCTTGCCGTTTAAGGGAGGAGACCTCTAATGGATCCGAGCGTCTACATCCCCGCCTACCTAGAGCGCGCCTACGTTGCGTCGCACCCCGAACTCACCGATGCAGCACGCGAGCTTGTCCATAACGACGTGAGCGTCAACCCTCATAAGTATGCGCAGACCGAGCATGCCCAGGCGCTGCTGTCCTATGCCGGCGTTCACCGCCACCTGCTCGACGAACTCCATCGCATCGAGGACATGGGCAGCGACGAGGAGTTTGAGCAGACGCGCAACCGCCTGTTCGACGATATGCGCGATGAGTTGCTCAAGATCGTCCGCGTCGATGCGTATGTCCTCGATGCGCAGCTGCTCGCCATCATTTTGGCGGACACGCCCGTCGACGCCTGCCTGGGCGACCTGATGAAACTCGAGGCGACCACGGCCGATTACCTGCAGCAAAGCGTGCCCGGGTTCGACATGGAGGCCCCACACTACTGGGCCAACAAGGTTTTGACGGACGGCGTAACGGCGGCCGATCTCACCGTAAGCGAGCCGGCTCTTATCGGGTGGCTTCACACACTCGAGGCCATCTCGCAGCTGTGCATGGCGAGCGCCCGCTACCGCGCTGCCGCCAACTACGCCCGCCGCGTCCTTAAGGCGGAAGGCTATCCCACCCGAGCCGCAGGCACCGTGTTGCTCGCCCTCGCTCGTCTGGAAGACGAGGACGGCTTTTTTGCCCTAGCCCACCAGCTCGAGGAAGAGATCGGGGCAGACGCACTCGAGAACTCTCCTTGGTATCTGCTCGCCCGCACGATTCTGCTGTTCAAAACGAACAAGATGCGCCCGGCGACACGCGCGCTGCGCGAGTTTGCCAACCGCTGCGAGGGCGGCGCGTTCTTCTTGCTGAACCCCATGTACCAGACGCCGTACCTTCCCTGCCGGCCCGAGCCACGCGATCCCTGGGATCTTTCGCACCAGGCCGTTTGGGAAGCGGACGGCATTATCTCGGACACTCCCGACTTTGCCCCCTGGGCCAATGCCTGCGAAGACGTGTCGCAGCTTGCCCAGGAATTTGCGCGCCGTTACGGCTTTTAACGGCGCAAACGCCACGACCATGTCATTCACGTTAGGAACGGCTTCATGAATCTCCGCTCATCTCTTGCCTGCACCTCGAGCGATATCGCCCGCTGGGGGCTGCGCTCCGTCCTTAAGCGCCAGGGCGGCGTACTCCCCGGCCGCATCGCCATGAAGATCGATCCCGAGTTGTTGAGCGACCTCGCTGGCCTTGTCGACCGCAGCGTGGTGATTACGGGTACTAATGGCAAGACCACCACCTCCAACCTCATCGCCGACGCCGTTGCCGCCAGCGGCGCCACCGTGGTATGCAACCGCGCTGGCAACAACATGGAGCCGGGCGTGGTGGGCGCACTGCTCGAAGCGCGCAGCGGCCTCAAGCGAGCCGGTGGCGGCAAGCGCGTGGGCGTTTTTGAGTGCGATGAGCTTTACACCGTACGCGTCCTGCCCAAGCTCAAGCCGACGTACTTCGTGCTGCTCAACCTGTTCCGCGACCAGCTGGATCGCTATGGCGAGATCGATCACACCCAGGAGGTCATCGCCCATGCGTTGGAGCTCTCGCCGACAACAACGCTTATCTACAACGCCGACGACCCGCTGTGCGCCTCGATCGCCGCACGCGTCTCCAATACGAGCATCGCCTTTGGCATCGACGGTGCCACGGGCACCGAATCCGATCGCATTAGCGACTCGCGTTTTTGCTCGCAGTGCAACGCGCCGCTGGAATACGACTATGTGCAGTACGGCCAGCTCGGCGCCTATCATTGTCCTTCGTGTGGCTGGGGTCGCCCCGCGCTGCTCCGTCGTGTGACGGACATTGAGCTCACCTGCGACGGCTACGGCTTTGAACTGAACTTTGGACCCGATACCGACGCGCCCGCAACGCACGTCGCCACACGCTACAACGGCCTGTACATGGTCTACAACGTTGCCGCCGCCTTCTTTGCGGCGCGCGAGCTGGGCGTGGACGCAGCCCATCTGCAGCCCACGCTCGATGCCTACGTCCCCGCCGGCGGGCGCATGGGCCGCTGGGAGATCGCCGACCGTACCGTCGAGGCAAACCTGGCCAAAAATCCCGTGGGCTTCGATCGCCAGATCCAGTCCATAAAAACGGCAGGTGGCAGGCTCTGCGCCTTCTTCCTGAACGACAACGACGCCGACGGCCACGATGTCTCGTGGATCTACGACGTCGACTTCGAGCGCATCGCCGATACCCCAGGGCTTGTCGCTTTTGTCGGGGGTACGCGCGCGCACGATATGCAGGTACGCCTGAAGTACGCCGGCATCGACGCCGCCATCATCTCGAATATCGAGCAGGCGATCGGCGCCGTGGCAGACGAGGCCGCCAATGACACCTTCTACGCGGTCGCCAACTACACGGCCTTCCCGCCACTGGTCAAAGAGCTCGACGAGCTTAAGGGCACCGATGCAAGTTCGGTCGCCTCCCACGCCGTAACACGCGCCAATGGCAGCGCTGTCCCCACCGATATTGCGCCGGTCGAGCTTTCGCGCCCGCTGCGCATCGTCTACCTGTATCCCGATGCCCTCAACCTCTATGGCGACGGCGGCAACGTCATTGCCCTCGAGCGCCGCTGCGCCTGGCGCGGCATTCCCGCGCGCGTGGACGAGGTCCGCATGGGCGAGACGCTCGATCTCACCGACGCCGACATCGTCATGATGGGCGGTGGCTCCGACCGCGACCAGCTGGCCGTGGCACACGAGCTGTTCGCTCAAAAAGACAAGGTCGCGGCCTATGTTGAGGATGGCGGATCGCTGCTTGCTATCTGCGGCAGCTATCAGCTGCTCGGCCGTTCGTACTATATGGGCGAGAATCGCATCGAGGGCTTGGGCGTCATTGCCGCCGAGACTGTGCGCGGCTCCGACCGCCTGATCGGCAACGTCGCCGTCAAGACCGACCTGGCACCCGAGCCCTTTGTGGGATTTGAGAACCACGGCGGCCGCACCCTGCTCGATGCAGAGGCCACGCCGCTCGGAACGTCCGTTGTCACGGGCACCGGCAACAACGGCGACGATGGCTTTGAGGGCCTCATCTACAAGGGCGTCATCGGCACGTACCTACACGGACCGGCACTGCCCAAGAACCCCGAGTTCGCCGACTGGCTCATCGCCCACGCCCTCGAGCGCCGTGGCGATGCACAGGCCGCCGCCCTGCTGCCGCTCAAGCCCCTCGACGACACCTACGAGCACGCCGCCCACGACGCCGCCATGAAGCTCCTCCCCTAGCACCTCACCACCACAAAGGGGACAGGCACCGGTGTGGTGGTTTTTCAGTTTGCCAACGATATGTGAACGGCTAAAAAAGTCTGCTATACTCTTCCCCGCTGTCCCCATCGTCTAGCGGCCAAGGACGCCACCCTTTCAAGGTGGATATCGCGGGTTCGAATCCCGCTGGGGGCACCATTTGAAACGAGAAGCCCGTTGCCCTCGCGGTGGCGGGCTTTTTGCTACCCATGCGCCGGGATTCGAACCCTACAGGGTGCGGAGCTGAGGAAACGCGAAGCGTTTTCCAGCGCAGCACGCAAGGAGCGAAGCGACGCGGCGAAAGCGGGCGGCGTCAGCCGCACGCGGACATCCCGCTGGGAGCACCATTTAAACTGAGAAGCCCGTTGCCCTCGTGAACTGCCTCCCATTTCTTGGACATGAGAAATGGGAGGCTTTCTTTATGCGCGTTGATTTGAGGGTGAAGCATGATGTCGAGGCCAGGAAGGCGGCCATAGGGCTCTTCGAGCTCGGACACGGGTATAAATCTGCCGCGATTGCCCTTTCGCTTCCCGCGGAAGCCGTGAGAAGATGGCAGGAGATATACCGCGCATTCGGGAGCGAGGTGCTGCTGCGCATGGACGGAAAGCAGGGCAGGTACACATACGAGCAGAAGGTCGCCGCCGCCTCCGCCGTGGTCGACGGCGGCATGACGAAGGCCGAGGCGATGGCGGCGTTCGGCATAATGTCGATGTCGCCGCTCAAGAAGTGGTGCGCGCTATACCGCGAGGGCGGCGCGGAGGCCCTGCGCCCGAGGCCCAAGGGC
>DBEYYU010000023.1:0-15780 GCA_048184855.1 Collinsella aerofaciens
TGACCCCCGCGAACTTCGCGGCGGCGGTGGGCCCCATGCCGTCCTCCGTCGCCAGGAGGAAGAGCTCGACCTTCTCCCTGCTGTACATGCGAACCTCCAGTCCGGACCGCCCCGCGGTCCAACTTTCTGTCCGCACCCCCGAATAAGGTATTTTCCCGCCGCGATGTCCTTATGCTCGCCGAAGACGTTGGCGAACGACATCGCCTCGGAAAGGCCGGGGACCAGGCCCGTGATCTGGTCGCACATCTCAGCCAGGGCCGAGTTGCTCACGTTGTCCGCCGCTTGGATGAGCAGCAGCGGGTTGACGGGGCTCTCGCCCTCGCGGGCACAGTACTCGCCCCACTCGCGGCAGGCCAAGGCATAGCGCTCGCACGCCATAGTGAGGTACTGGTGCTCGACCGGGTCGTCCTTCTCTGGCACGCGCGACTCGATGATGTCCTTGAGCAGACCCGACTCCTGGACCTCGCGAGGGGTCACAGCGACCTTTGGCATACGTACGCGATCGGCGCGCTGGTCCATGGCCGCCTCGAACCTCTGCGGCGTGGCAGAGACCCCGACGACGATGGGCATCGCTGCACGGCCGTCGAGCCCATCAATGAGGCTGGCGTAGATCGTCGCGGTGCCGCGCTCGCTCGAGGCATTGGCCCCCAAGCCGCGGTGTGCCTCGTCGATGAACAGATAGAGGTTACGCTCCGGGTCCCTGATGGTGCGGTCAAGGATGTCCCAGAACACGCGGCCGGAGTTGGCCTCACTACCCTTGGTGAGCAGGCCGTTCTTACTGAGTAGGTCCTTGCTGAGGAAATAGACGTGGCGCGGCTCGAGAATGTCGTGCGCGGCTCCGAAGTCGTTGGTAATTGTGACCAGGTGGCGCCTGTCAAGGATGCTGTCTGCCAGCTTGTCCGCCACGTTTGAGAAACGCACGCCCGTCTGCTCGTTCAGGCTCGGGGAATCAGAGAGCCAAAGGACCACGGCGTTCTCGTCGGGAACGAGGCCCAGATCGTCGTCTCCGAAGAAGAGCGCTTCGATGGCTGCCGCGCACATGACCGTCTTGCCCGAGCCCGTGGGAGATGCGAGGCACACCGAAGACAGTTCGCCGTCCCGCTCATAGCGACGACGCATCGACTGCAACCTGTTTGCCAAGGCAGCGACAGCCCCGGCCTGGAATTCCTTAAGTTCGACCCTCATATTTACCTCACCGCATCCTCGGCGGCAATCTTGAATGATTGCAGATAGTTCTCGTAAAGACGGACCATATCGAGTCCGGGGAGCTGGGCCCTGACCCCAGCGAAGCGCGCCGTATCGTCGGTGATCACAAACGCGCAGACAACCTCGGGACTGCCCTTAAGTGCCTTGACAAAATCGCCGACGGCGGCGAAATCGAAGAGCACGGCATAGGTGTCGGAGATGGCGTAGCCCGGCTCCTCATGCTCGATGACGCGTCCGCGGGCGCCGGCGCGCAGCCACAACAAAGGTGCGATCTCCTCAAACGCCACACCAAGCTCAACGGCATCGGGGTCCTCGTAGGTGAGGTCGAAGAAGACCGCGTTCTCCTCGAACCCGTCGGCCATGGGGAACTCGTCCGTAAATTTATAGTCGCCCTTGATGGGGTCACCCGCGGGCGTCTTGCCCGTGATGGCCGCCGTGAGGCGCGGCTTGGTTATGTACTGGCAAATGCCCTGAGCTTCCCACTCGGGATCGCCTTGGCGCAGACCTCGTTTAATTAACCTTTTCGCTTCTTCATCGGAGACTTCGTTGTTTGTAACGCTGATGGACCTGCGATGGCCTTCGTCTAGATTATTTAGTCGCATGACGGCATGTGCCGTTGTGCCTGAGCCGGAAAAGAAGTCGACCACAAGAGCATTAGGCTTGTCTGCGACGAAAAAACGAATGGTGTCTTCGACAGCATAGAGAGATTTGGGGAAAGGAAACTTGCGATCAGGCATCATTGAGAGGAGTAAACGCGACCCGTAGTACGTTGCGTTGTGAGAGGGAATATCCCATTGACTTCCAGGGATATATCCTTGCTCGCTAGCGTTTTCATCCGGTATTACTGAACCATCCGCTCGGCGACCAACAATAGCGACCTCGCCAGATTCGATTTTTTTGACCTCTCCAGCCTTAAGATAGGTTAGACGCATTCCTTTCTCTGTTAGCTTTCCGAGTTTCACAAATCCGCGTTTGTAGAGAGAGCGCAGCTTGGCGGGGCTCACTTGCCAATTGCCCTCGACTCCATTCGCCTTTATTGGCCATATTACGCGGGTGCCCGGAAGTGGGAGTATGCTATCGCGCGGCGTATCTGGGGCAACGGGCTCTCCGATTTCAATGATGTGACTGCCGTCTTCCGCTACATAGATGGGATAAAAAAGGTTGGGCCTGTCGACGCGGCGCGAATTGGTGCCAGCTCTGGCGAGCTGATTCCAAGTCAGAATTTGCTTTTTATTCTTCACTTTTCCGTGCCATTCGTCTGGCAAGACAAGTTTGCGCGGTGCGGCGGATCCGAACATGACGAAAAACAAGTATTCATTGCTGCGGGAAAAAGAGTCCCCGCGTGATACGCCGGCAGAGTTAATAACACTGCTGATCATTTGAATTCGCTCTCCGGGAAATACGTTTTCCAGCAGCAAACCCAGTCTCAGGTATTCTTTCTCATCGATTGTGACGATAAGTACGGAATCGTTGGGATTGAGCAGCTGCTTGGCGAGCTTGAGGCGACGCTCCATGAAGGCGAGCCATTTGGAGTGACGATAGGCGTCGGAGCCGTCGACGTAATCGTTGTTATATTTCCAGTCGCGGGCACCGGTGTTATAGGGTGGGTCAATATATATACAGTCCACTTTGCCTGCATAGGCAAAGGCCAAGGCTTCAAGAGCATGGTAGTTTTCGCCGTTAATGACTACTTGATAGGGCTTATCGCCACCGCGCTCGACACGCCCAGTCTCTTTGAGGCCAGCATAAATCGGCTGGTCATATTCAGCAACAGGCACGACATCGTTGACGGCAACGGAGCGGGGCTCGCATTCGTTTTCGTCATATGAGGGCGATTGATATGGCTTTAGATCAGCAACCCCCCCCCGAACGGTATTTACCAACCATAGCAGTTGGGAGTTAGAGTCCTCTTTTTTACCACGCTCGGGAAGCACCTGTACGACATCGCCCTTCATGATAGGCTTGCCATAAAGGCGAAGTCGTTCTGGACGGTTGTGTTCAAATACAAGCCCAAACTGGCGCTGCGCCGCAAAGGCGCGGATGTCGGCAGCGAGCTGACGATCGCCCAGCTTGACAGCGCGATCAACAAGGTTCTGAACGACTGCTTGCGTCGTCTGAGACATCACTTCTCCCCCTTACACTTCTCGTCAATCCATTCGCGCAGGACTTTAGCCACCGTCTTATCCTGGCGCGCGGCATAGGACTTAAGAGCCCGCTTATCCTCACGGGTTATCGAGAGCGTGAACTTATCCAGCTCCCTTTCGGCATGAACAGCCTGATCTTCCTCCATGGTCGCCCCTCCGAATTGACCTGTTCTACGTTCCTTAATTGACCGAAATCATTTTACGGCAAAATACGTAATTACGTAATTACGTAAACTAATTTTGAGCTATGTAGCACTCAATCACTTTTCAGTATTCGTTGACGATTCGAAGGGGATAACGAATATATCGAGGTTGGCACCCGTTTTTACCGTCTGTGAGTACCAGCAAATCGATACTCAAAACGTCGTGAGTACATTTTGAGTACCAGTCCGAGCGACCTCTTGCGGGCGAAAGCAATCTGCTGGTCAGCATTAATTAGAAATAAATTAATGGCGTTGCTTCGGTAATTGAAAGCACTCTAAAACGTACCAGCAAACAATAATCCCAGCTAAACAGCTTGAGAGATTGCGTGGCTGGTTTGCATGTACCACATACACCACAATGCACAGGCATCCATGGCACGCAAATAAAAAACGAGGGAGGCCGCATCCGACCTCCCTCGCAAAGGGCTATTTACTATTCCCACTCGATGGCGTCGGTTCTGCCGTCCCGTCACTCCAGTTACACCCAGTTTTCGGCATCGACACGGAACGCGTGCCGCCGAATGACGCGATGTCGCGTTTCGTCGGCTTCGGGGACAAAAGCTGGGACAACCTCAAAAACTTTTTTCAAACTCAGGGCTTTGAGTTTTTGTTTTTGTCCCAAAGTGCGCGGCGGGTCGCCTTTGGAGGCTCGATGGCGCCGAAAACGCCCGTTTTGAAACTCAACCGCCCTTTTGCCCGCAAGCCGCCAGCTGCAATCGCAAGTGAATTAACGCGGGTGGCTTGCGCGCCATTTGCAAAACCCCAGGTCGCAGGTCTTCGCCATTCGTGAACAAAGTGAGTAGTCTCAGGTGGCTTGCTTATGAGTTGGCGAACAGGCCTTCAGGATTCAGGGCAAACATGCTGGTAGAATAGGATTCTCAAATCAATGACAGGAGACCGAGCATGGCCGAACCCCACGATAGGAAGCCGATCCTCACGATCGAGCAGCAGATAGAGCACCTCAAGCAGAAGGGCGTAGCCTTCGAACTGTGTTCCGAGGAAGAGGCCGCGGACTACCTGCGCGACAAGTGCAACTTCTTCAAGCTCGCATCCTACCGCAAACTCTTCTCGAAATACGAGGGAGGCCCGCGCGACGGCCGCTACGTAGACCTCGACTTCGGCCAGCTGCGCCTGCTCGCGGCGCTCGACCAGGAGCTGCGCCACGCCCTGCTCGGCATGACGCTCGACATCGAGCATTTCCAGAAGGTGACACTGCTTCGCGAGATGGAGGACCGTGGAGAGGACGGCTACGCCATCGTGGCCGACTACATGGCATCGCTTACCACTGCAAACAGGGAGTACCGCCTGCGCGAGCTCAAGATGAGCGGCCGCAGCCCCTACAGCTCGAGCCTCTACGCGAAGTACTCCGGCGACATGCCTGCCTGGGCCTTCCTTGAGCTCACCTCGTTCGGCACCCTCATCGACTTCGTGCGCTTCTGCGCCAGGCGATGGGGCGACAGGCGCCTCGAGGCCTCCCACTACGACCTCAAACGCGTGAAGTCCGTCCGCAACTGCGCCGCGCACGGCTCGTGCCTGATCAACTGCTTCGCCGAGAGGGGCGCCGCCCGGGGCTCGGCGTCCAGCGGCGTCTCCCGAAGGGTCGCCGCCGTGGGAATTCCCAAGGCGACCAGGAGGAAGTGGATGGGGAATACGGCCATGCAGGAGGTCGCGACCGTGCTCGTGGCGCACTCCGGCTTGGTACCCGAGGGCTCCTCGCACTCGCGCGCCGCATCCGAGCTCGCCGAGATGTTCGCCAGGGCCGACGGCGAAACCGAGGCGCTGCCCGACAAGGGGCCCGACGCCGCAGCTCGCTCCGCGCTCGAGTTCCTTCGCAGGTTGACAGAATCGCTCGGGTTGGTAGAATAGCCTGCAGATAGCAAAACCTTCACGGTTTTAGGGGCGGACTTGCGCAAGCGACTCTGCCCTATTTTTATATTCACTCGCTATAGGAGACGGGTGATACCTGGGTCAATGACAGAACTGAGAAGCCCGGAATAATGGAGCCAGTTAGAAACCCTCGGGTTTGCGGGGCGGGATCGTGAGAGCGATTCTGCCCTATTTTTTTCCTCCGTCTGCCCCAAACCAAGTAGTTCGAAGATAGCCTGTAGGTGTCCTCGTGGGCGCCTTTTATTTTCAGGGAATCGGCCGCTTCATGAACGAGCGACCGGCTTGACCTAGATCGAACCGCCTTCATCTCCGTCTAGGCGCCGGCAATCAACATCGTGAATCCGCGCGTGCTACAATGCGGGCACCAGAGATGAAAACACAGTCCCCGTCGGGTAGTCGTGGGCGTGCGGGAGTCCGCATCAGTAACCTGCCTCCTTGGTTGTCCCTTCTCTGCATGGTCATCTACATAAAGGAGGAACCAGCCATGCAGATCAGCGTGTCGTCCACCCTGACCGTATATCACGACGGCCAATTCTGGGTCGGGCTGGCGGAGCATGTCGAGGACGGCAGATACGGCGCCGCCCGCATCGTCTTCGGCGCGGAGCCGTCCAATGAGGAGATCCTGCGATTCGTTGTCAACAAATGGGCGAAGCTCTCGTTCTTCGGTCACGATTCGACCGAGGCGAGCAAGCCCGCGAAGAACCCCAAGCGACGCGCCCGCGAGGCGGCGAAAGCCCTCAAGCAGCCGGCGATGAGCACCAAGGCGCAGCAGGCGCTCGCGAGTCAGCGGGAGACGATGAAGCGGGAATCGGCTCAAGCAAGAAGCCAGCGTCGCGCGGATGAGGCGGAGGCGCGCTTCGAGCAGCGAAAGCTGAAGCGCAAGCAGAAGCATCGCGGTCATTGATACCGCCATCAACCCATATATAGCAGCAGGCGTAGCTTCGATTGAAACTACGCCTGCCACCTGGTGCTATAACGTTATACAGAACGTATGTTCTATACCCACTCGATGACTAACCCAGTCCGAGCACTACCGATGCGTGTCGCGTCATACCGCCTAAGAGCTGATTCGTTCAGAAAAGGTTCAGGGGGATCGTCGAGTTTATTGCACCCTCGCGTTTTACAAAAGAGAGCACAAGGCCCTCTAGCTCGAATTATTGCATTTAGAACCCCGCCGCTCATCCATCCTAGCTTGCCCAGACGGCCCTCCCGCAATGTCCTTGTCCCGGCGGGTGGGTACCATTTACCCGGGTGCACCTGGGGCAACGGGCTGAAAAACCTGTGCAAGGTCGCTCGCAGAACACGCAACATCAAACACGACAGAAGAGGCGAACGACAGATGCCGGACCCCGGACGACAGCACCGCGGAAGAGAAGCATTCCAACCACAACTGAACAACTCCAGTTACTAGGCAGGCGCCCGCATGGGCGCCTTTTGCTTTTCGGGGACTTAGCTGCGAGCTAAGGCATGCGGCTCATGGCCGTTTCGTGAAGGCCCGACCAGCTCGACCCACCTCGACCCATCTCCGCTCCCGCCATGCGCGCCAAGCGCCATCAGGCGGTTCAATCGTCGCGCAGACGAAAAGGCACACGGTGTCGCGCGGCGTGCCCGCGCGGTGCCGCACGGGAAGATTGGAGGAACCATGGCAAGCACAGCCGAATGCGCCGCGCCCGAGGGAAGCCAGGACCGCGGCGAATGGATGACGGTGATCGAGATGCAGGAGTACATGAGGGCGAGCCGAAACAAGGCATACGACCTCATCTGGTCGGGAGAGATCGACTCGTACAGGCTCGGAAGGAAGCTCCTGGTTTCGAGGGCGTCAGTGGACGCATACATCGGGTCGAGGAGCGGCAGGAAATGACGGCGGCGACCACCCCGGGAGCCGCCCGCGGCCGGGCACGCGAGGGAGCCTCGAGACGAAAGGAGCTCGAGGACGACCATGACCAAGAGCACTAGCAGGAGCCAGGTGAGGCTCATCGCATCGACCAACGCGATATTCGGCGCCGACGAGGCGTGCGCGATGCTGCGCATCAGCCGCGACGCCATGTACCGGCTCGCCAAGGACCCCGACGACCCGTTCCCGATCCGCTACATCGGCGGCAAGACGCGCGACGGCATCGTGCTGCACGACGAGCTCGTCGCATGGGTCGAGCGCAACAGCGTCGTCGGCTCGCCCAGAAGGGGCTAGCGCCGATGGCGGCCGCAGGCCCGAGGGGGCGCGACGGCCCCTCCCCGCGCGAGTTCACGGCGGTACGGCACTTCATGATGGCGGACCTGGGCCTCTCCGGCCTTCCCCTGCTCGTCTACGCGCGCATCTTCGGCTTCTGCGACGCCGGGTGCGGCTACTTCGAGAGCAAGGGCAACCTGGCCCGCTTCCTCAACGTGCAGGAGCGCAGCGCCCACCGCGCCATCCGCGACCTGCTCGACCGGGGCCTCATCGAGGAATGCGGCGTGCACGCCCCGGCGCGCGGGCACGCCACCAAACGGTACCGCATCGTGCGCGAGAGGCTGCCGCCCGGAGCGCTGGCAACCCCTGACGGTTCGTCAGGGCTCCCGGCGCGAAAGGGTGACGAAATGACAGGGTTCGCCGCGAACAAGGATGACGAACCGTCGGGGTTGGCAGCCAGAACCCCTGACGAAATGACAGGGAAACCCCTGACGATATGCCACCCAATAAGCAAAAGGGACAACAAGGACTTCAGAAGATAAGGAAGGGGCGCCCGATGGACCGAGCGGGACTCATCACCCTGGAGCAGGCCCGGGCCGCCGGGCTCTCCTTCGACGAGCCGGAGCCGAGGGCGTGCCCGCACTGCGGCGCCGCCCTCGATCCGCTCGGCGCGGCGCTGGCGGGCAGGGTCGCCTGGGTCTCCGCCGCCCCCTGCCCGTGCGAGGGCGCGGCCAGCGAGCGGGAGGCCGAGGCGCGAAGGCGCGCGGCCCTCGCCGCCAAGGAGGAGGCCGCCCGCCGGGAGAAGGCGCTCTCACGCGCGGGCATCCCCAGGCGCTACTGGGCCGCCGAGGCAGACCGCCCCGAGTTCGCCGAGTACATCGCCTCGTTCGCAGGCAACGGGGGCGCCGGGCTCTACATACACGGGGGCGTCGGCGCCGGCAAGACGCACGCCGCCTCCGCCATGGCCAGGCTGTTCGCCGAGGCGGGCTACGAGGTCGCCTTCACGACGGCCAAGGGCATGCTCGAGCGCGTGAAGGCCACGTTCGACGAGGGCGGCACCGAGGCCGCCGTCGCGCGGTACGCCAAGTGCGACGTCCTCGTGCTCGACGACCTCGGCAAGGAGGACGCGACCGAGTGGTCCGTCGGCACCGTGTTCAGCGTGCTCGACGCGCGCTACGAGGACATGCGCCCGACCATCGTCACGTCGAACTACGCGCCGGGCGCGCTGGCGGACAGGCTCGCGAGGCGCGGCGAGCGCGTAACGGCAGAGGCGATCGCGAGCAGGATCTCCCAGACCTGCAGGCCCGTCTACCTGGGCGGAAGGGACAGGCGCCGGCTCGGCTAGCTTGTGCGCTTCCCGTGGAGGCGCGGACGGCTCGACCCAGCTCGACCCATCGCAGTCGGCCCCGGTCGCTGCCGCAATCGTAATCGCTATACACGTCTTGGGCGGCGCCGACGCGCCAGCACGCACGCCTGCTCCGACTCGCACCGTGCCCCCATCGCGAGGACGCCGCCCGCCAAGCAACAAACGAAAGGCGGAGGGCCCATGGACGGCTTCGAGAGGATAACCGGCCGCGAGCACGAAGGGCTCGTGGAGAAGTGCCAGGAGAACGGCTGGCTCAAGGTCGGCGGCTTCGACTGGCAGGACGACCCGTTCCTCGAGGAGTACCCCTACGAGTTCTCCCGCACGGAGAGCGTCGACAGGCTCCGCGAGGCGCTGGGCTCGGGCAACTGGGCCATACGCCAGGGGTTCTGCTACCGCGACCTCGCGTTCATCCAGCAGGTGAACGGCGGCGACGAGTGGTGGACGCTCAAGCGCGACGGCGACGCGTGGACCGGCTTCGAGAGCTGGAGCTTCGGCGCCATCGCCCAGGAGCCCGAGCGGTTCGAGCGCGCCATGCGCGACATGTGCGAGGCGACGCCGGAGCAGTGCCGCAGCGGCGAGTGGGCCCATCTGCACGAGAAGGCGCCAGAGCCGCTGGCGCAGCGCGCCGCGTCCGCCCGCGAGGCGAGCCGCGCGCACGCCGGGCAGGAAGCCCGCGCCCCAATGGCGCGCGAGAGGGCCGTCGGGGCCGAATAGGGACGACCGGGGCGCGAAGGCGCCCCTTTTTCATCTCGACTGGAAGGGAGGCGCGGGATGGCGAGCGACTACGGGGACGAGGCGGGCGGCAAGCTGCTCGACTGGATGCTGAGAATCGGCCAGGAGGCCGGCGCCGAGGCAATGGCGCGCAGCGCGAGGGAGCTCTCCGAGCGCCTCGCGGGAATCCGCGGGACCATCGCCGGCGGGCGCGCCGAGGCCATCGCGGCCGACGGCGTGCCGACCTACGCGAAGCTCAGCCTCGAGGAGCTCTCTGGGCCTCCCGAGTACGCGACGATCAAGGAGGTCGTCTCCGACAAGCTGCGCGCCGCGTCGGTCGAGCACCACATCATCCCCGGCGAGGGCCGCGACTGGCTGCTCTTCAAGGTGGAGGACGCCCCCGAGGTCGACGAGGCCTTCCGCCAGCTGGAGCAAGAGACGGGCAAGGCCGCCGACCGCGCGAGGGAGCGGCTAGCCGAGATCGCTGAGAGGCGCCAGGAGCCCGAGCGGCTGGCGGAGCGCGCGGAGCGTGCGCGCGAGGCGTCGAGGGCCCACAGCCAGGACATCGGCAGGGACCGCGGCCCGCGCCAGATCGAGGGGCCCGAGAGATGAGGTGGCAGGCGGCGGCCGCGCTGGCCGCAGCCGCGTTCGCCATGGGAGACGCAGCGGCCGCGGCAATAGCGGCGTCGGGCGCGAACCCGATCCTCGACCCGGAGGCCGCCATGGCGGCGATCCCCGCGGCGCTCCGCGCGGGACGCGTATTCTCAACGGAGGCGCTTCCCCTGTGCACGGGAACCGCCTGCGCGTGCGGCGCGCTCCTCGCCTGGGCCCGCTCACTGGGGACCAAGGGGGCCCGGCGCGACGGCGAGGAGCACGGTAGCTCCAGGTGGGCCACGCGCAAGGACATCGCGCCCTTCGGCGACCCCAAGGACCCCGACAACAACATCATCCTCACCGACAACGCGCGCATCCGCCTCGTGAGCCGCAGGTTCGACCTCTCCACCGACACCAACGACAACGTGCTCGTGGTTGGAGGACCCGGCACCGGCAAGACGCGCTACTACGTCAAGCCGAACCTCCTGCAGGCCAACGCCAGCTTCTTCGTGACCGACCCGAAGGGCACGCTCATCCGCGAGATGGGCGGCGCGCTGGCGGAGCTCGGCTACGAGATCCGCGCGTTCGACACCATCGACTTCACGCGCTCCATGCGCTTCAACCCCATAGCCTACATACGCGACGAGGCGGGCGTCATCCGCTTCGCCCGCGGCATCGTCGCCAACACCGAGGGCGAGGCCGACCACAAGGGCGACCCCTACTGGGAGAAGGCCGAGCGCCTGGTCTACACCGCGCTCACGGCCTACCTCGTCATGCACTGCGAGCCCGCCGACCGGAACCTCGACGGGCTGCTCACGCTGCTCTCGCTCGCCGACGCACGCGACGACCCGGGCTACATGAGCCCGCTCGACATGGTGTTCCGCGAGCTGGAGACCGGCGAGCGCTACGTCAGGCGCGGCGGCGCTTCGGCGGAGGGCGGTTCGCTGCGCGGCTTCGCCGAGGAGGACGGCGCGTGGGAGTGGGTCAAGGTCCGCGAGCCCGCGCCGCCCGACGACTTCGCGCTCGCGAGCTACCGCGAGTTCCGCGTGGCCGCCGGCGACACCATGAAGTCGATGCTCTCGAGCTGCAACGTCCGCCTGAAGCCGCTTTCCATCCGCGCCGTGCGCGACCTCACCTCCAAAGACGAGCTCGACCTCGCCCACATGGGCGACGAGGGCGCCAAGGTCGCGCTCTTCGCGTCTATGAGCGACACCGACTCGACCTTCGACTTCCTGTTCGCCCTGCTCATGGACACGGCCGTGAGCGCGCTTTGCGCCGAGGCGCTCGAGGCGCACGGCGGATCGCTGCCCACGACGGTGCACTTCGTCTTCGACGAGTTCGCCAACATCGGGCGCATACCCGACTTCGAGCGGACCATCGCCGTCACCCGCAGCAGGAACATCGCCGTCTCGATGATCGCCCAGTCGCTCTCGCAGCTGAAGGAGACCTACGGCGACAACAACGCCGAGACCATCGTGAACGCCTGCGACACGCTGCTCTACCTGGGCGGCAAGGCGAACGAGACCAACGAGGAGATCAGCAAAATGGCCGGCAAGCAGACGGTGGCGAGCGAGACGCAGAGCGACTCGCGGGGCGCCGGCTGGACTCGGACCGTGAACCGCGGCATCTCCGAGCGCGACCTCATACAGCCCGCCGAGGTGGCGCGCATGCCGCGCGAGGACGCGCTCGTGCTCGTGAACGGGTGCATGCCGCTCATGGACCGGAAGTACCGGCTCGAGCGCCACCCGCGCTCGCGCCTGCTCGAGGAGGCCGCGCGCCGCGGCCCGTTCGACTTCGCGGAGTACCGCAGGCGGAAGGACGGCGCCTCGTGACGGGGCCGCGGAGGGCGCGGGCCTCCCCCGCCGCGGGGGAGGAACGGCAAGGAACATCGTCAACCGAAAGCAAAGGAGAGCAGCATGCTCGCAAACGTCATCAAGCTCGTGTCGGGCTGCGTGACCTTCCTCGGCGGCTTCCTGGTCGTGTGGGGAGCGGTCTCGCTCGGCCTGGCCATCAGGGAGCAGCAGGGCGGCCCGCAGATCGCGACCGCCATATCCACCATCGCCGGCGGCGCGATCATCATCGCCGCGTCGGTCTACTTCGGGCAGCTGGACACGTCCTGGCTGCCGGCATAGGGGGCGTCGCGGATGGCGCTCAGGATACCGGTGCAGAAGGACATCGGCGAGTACGAGGAGAAGATCGTCGGGAAGATGAGCCTGCGCACGCTCGCATGCGTGTCGCTCGGCTTCGGCAGCGCGGTCGGGGCGGCGGCCTTCGTCCACCTGGGCCTGCACGCCGACGTCGCGGACGCGGCCTTCCCGATCATGCTCTGCAGCATGCCGTTCTGGCTCGCCGGGTTCTGGCGGCCCTTCGGCATGCGCGCCGAGGAGCTGCTGCCTCTCCTGGCGGCACACGAGCTCTCCCCGCAGCTGCTCGCGTACGAGCCCTGCCTCGCCGCGAGCCTCCCCGAGGGCTCGCCGCGCCCGGGCCGCCCGGGGCGGCGCGCGAGGCGCAGGGCCAGGAAGAAAGGAGCCGAGCTCTATGAGCCGAGCAAGAACCAACAAGGAGAATAGGCCGAAGCGCCCGAGCACCCTCGGGCTGCTCCTCGGCGGCACGGGCGGGCGCAAGGACGCCTCGAAGGGCGCGGAGGCCGAGCGGCAGAGGCGCCGCCGGGAGCGCGACCGTTCGCGCGAGATGGCCGCCTACGTCGGCTACGACGCCATGTACAAGGACGGAATCGCCCAGGTGATGCCCGGGGTGTTCAGCCAGACGGTCGAGTTCTCCGACATCAGCTACCAGTCCGCGCGCAAGGAGGCGCGCGAGACGGCCTTCACCGTGATGAGCTCGCTGTTCAACTACTTCCCGGCGGACTCCCACGTGCAGCTCCAGGTAGTGAACGCGCCCATCCCCGCCGACGAGGTCGGCCGCAAGGTCTTCTTCGAGCCCGGGGAGCGCGCCACCGCCGGGCTCGCCGAAGAGTACAACCGGATCCTCAACGACAAGATGCGCGAGGGCGTCTCGAACCTCGTGCGCCACCGCTACCTGACCTACGCCGTGGGCGCCGACGACGTCGACGCCGCGGTGCCCAAGCTCGCGCGCATCCGGGGCGACGTGGAGCAGACCCTCGCGCGCATACGCTGCTCGTCGCGCGCCCTCGACGGCGCCGAGAGGCTCGAGCTTTTGCAGGGGCAGCTGCGCCCGGGGTCGCGCTTCGAGTTCTCCTGGGACAAATTGTCCCCGACGTCGGGCGCGCGCACGAAGGACTTCGTCATGCCCTCCACGCTCGACTTCAAGCCCGAAGGCAGGTCCGACTGCTTCCGCAGCGACGGGCGCTACGGCGCGGTGCTCGCGGTACGCAGCTTCGGGTCGGTCATCGAGGAGACCTACCTCGCCTCCATCATCGACCTGCCGCTGCCGCTCAACGTGACGCTGCACGTGCAGCCCATCGCGCAGAGCGAGGCGCTCGCGCTCGTGAAGCGCCAAATCGACTGGATGGACAAGGAGATCATCGACGAGCAGATGAGCGCCGTGAAGAAGGGCTACGACTACCAGATCCTGCCGCCCGAGCTGCGCTTCTCGAAGGAGGAGGCCGAGGAGCTGCTCGACTTCCTGCGCAACAAGTCCGAGCGCCTGTTCGTCTACACGGGCCTCGTCTACACCTGGGCCGACAGCCTCGAGGAGCTCGACCGCCGCGTCCAGCAGGTGACGAGCGTCGCGCAGGGCTGCACGATCGGCCTCGAACCGCTCCACTTCCGGCAGCGCCAGGCTCTCAACTCGGTGCTCCCGCTCGGTGACAACCACGTCACCGTGAGCCGCTACCTCACCACGGGGCAGGTGGCCATGCAGATGCCCTTCGCCAGCCAGAGCCTCGACGAGGCGGGCGGAGGCTACTACGGTCAGTCCAAGGAGAGCGGGAACCTGGTGCTGTGCGACCGCAAGCGCCTGGCGAGCCCCATGGGCTTCGTGTGCGGCAAGCCCGGCTCGGGCAAGAGCTTCTCGGTCAAGCGCGAGATAACCAACACCGTGCTCGCGCACCCCGAGGACGAGGTCGTGATCTTCGACCCGGCCGGCGAGTACGGCAACCTCGTCGGCGCGCTCGGCGGCGCGAACGTCGAGCTCGCCCCGGGATGCTCGGCGGTGCTCAACCCCCTCGACACCGCCGACGTCGCGGACCGCGCCGACGCCGCCAAGCTCGCGTACAAGACCGACGCGGTGCTCGCGCTCTCGAGCGCGCTCATGGCCGAGGGCCGCGAGGGCCTGCCGGAGCGCGACCGCTCGATCATCGCCCGCTGCGTCGGCGAGGCGTACCGGGAGTGCGCGAAGGACGGCCGCCTGCCCACGCTCGGCGACTTCCACGCGGCGCTGCTCGCTCAGCCAGAGCCCGAGGCCGCCGACATCGCGCTGCGCTACGAGCGCTACGTGAAGGGCGCGTTCTCCTTCTTCAACGGCCAGAGCAACGTGGCGCTCGACAACCGCATCACCAACATCGACATGCACGGCCTCGGCCAGAACATGCGCGTGTTCGGCATGATCACGGCGCTCGAGATGGTGCGCAACCGCGTGATGGTCACGCCGCCGCGCCCCAACTACACCTGGCTCTACATCGACGAGGTGCAGAGCCTCTTCGCGCACCCGACGGTGGTCGAGTACTTCGCCCGCCTGTGGCGCGAGGGGCGCAAGTTCGGCCTCATCTGCACCGGCATCAGCCAGAACACGAGCCACATGCTGGCCAACGCCGAGGCCCGCGACATGGTGCTCAACTCCGAGTTCTTCCTGCTGCACAAGCAGTCCACCGCCGACCTCGACGCATGGGCGGAGATGCTCCAGCTCTCCGCCACGGAGCGCGGCTACATCGGCGACGCCGTCAAGCCCGGCGAGGGGCTGCTCATCAGCGCGGGGATCCGCGTGCCCATCACCGACGACTTCCCGAAAGGCCCGCTCTACGACCTGTGGAACACCAAGCCCGCAGAGGTCGCCGAGCGCGAGATGCGCCGGGCGGCGCGAGAGGCGGAGGAATAGGAATGGCCGGACCGAGCGAGGGCGGCGGGATGCTCGAGGTGGTCGGGGCGCGGCGCCGCGACGTGCTCACCGCGGGCGACGTCGCGGAGACCGAGCGCGACGCCCTGGGAAACGTCTCGGAGGGTGCCGGCCCGCTCGACGAGGCGGGAGGCCCCGCCGCAACGGCGAAGGGGCGCCCTTCCAGGCCCGACGCGCCGGAAGGCGGGCTCGGGGACAAATTGTCCCAACCAGCCGGCGGCCGGCGCGCGGCGGCCGCGATGCGCTCGCGCGTCGATGCGGCGAAGCTGGCGATCGCCCGGGAGGCCGTCTCCCAGCTCGACGACTCGGAGGAGCTCGAGGGCGCCTCGGGCATGTACGACGCGGGGCGCGCGGCCGAGAAGGCCGCGGGAGGGCTGCGGCAGAGGAAGGCGAAGAGAGCAGCCCAAGGCAGCCGCAAGGCGGCGACCGCCCTCGGCGCCCCAAAGGGAGGCGCGCGCGGCCCCGAGG
>DBEYYU010000024.1:0-17811 GCA_048184855.1 Collinsella aerofaciens
GCTGGGGCCTGCCCGCCGACGGCAGCCTGCGCGGCGTCGGCCACTGCATTCTGGGCTATGCCGAGGACACGCTACCCGAGCCCAAACCCCGCCGCGACAACGTGGTGTACGTCAAGTAGCGCAGGAGTGTCCCAAACTGCCGGCAGAAAAGGAACGTCCCCTTCTGCCGGCAAGCTATGTTGATATTTGAGTTGTCGTCGCTTCGCTTGTCTGGGTCGTTTCGGCGTCGTCGCCTTGCTTGTCTTCGTCCTTTTGTGCATCGGCGATGGTGGAGGCCGCCGCAACAATACCGCGCTGGGGCGCGACGCCCGTCTGGGTCTGAGCGCCCTCGATAACTTCTGTGCCTGCATGCGCGAGCTCGGGCGATTTAAACACTGCGTCCAAGTTGGCGCCACCGCCGGCGTAGCCAAGCGCAGCGAGTGCGATGACGATCACTGCAACGACGACCGCGATCGGAACATAACGATGCCAACCAGCCGGATTGAGCCCGCTGCGGCGAGCCGCCCCGCGGCTGATGTAACCGAGCGTGCCGTCGTGCTTGAGCTTTGAGCCCACCACGCGCTTGCGGCCCCACAGCGACGACTCGGCCTGCATGGCCAAGCGAGCGCTTGCCGATGGATAGCCATATTTAGTGCGTTTGAACGAGCCATCAAACCCCGAGGCGTGTTTGCCCCACGTCACCGATGTCGTGCGCCGGTTAACCGGCGCGGCGCTCCGCCTTCTGCGGCTCGGTTTTGAAGTCTCAGCCATTTGCCCTCGCACGCCGTAACCAAATCGAAACAATAACGCTTTGGACTGTAGCACACGCGTCGCGCGCGGTCACGGGCGCCTCGCTCAACGGTCGTCGTCCTTCAGCAAGCGCCACAGCGTTGTACGGCTTATGCCCAGCACCTCCGCCGCACGGGTTCGGTTGCCGTGGAGATGATCTACAACCAAATGCGCGATATCTCGCTCGGTATCGGCCAGCGGTCGCAGGATATACAGGTCACTTTCGAGTGTCGGGGCGCCAAAGGTTGCGGTCTTAATCACGTCCTCTTGGGCGAGCACTTCCTCCGCCACAGTGCGGTCCACCGTGCCCGCCCCCACCAATATATACAGTCGTTCCGAGACCTCGCGGAGCTGCAGATAATTGCGCGGCCAGCGGTAAGCATCGAGCGTCTTCGCCGCCGCGGCAGACAGCGTGGGCGCTGACGTCCCAAATGCGTCAGCGAGATATTCCAAATAGCGCGCAACCTTCTTCGACGCGGCTCCCTGCTCGGCGATTGCCGGCGCCACGCTCACCGCACAGGCGAAGCGCTCGGTCACAAAAGCGGCTTGATCACTTTCGCTGCCGCCCGGCATGTCATTCGCCGTCAGCACCACATGGCAGCGCGTCGCCAACGCGGTGTCGGCCATCGTGGAAACGAGCTCGCGAAGGCGTTGGGGACCAACCGCATTCCAGTCCTCAATGCAAAGGGTCAGCCCCGTTTGGAACAGCGGCGATTCGGCACTTTTGAGCACATGGCGCCAACCGCGATCGGTGAGTTCATCGAGCGCGACGGAAACAAAGGGCTGACCGGCAAAAGGACCGTCCAGATAGAGGCGCTTGGCGATCTCGACCTGACCCGCTCCCAGCTCGCCCTCGAGCATAAGGGGCACACCGCGCGCGTAACTCTCTGCAACCGGCGCAGCCACCGAGGCCGCCCCCTCAACGATGCCGTACGCGCTCGATTCGTAGCGAGCCTCAACTTCGTCGGCGTTGAGCCACTCGATACCCGCATGCGCCGCGGCACCGCGCACCTCGCGGACCACGACGACCCAAAGGCCCCCGCCCTCTTTGTCGGTGGGGCGAACGGTCAGGCTCAGGCGCGCACCCGCACGTCCCATAACCAGACGCGCGCCGTCTCCTATACGGTCGAGGCGCTCAGCGACAAAAGCCGCCACATCCCGCTCGAGCGCCGCGTCATTCATGGTCGAGATCGCGACGTCCCCACGCGCATCGATTGCCAATGCCGAGGCCCCGGCAGCAGCCAGGGCCTCGGTCAAGATGTTCAGCTTGGCATCGCTATCCATTATTTGCCCCTGTCCGCAGCGACGTGCAACCGCCGACGGTCGTACGACCGAGTGTTTCAAAATTGAACGATATTGCTCACCAAACACTATAGGGCAGAAAGCGCCGTCCTGCGAGTATAGGTGTTGCCCCGCATCGCCATCCTGGCGGGGCGATAAGAGCTCTTCGGGACTTATAAACCTGCGGACAAGCCATACCCGCAAGAGCTCCTATCGCTCCACCGTGAGAATGCGCTCACCAGCACGCAGCACGCAAACAAGCTACTTCTCTACCAGATTCCCAGTACGTGTTGCATTCCCAAACTCATGCACGCAATGCCAATCCAGCAGCAAAAGCCCAGCGCGATGGGCTTGCCGCCCTTTTTGACCAGCTCGACGATATCGGTATTAAAACCAATAGCCGCCATGGCCATCACGATAAAGAACTTCGACAGCTCCTTGATGGGCGCCGTGATGGACACGGGAAGCTGAAACACCGTGGTGATCACGCTCGCCAGCACAAAGAACAGCACAAACATGGGAAACGCGCGTTTAAGGGAGAACGTGCTTTTGGCGTCGCCGCCAGCCTTGCGTGCCAGATGCATCTGCCAGCATGCGAGGACCAACGTGATGGGAATAATGGCCAGCGTCCTGGTGAGCTTGACCACTGTGGCGCTCTCGAGCACATTGGCGCCGGGATGCATGCTGTCCCAGGCGCTCGCCGCAGCCGTTACCGACGAGGTGTCGTTGATGGCGGTGCCGGCAAACAGGCCAAAGCCCTCGTTGGTCAGCCCGAGCATGCCGCCGAGCGTCGGAAACACGAGCGCCGCGATAACGTTAAACAGGAAGATGACCGAAATGGCCTGGGCAATCTCGCGATCGTCGGCATCGATGACGGGCGCGGTCGCAGCGATGGCCGAACCGCCGCAAATCGACGAACCCACACCCACAAGCGTCGCGATCTTACCCGGTACGTTCATGACGCGGCAGAGCACAAAGGCGATGACAAGCGAGGTCGAGATCGTCGCCACGATAATCGGCAGCGACTGGGCGCCCTTGGACAGAATCTGGGAGAGGTTCATGCCAAAGCCAAGCAGGATAACCGCGTACTGCAAGACTTTTTTGGACGTATAGGTGACGCCGGCGGCGAGCTGTTCGCGACGCTTCCTGGGAAAGACGAGCGCCAGGACCATGCCAAAGAGGATGGCAAATACCGGACCGCCGACCACCTCAATTTGTTTGCCGAGCAACGTCGCGGGAATGGCAATGATCAGGCAGAACAAGACGCCTTTCCAGCGCTCGCGAACGATATTTGCCAGTTGCATATGGGATTCCTTCTTTCTATTTCACGTTTGCGACGGCTTATGATACGGCAACATTGAGCGCAGCCTTGCGCAAACACAGACTAAGATGCCGCAATAGTTCTCAGGCAACAGCCGAATTGCCCACCGCGGAGAGCTGATTCGCGGCATAATTAACAACTGACATATGAGTTTGATAGAACAGTTGCGAGGCGCTATGGAAGAATCGATGCACGTCGGCGAGCAGGAAACGAGCCTACAGGACCAGTCCTACCACACCATTCGACGCAAAATCGTCTACCTGGACTACAAGCCGGGCGAAAAGCTGGGCGTCAAGCAACTTTGCGACGACCTAGATATGGGGCGCACCCCTGTGCGCGAGGCTTTGGTTCGTTTGGCGCAGGAAGGCCTGGTGCGCACCGTGCCCCAGAGCGGTACCTACGTCTCGCCCATCAACCTCACCCTTGCCGAGAGTGCCTGTTACATCCGCGAGCATCTGGAAAAGCAGGTGATTGTGGAGTGCTGTGCGCGCGCCACGTCGGCCGGCATCGAGCAGCTCGACCGCGCCATCGTGCTGCAGGAAAAGGCCATGGCCGAAGAGGATCGCATCGGCTTCTTTTTGAGCGACAACCTCATGCATCACATGATTTTTAGCATCGCATGTCGCAGCACCGTGTGGTCGTGGCTCGAAGAGACCAATGCCGACCTGGAGCGCTTCCGCTGGCTGCGCGCCGCCACGCAGGTTCTCGACAATCAGGACATCGTGAACGAGCACAAGCAGATTCGCCGCGCTATCGCCGGTCGCGACCCCATCGAAGCGAGCTTTTTGGTCAGCAAGCACCTGCATATGATGTTCCGCAACCAGACCGAGGTTCTGGACCAGTTCCCCGAGTACTTCGAGACCAGCAAGCTCCGCTAACCTGCCAAATAGGGACAGGTTCATTTTGGCAGGTTTTATCTGGGCAAATGAAACAAGGCCCGGCTCCACTGCAACGGAGCCGGGCCTTGGTCGCCAGAATGGCGGAACCAACTACTCCACGGTAACGCTCTTTGCCAGGTTGCGGGGCTGGTCGACGTCGCAGCCGCGCAGGATGGCAACCTCGCGGGCGAGCAGCTGCAGCGGGACGCTCGCCGTGATGGGGCTGAACACGTCGCGGACGGCCGGCACGCGAATGATGCAGTCGGCAATCTTGTTGATTTCCTCGTCGCCCTCGGTAGCAACGACGATGACCTTGGCGCCGCGCGCCTTGCACTCCATGAGGTTCGACACGGTCTTGTCGTAGGTGGCACTCTTGGTGGCCACGGCGATGACAGGGAAGCCCGGGTCGATCAAGGCAATGGGGCCGTGCTTCATCTCGCCGGCGGCGTAGGCCTCGGCGTGCAGGTAGCTGACCTCTTTGAGCTTGAGCGCGCCCTCGTAGGAAATAGCGGCACCCATGCCACGGCCCACGAACAGCGCCGACTGCGCGTCCTTGCACAGCAGGGCGGCCTCATGAACGGCCTCGGTTTGGGTATCCAAAATCCACTGGATCTGCTCGGCCGTATCGGAAAGCTCGCGGAACAGCATGCGCGCCTGCTTGGTGGTCAAGCGGTACTTGACCTGCGCCAGCAGCAGGGCCAAAAGCGTAAGGCTCACGACCTGGCCGATGAAGCTCTTGGTCGAGGCGACCGCGATCTCCTTGTTGGCCTTGGTGTAGATGACGCCGTCGCTCTCACGCGCCACGGGGCTGCCCACCACGTTGGTGATGCCGAAGACCTTGGCACCCTTGATACGCGCGTCGCGAATGGCGGCAAGGGTATCGGCCGTCTCGCCCGACTGGGACACGGCCACGACGAGCGTCGTCGGCGTGATGATGGGGTTGCGATAGCGGAACTCGCTGGCCGCCTCCACCTCGGTGGGGATGCGAGCCCAGCCCTCAATGAGATTCTTGGCAATGAGGCCAGCGTGATAGCTGGTGCCGCAAGCGATCACGTAGACGCGGTCGATGTCGTTGAGCTCCTCGAGCGAAAGGCCCAGCTCGTCGATGTCGAGCTCGCCGGCCGGCGTCATGCGGCCCACCAGCGTGTCGCGCACGACGCGCGGCTGCTCGTGGATCTCCTTGAGCATAAAGTCGGGATAACCGCCCTTTTCTGCCATGTCCAGGTCCCAGTCGATGTGGGTGACCTTGGGCTCGATAACGTTGCCGGCCTCGTCGGTGTACTCGACGCCTGCGGGCGTAAGCTTGGCAAACTGACCGTCCTCGAGCACCACGACATCGCGGGTGGCGTCGATGAGCGCGATGACGTCGGAGGCGACATAGGCGCCGGTCTCGCCCGCGCCGACCACGATCGGGGAATCCTTGCGGGCCACGGCGATCACGCCGGGCTCGTCAGCGCACACGACGGCCAGACCATAGGCACCAACCACGTGGGCGCAAGCCTCGCGCACGGAGGCCATCAGGTCGTGCGTCTCGGCATAAGCCTCTTCGATCAGATGCGCGAAGACCTCGGTATCGGTCTCGCTCTTAAAGTGGTGGCCGCGGCCCTCCAGCTCTTCGCGCAGCTCGGCGAAGTTCTCGATGATGCCGTTGTGGACGATGGCGATACGACCGTCGCAGCTGGTGTGGGGGTGAGCGTTAACGACGGAGGGCTTGCCGTGGGTGGCCCAACGGGTGTGGCCGATACCGCAGGTAGCGTCGCTGTCGATGTTGGAAAGCTCGCTCTCCAAGCCCGCGACCTTGCCCACGCGGCGGATGACGTCGAGGTGCGCCGCGGCGCCCTCGCCCACCTCGAGCGCGACGCCCGAGGAGTCATAGCCGCGATACTCCATACGCTTGAGGCCTGTGACCAGGATGTTCTTTGCAATATCAGAGCCGGTGTAGCCGACAATTCCGCACATAGGATAAATCCCTTCGTCCGCTTGACTGCAAAACGTCCACGCACAGGGGGCGCTGAGACGCATAACGTTCGAGTATTGTACTCACGCAAACGCAAGCTGATATACCAGAAGTGGTATCTCAACTTGAATACCACTCGATACACACACCCCACCCCGAAGGGGGCAGGCACCTTCGTGGTGGTTTGGTCTGACAGCATCGTTTGCCCAGATAAAACCTGCCAAAATAAACCTGTCCCTAATAGGCGGGTTTTGACACCTCAGGGGCGGGCGATGCTACAATCTGGCTTGTACTTGAAACGCATCAAAGGGGCCGCTATGGCAAAGGTAAAAATCAGCGACGTCGCGCGCGAGGCCGGGGTTTCGTTGGGCACGGTTTCCAACGCGCTCAACCACCCCGAAAAGCTGCGTCCCGAGACCCTCAAGCTCATTAACGAAACCATCAATCGACTGGGCTACCTGCCCAACCAAAGCGCTCGTCAGCTCGCGGGCGGCGCCACCAAGTCCTTTGGCCTGGTGCTCCCCCGTCTCGACCACGGCTTTTCACTCCAAATCGCCAGCGGCGCCCACAACGAGGCCCGCAAGCACGGCTACGACCTGCTCATCGCCAACGCCGATAACGACGATATTCTCGAGGACCATTACCTGCGCTACTTTATGGGCACCCAGATGTCCGGCGTCATGGTTCAGCCCATGGCATCCCCCGACTGGCACCCCGCCCTGACCAAGATGCCCGTGCCGATCGTCCATCTGGACATCCATTGCTCCGAGCCCGGCTACTACGTGGCCGCCGACAACGAGGCACAAGGCCGCATCATCGCCGAGCTCGCCATCGCCCGCGGCGCGCACCATATTGTCGTCGTCGGCCGAGCAGCATTTATGCAACTCACCCTGCGCGTCCTTGGCATTCATAAGGCGCTCGCCCTACATCCCGATATCAAGATCGAAGTCATCGACGCCGGCGAATGGAATACCGCCGCCGACGGCTACGGCATCGGCACCCAAATCGCCGCGCGCCCCGCCGACGAACGCCCCGATTTTGTCGTCGGCCTGACCGACGTGCTGGCCTCGGGCGTCATCTCGGCGCTGGTCGACAAAGGCATCGCCGTCCCCGGGCAAGTACGCGTAGCAGGTTGCGATGGCAACCCGCTCGCTTGGAGCGGATCGGTCCCGCTCACTACGGTAGCGCCCCCGGGCTACGAGATTGGCCGCAAGGGCGTTCAATTGCTCATGGAGCAAATCGAGAACAAGGCCCCAGCAAAGACCAAGCATATCCGCGTCGGCTCTACAGCGCGCACCGTCACCGCAGTCACCGCCGCCGAGGACATCAACCGCCAAGAACTGGTACGTCCGTTCCTGCTGGAACGCGCCAGCACCCAGGCAAGCAGCCAGACCGACGCCACGGCCATCAACCTCGGTGCGTATCTATAGCACGCCCGCAAGTATGCTAAGTCGCCGCTCAAGCAAAAGAGGCCCGACCATTGCCGGACCCCTTTTGTTTAAGCGCAAACGTAAGCAATTGCTTGTTTCAACGCCGCAATTGTCTAGCGCACGGCCTTGACCGCCGCCGCCAGATCGAACAACGTATCGAGCACGGCCTCGCAGCCATCCACCACGTCCTGCGGCAGCGGCACGATATCGGGGACGGCAAAGACGTGGCAGCCAGCCGTAATGCCCGAGACGCAGCCGTTGCGCGAATCCTCGACCACGGCACATTCCTCGGGAGTAAAGCCCGCGCGCTCGCAGGCGAGCAGATACATCTCGGGGTCGGGCTTGCCATGCACGACGTCCTCGCCACACGTTACCGTTTCAAACTTGTCAAAAAGACCGAATGCTTTAAGGTTGCGCTCGGCCGTAACATGGCGCGATGACGTTGCAAGGCCTACGTGATAGCCCGCAGCCAACAGCTCGTCTATGCACTCGGCAGCGCCGGCCTTAAGCTCCAGATCGGTCTTGACCATCTCGTCGCGAATCTCCTTGTGGCGGACATAGATCGCCTCGGCGGTCTCGTGGCTGCCGTAATGCTTATCGAGGATGTTCATGACATCGGGTAGCGTGCGACCGATAAACTGATGGATCAGCGCTTCATCAATCGCGAGCCCCAGCTCAGCGGCGCCTGCCTTCCAGGCCCTAATCCCCAAACGCTCGGTATCGACCAGCGTTCCATCCATGTCAAAAATAACAGCCTTGATCATATCGGTCCCCCATCGACTCTCGCTGTCGCATTGCCGCAACTCTACCGCATTTGACAACTTGTATATAACGTATATACCATATTGCACTTTCGTTACACAGATAGAAGTCTTATGGCAAGTAACGCATTAGGATTATAGTTTTCAATCGAGTACTCAACGATAAGGATCGTTTCATGATTTTAGACACCACGGCACCCGCAGAGGAGCTTCAAGACAAGCTATCGGCGCTCGAACAGCTGCTTTTGGCATACGGGCGCGTGGCTATCGGGTTTTCCGGTGGCGTCGACAGCAGCTTTTTGGCCGCCGTATGCGCCCGCATCATGCCTACCAATACCCTCCTCGTCCATCTCACCACGCCGCTCATCGGCACGCCCGAGCAGGCTTCGTTTGAGCGGTCCGTTGATGGACAAGCCAATGAAGGACCGCATTTTAAACTCCCCGTGCTCAATCTTTCGGTGGATCAGCTGCAGCTCCCCCAGGTAGCCTGCAACGATGCCAATCGCTGCTACCACTGCAAGCACGCCGGCTTTACCGCCATCGTCAACCACGCCAAGTCGCTCGGCTTTCCCACCGTCATCGATGGCAGCAATGCAAGCGATCGCGGTGACTACCGCCCCGGCATGCGTGCGGCAAAAGAGCTCGGCGTACGCTCCCCTCTCATGGAGGTCGGCTTTACCAAGGACGAAGAGCGCGAGCTGCTGCGCGCATGGGGCTATCCCGTTTGGAACCTGCCGGCGGGAGCATGTCTTGCCACCCGCGTCCCCACGGGCGAGGAGCTTACGCGCGAGAAGGTCGATTTAATCCGCGCCTGCGAGGATTACCTGCACGATCTTGATCTGGCACAGGTACGCGCGCGCTTGATCGGCGGCTGCATGCATATCGAGGCCGCACCCGCAGATGTCGCCAAGATTGCTACCCTCGGTGGCAACGCCGTTGACGCCGAGGGCAAAACCCCGCTGCCCGCCGCCATCGAGTCCGCGCTGCGCGAGCTGGGCTGCGACCATATCTCCCCCGAGGTCACCCCCTACATTCACGGCAACATGAACCTTTAGGTTACGCCGTTTTACAAACGGCGTAACTGCTCGGCGCTGCGCAGGCCCCGGGCACGGCAATCTGACGTTCAACTTCACGGGCGCGACCAAAAGGTCAGCGCCCGCTTGTTTCACGTCACCTTACCGCACCCGGAGCCCGCTCGCTCACATATGCTCAACCTGGACTGCGTTAACTGACCTGTCAATAAGGGACAGGTTTGTTTTGGCAGGTTTTATCTTGGGAAAATATCGCGAGGCAGTCGCCCCTCTAGCACCCATCAAACTTCGAGAGACGATAGAGGGGCAATTTGGCTGCATCTACTTCTTCCGATAGCGGCGGTTGCGGCTCGTCGATGAACCCATTACTTCGATGAGTCCTTTATCCGCCATTTTTGGCAGATGGTAACGGACAGACGAAATTCTGACCCCCGATGCAACCGCTATTTCTCGCGCCGTCATATCCACTTCGGCGCTGAGAGCCTCCAGGATCCTATCCGCCGTCGAAGCTGACGATTCTCTGTTCATATCGATAATTTCGAACGTGTCTTTGCCGCATTTTGACAGGACATGTTTATCCACAAGGTCCCCGCAGATCAGGCGAATGTCATCCGAATCCCACTTCAGGGCCTCTCGTATTTTTTGAACATCGCATACGCACCTATGCTCCCGCATAAACATGAGCAGTGTTTCCTCGCGATCCGTCAGCTCGGTGCCCACATGACTCTGAATCCACGTACGGTTTTCAGCAAGCTCCGCCCCGTGCCGGGAAAGCAGCACCGTAAACGAATCGGCCTTAACGATAAATTTCGGCCTGCCAAGCGAACGAGACTCCATCTCGCGAATCATAGCCGGGATACCAGATCCCTGGCTTTCCGCAACGGCCCCCTCGGCATGCTCTAACGGCGTCGCCCCCATTAGGCTCATGAGCTTTGGGTTTCGGCAGCGCGATTCCCCGTCTGCAAGATTGTCCACCGTCTTTCCGCCCCAAAGCCCGCCAGGGTTTTTGATCTCTATTCTGTCTGGATAGATATCGACACTCACGGCCTGCCCCACAAACATGGGCGAATATTCTCGATGGATGCAGGCATTTGCCAAGGCCTCGCGCAAAACCTCCTGGGGAACTTCCCAATCCTCCCTTCTGCCAGCGCCTTGCACTATCGTCGCTTTGCGCAAGTTTCGTCCAATCGCGGCAAGGGCATCTTCGATGCAAGCCGGAATCGGGCCATCGCACAACTGGCGGTCAATAAACCGGGGTTGCCCGGGTGCAGATTTTTCCACATCGGAATGAACGGCGACATCGATCATCAGTTTGGGATAGAACTGCTGGGGGTAAATTCCCGCCGACAGAAGCCCCGCGAGCTTCACGGCACCATCCTTTGTAGTGATATTGAGTCTGACCAGCTGCTTTTCCAGCGTATCGGCCCCGCGCAAAACGCGCGGGGTCTGCAGCCGGCGATTTGCGATAATAGACCGCACGACATCTGGATCCAAATCCTCGACCGTTGCCTCCGAAACCACCGTGCCGTCTGCATCGCTCGGAAGCAACGCACTCTGCAGCTCATATAGCTCAGCGGGTGACATCTTGATATCTTTATCATCCACGCGCTTGTAGCTACCGTTCTGCACGCCGCGCGCGCCGATATGGCAAGGCTTCGCTTTAAGCTCAAGTTCAAAGATGCGCACCAGAAGCACCTGGAGCCCGTCGACCTCGCCTCGATCAAGCTCGTACCGCGGCGCATGGGTCACCACTGCCGCTGAGCCTCCGTCTCCGATACCCGAAACAAACTGATCGCGCACCCTATCGATAGCAAAGTTAGCCGAAGGAACAAATCCTTCGGCTTCGTTCAGGCCCAAAATAATGAGCCCACCCGCAGTGTTCGCAAAAGCGCTCACTGTCTCCCATACGTCTGCGCTCAATTTATTCGTGCAGGCTTTAACTTCTACCGATGCGTCATCAGTCCCCCGCCTGCGAAGGCGCTCAACGATAAGGCCAAGAGGTTCATCCAGCAGCATCGGAATTCCGTCTCTCTAAAACGATAGATTTATCTCTCTAAAGTATAGTATATCTCTCTAACTTTAGAGAGATAGGCATCTTATTTTAGAGAGAAATTTAGAGAGATGCATCAAATTCACTGCTAGATAGCCCGATGTTATCTCTTTAACTGGCTTTCTCTTTAGAGAGACAATTAGAGAGACGAGCGCGACCTCTCTAATCAAGGGCACCACTCTTTAAGGTGCACACTCCCTAACCGTGCCCTAAGTTGCGGTGAAATAGTCCCCCGATTAACCTGCCAATAAGGGACAGGTTTATTTTGGCGGGTTTTATCTGGGGAAACGCAAAATAGCCCCACATACACAACCACCGCAGCTCCATATGAGGCAAATGAATCAGTAGCGTCTATCCCAAATCTTGAGTATTTGTTCGACAGAACGGCCCCTGCCGGCTCCTGCTAGACTGGTAGATTCCCAACCGTCCATCCAGGAGCCTCAATGTCGCGCAAGCCCGCCTACAAGCAAGCACTTTCCATCGGCACCGCCGTGGTGCTGGGGTTTGCGCTGTTTACGGGATCGCTCGACGGAGCGCCCAAGTTGCTGTCGCCGCAAGGCGATGAGCAGGCGGCGGCTCTGGCCGAAAAACAAAACGAGAGTCCCAGCCGCACCGACGACGAGGCAGACCTGGTCGCTCGGCTCGAATCGGGAACGGCGAGCGCGGCGGACCCTCAAAACAGCCAGGACTCTGGCGATGGCTCCGATTCCGCCGCGACCGACACCGATGACGACGTTTCCGCGGGCAGTGCCGCCACCCCCATCGACGAGGTCGAAAACCCCGACCTCAACCGCGCCCGCGGTGTTTATCTCAGCAGCATTCCCGACTACGCCGGCAACCCCTACGTTGCCCTTCGCGCCGACAGCACGCACCCGCTCGGCACGCCGTCATTCACACTCGATGAATACGATCGCGCCACCGAAGAGGGCTGCTTTAAGAAATTCTCCAAGCTCGACAGCCTGGGCCGCACCCGCAAGGCGCTCGCCTGCGCAGGCCCCGAATCACTCGGCCAGGGCAAGCGCGGCGACATCTCGCGCATCCATCCTGCCGGTTGGCACCAACAGCGCTACGACTTTATTCCAGGCCAGAGCCTCTACAACCGCTGCCACCTTATCGCCTGGTCACTCTGCGGCGAGAACGCCAATCGCAAGAATCTCCTCACCGGCACGCGTTATCTCAACGAGACGGGCATGCTACCGTTTGAAGAGCAGATTCTCAACTATATTCGCGATACGGGCAACCACGTGCTCTATCGCGTTACGCCCATGTATAACGAAGAGGAGCTTGTCTGCCGCGGCGTGCGCCTTGAGGCGCAATCGGTCGAGGACCACGGCAAGACCCTCTGCTTCCACGTGTACTGCTACAACCTGCAGCCGCACGTGCAGATCGACTACGCTACCGGCCGCAACCAGGCCTCGGGAGACTAGGACCGACCAAGCTGCCCCAAAGCCTAAAATGATCCGTTTTCCTCCCTCCCCTAGGGATCAAAAAGAGCCGCCCTGGATTGCCCAGAGCGGCCCTTACATCGGCATGTATATTGCAAGCAAAGCCACACGCTACTTGGCGCGGCCCTCCTCATAGCGCTCGACCAGCTTAGCCTGAACGTCATAGGGAACCTGCTCGTAGCCAGCGGGCTTCATGGTAAAGTCACCCGTGCCGCGCGTGATAGAGCGCAGACGCGTCGAGTAATCCGTCAGCTCGGCCAGCGGAGCCTGCGCGATAACCACGGTATCGCCGCGCTCATCGGTCTCCATGCCCGTCACGCGACCGCGCGATGCCGAGATGTCACCCATCACGGCGCCGGCGTAGCTCTCGGGAATAGTCACCGTGATTTCCTCGATGGGCTCCAGCACCACCGGGTCGGCATCGGCGCATGCCTTGCGCAGGCCGATGCGAGCCGCCGCGCGGAACGCCATCTCGTTGGAGTCGACGCTGTGATACGAGCCGTCGTACACAGCCACGCGAATGCCCGTGAGCGGGTAGCCGGCAATGATGCCGTCCTTCATGGTCTCCTGGACACCCTTGTCCACGGCGGGGATCAGCGAGCGCGGAATGCGGCCACCCACGACCTCATCCACAAACTCGTAGCCGTCGCTCGTGCCGTCGGGCCCAATAAGCGGCTCCACGCGCAGCCAGCAGTCGCCGTACTGACCGGCGCCACCGGTCTGCTTCTTGTGGCGACCCTGGGCGCTCGCCGTGCGGCGGATGGTCTCGCGATACGGAATGCGGATCGGCACGCTCTTGGCCACGACCTTGGTGCGATCCTCCAAACGGTTGAGCAGCACCGAAACCTGCGCCTCACCAACGGCGGAGATGATAGTCTGGCCCGTCTCCTCGTCACGATCGATGCTCATGGTCGGATCAGCCTTGCACGCCTTCTCGATAAACGTATAGAGCTTCTCTTCGTCGCCACGGTTCTCGGCCTCGATGGCAATGCGGTACTGCGAGTTGGGGAACTTAAACGCCGCAGCCTCGACCTTACCGGTAATGGAGAGCGTATCGCCCGTCTCGGCCGCCAGCTTGGGCGCCACGATGATGTCGCCGGCATAGGCGTGACCGACCTCGGTCATGTCGCGGCCGCACATCACATACAGGTGGGCCAGACGATCGCTCTTGCGGGTACGCGCGTTGATCAGCTCAAGGCCCGGCTCAAGCGTGCCCGTCAGCACCTTGATAAAGCTGATGCGACCCTGCTGAGGATCGGCCAGGGTCTTAAACACAAAGGCCACCGGGCGGTCATCGTCACTCGAGATCTTAAGCGAATCGCCATCAATGAGCGGCATCTCGCCATAGTCGGTCGGCGCCGGGAAGTACGTGGCGATGTCGTCCATCAGCGAGTTGACGCCCTGCTCCTTGATGCAATCGCCCGCAAAGACCGGCACAAAGATGCGCTCGGCGATCGCCTTCGACAGCAGGCCTTCGAGCTCCTCCTGCGTCAGCGTCTCCTCGCCTTCCAAGTACTTCATCATCAGTTCGTCGTCAGCCTCGGCCACCAGCTCGCACAGATGGTCATGGGCCTCCTCGGCCTGGGCACGATACTCCTCGGGAATCTCCGACTCAACGGCCTCGGCGCCGTTGCAATGGCGCGCCTTCATGCGCACCAGGTCGATGATGCCGTCAAAGTCCTCGCCCTCGCCCCAGGGAAGGGTCACGGCGCCCAGGCGCGTGCCAAAGCGCTCCTGCAGCAGGTCCATCGTGGTCGCAAAGCTGGCCTCGGGGCGCGACAGGCGGTTTACGAACACCGCACGCGCCAGGCGCAGGTCCTCGGCGGCATACCAGAGCTTAACCGTCGTAGGCTGCGGGCCAGCCTCGGCGTCGACCACAAACAGCGCCGTCTCGCAGACGCTCATCGCGGCAAAGGCGTCGCCGATAAAATCGGGATAGCACGGGGCATCGAGCACGTTGATGCGGGCGCCCTTCCAATCGATCGGCGCGATGGTCGTCGAGATGGAAAACGCACGCTTGACCTCTTCGGGGTCATAGTCGAGCGTGGGCTTGGTGCCGTCGTGGCCACCCAGGCGGGCGGTCTTACCGGAAAGGTGGAGCATGGCCTCGGCGAGTGAAGTCTTGCCCACCCCGCCTTGGCCTACGAGCACCACGTTCCTTACGTTGCCGGTCTTGGGAGCACCCATGATGACCTCCTTGCAGGGTCGCGCGCGATGCGCGACGCCAACGGGGAGAGTTCGCGGTCGATGCCGTCCCGGGAGCAGCATGGTCGGCAGTCGATCCGACTCACCCTCCAAATGTCCTATGCCACCACCCTACCCTTGCAGTCGCCTGTCCATGCAGACCTTTCGGCACGCGTATGGATACGGGCGGCGAGAGGAAGAAGAACGCATGCGGGGCGATTATTGGACCCCGCCGGTGCAAAAAACCGCCGCAGATCATAAGACCTGCGGCGGTTTCGCCTCAACAAACAGTTGAGTAAATAGCTGAGCCTATCCCTCGATACGGCTCAAGAACTCACGGGTGCGCTGCTCGCGCGGATGGTCGATGACCTGTTCGGCCGGACCCTCCTCGACAATGCGCCCGCCATCCATAAAGACCACGCGGTCGGCAACATCGCGGGCAAACTGCATCGCGTGCGTCACGATCACCATCGTCATATTCTGCGCGGCCAGATCCTTGATGACGCGCAGAACCTCGGCCGTCAGCTCGGGATCGAGTGCCGAGGTCGGCTCGTCAAAGAATAAGATTTCCGGATCGAGCGCCAGGGCGCGGGCAATACTCACGCGCTGTTGCTGACCGCCCGAAAGCTCACACGGAACCTTGTTCTCGTTGCCCGTAAGCCCCATCTGCGCGATCAACTCGCGCGCACGAGCTTCCGCCTGCTCGCGCGGGCGCTTAAGCACGCGGATCGGCGCATCGATGATGTTTTTCATCACGGTATAGTGCGGGAACAGGTTGTAATTTTGGAACACCAAGCCGAATCGCGAGCGTGCCCGCTTGGGCACATCGCCCTTCGCATAGACCGCGCCCGAACCCGCATCCGTCGCAACGGCAAGGTCACCAAACGAGAGCGAGCCTCCGTCGAGTGTCTCGAGCAGCGTGGCACACCGCAGCAGCGTGGACTTGCCGCCACCCGAAGGCCCGATAATCGCCACGACCTCGCCACGCTTTACCTCGAGCGAGATATCCTTGAGCACCTCATTGCCGCCAAACGCCTTACGTGCGTTTTCGATTTTCATCACTGAGTTAGTCATGATAATAGTCCAGCTTCTTTTCGGCGGCGCCCAGCAGCATCTCGACCACAAAGTTAAAGACCCAGTAGATCAACGCCGCAATCGCAAACGGCACCATGCTCACTTGCGAGGCGACCAGCGCCTTGGCCGTCGAGAACATCTCCCCCACGCCGATGGCAAACGCCAGCGACGTGTCCTTGACCAGCGTGATGATCTCGTTGCCCATCGCCGGCAGAATACGCTTGGCGACCTGCGGCATCACGATATACAGAAACGTCTGCATGCGCGAATAGCCCAGCACCTCGGCTGCCTCGTATTGACCGCGCGGAATGGACTGCAGGCCCGAGCGATAGATCTCGGCAAAGTAACCGGCGTAGTTGATGATGAACGCTACGACGCACGCCGTCCACTTGGAATCGGGCGTGAGCGAAATGCCAAACACGTAGTACGGGGCAAAGTAGATGGCAAACATCTGCAGCATGAGCGGCGTACCGCGCATGACCGAGATATAGATGCGCGCAATCCAGCGAAGCGGCGCGATTTTGCTCATGCGCATAAACGCCACGGGGATTCCCAGCGGAATCGACCCCAGCAGCGTCAGCACAAACAGCTGCAAACTGACCAAGAATCCCTGGCCGAGCATCTGCATCATGACCTGAATAGACATTACTTGAGCACCCAATTATCGAAAGATAGACCATAGCTTGAATACTTGTCGCACAGGTCCTTGACCGTGCCGTCCTCATAGAGCGCCTTGAGCGACTCGGTCACGGCGGCGGCCGACTTGGTGTCGCCCTTCTTAAAGCCGACGGCGTAGTGCTCGCTGGACAGCGGCTCATCAAGCTGCGTATAGGCATCGGGCTTGGCGGCAAGCTGATACTGGGCAATCGAAAGGTCGCAAGCCACGGCATCGACCGCGCCGCTCTCGAGCTGCATAAAGGCCGTGTTGTACTCGCCGATCGTGTCGAGCGTGGCAAACGTCGCCGCCAGATCCTTCTGGTCACCCTCGAGCACATCCTGCGCAGCGGAATCGGTCTGCGTAATCACGGTCTTGCCGGCAAGATCGTCCCAGCTCTTGATGCCCGCATCCTTCTTTACCACCAGCACCTGCTCGTTGAGCATGTACGGCTCGGAGAACGTGTAGTCGTCCTCGCGACCCTCCATGGTAAAGCCGTTCCAGATGCAGTTGATGGCACCCGAGTTGAGCAGCGTATCCTTGGCATCCCAGTCGATGGCCTCGTATTTGACCTCCCAGCCCTGCTTATCGGCAACAGCCTTGGCCAGATCGAGATCAAAGCCGGTGTACTCGCCATCGTCGCCCACAAAGCCGTACGGAGGATAGGACTTATCAAAGCCCACCACGAGCTTCTTGGACTCCGCAGCGCCCTTCACGTCCTTGGCTGCAGCAGAACCGGCAGCGGAACCCTTGCCGGCACCACCGCCGCAACCGACAAGACCAAGGCCAAGCACCATGGCGAGCGAGCCGGCTAGACCAACAAACTGACGACGAGACATATCGGTATTCATGGTATTCCCCCTTGATGGCACTTTAGTTAGGTAAAGTGAGTCATGTAACGTTCAGAATCATACACTTTAGCGTGATAGAGCACAAGGCGAGTTTGCCCGCCGCGTGAGGGGTGTGGGGGTTAAGT
>DBEYYU010000025.1:0-9527 GCA_048184855.1 Collinsella aerofaciens
CCAAGCTGCCACTCGCGGTTTCGAGTCCCGGTGCCCGCTCCCGTAAAAAGCACACGCACGGCAGCGTTACGTTGCCGTGCTTTTTACTACCAAGCGCCGGGACTCGAACCCGCCAGGGTGCGAGCGTTAAGCAAACGCGAAGCGTTTGTAGCGAGCAGGCGAAGGCGCCGACGGGCGCCTGAAGCCGGTGCGTATTTGCGAAGCAAATACGCGGATGTCCCGTTGCCCGCTCCATCGAGTACGGGGGACCTCGGGAACGTCGGGTCCAACCCGCTGTGCCCGTGCGTGTGCGCGGACCGGGTCTGCCGACCGCAGCCGGTGCGGATTTGCGAAGCAAATGCGCGGACGTCCCCATGCTCGCTCCAATTCCAAAATGTTAGGTTAATGCCTGCTGCCCATACTTGCACCTGCGCACGGTACAATGGTTGGGTTACGACCAACGTGCCAATAACCAAAAAGGAGCCGCTATGATCGATCGCTATACCCGCCCGGAGATGGGACACATCTTCTCCCTCGAGAACAAGTACGCCATTTGGCAGGAGATCGAGGTTCTGGCCTGCGAGGCCCAGGCGGAGCTCGGCAAGATCGGTATTTCCAAAGACGAGGCCCAGTGGATCCGCGACCATGCCAACTTTGAGAAGGCGAAGGTCGATGAGATCGAGGAAGTCACGCGCCACGACGTCATTGCCTTCCTGACCAACATGAAGGAATACATCGATGCCGATGTTCCCGAGGACGACCCCAAGCCCAGCCGCTGGGTTCACTATGGCATGACCAGCTCCGATCTGGGCGACACGGCCCTGTGCTACCAGCTCACCCAGGCCTGCGACCTGATCATCGAGGACGTCAAAAAACTCGGCGAGATCTGCAAGCGTCGCGCCTTTGAGGAGCGCAACACGCTCTGCGCCGGCCGTACTCATGGCATCCATGCCGAGCCGATGACCTTTGGCATGAAGTTTGGCTCTTGGGCCTGGGAGCTCAAGCGCGATCTGGACCGTCTTGAGGATGCCCGCAAGAACGTTGCCTTTGGTGCCATCTCGGGCGCTGTCGGCACGTACAGCTCCATCGAGCCGTTTGTCGAGGAGTATGTCTGCGAGCACCTGGGCCTGGTTCACGACCCGCTGTCCACGCAGGTTATCAGCCGCGACCATCACGCCTATCTCGCCGGCGTTCTCGCCACCACCGCAGCCACCTGCGAGCGCATCGCGACCGAGGTCCGCAATCTGCAGAAGACTGATACGCTCGAGGCCGAGGAGCCGTTCCGTAAGGGCCAAAAGGGCAGCTCCGCCATGCCGCACAAGCGCAATCCCATCACCATGGAGAAGGTCTGCGGCCTGTCGCGCGTCGTGAAGGCCAACGCGCAGGTTGCCTTCGACAACGTCGCCCTGTGGCACGAGCGTGACATTTCGCACTCCTCTGCCGAGCGCGTCGCCCAGGCCGACAGCTTCATCGCCCTCGACCACATGTTCCAGTGCCTCATTCGCGTTATCGACGGCCTGCAACTGTATCCCGCCCGCATGATGGCCAACCTCAATAAGACCCGCGGCCTCATCTTCTCTTCCAAGGTACTGCTCGCCCTCGTCGACACGGGCATCACCCGCGAGGACGCGTACGCCATTGTGCAGGAGAACGCTATGGCAACCTGGCACGAGGTACAGGATTGTGTCTCCGGCCCCACCTTTAAGGAGCGTCTCGAGGCCGACCCGCGCTGCACCGTCAGTCAGGAGAAGCTCGACGAGATCTTTGATCCGTGGGACTTCCTCACCCGTATCGACACGGTCTTTGATCGTCTGGAGCAGCTGAGCTTCGAGTAGGTTCGGGCATAACGTTAGCTTTTTAGGGCGCTTTGCTGGTAATGTGTGTTGCCGGCAAAGCGCCTCGTTGCATTTAGGGAAAGACGGGGATAATAGTCGTCTCGAATAACATTCTGAGAGGGGATCGCATGATTTCGTTTGATTACAAGCCTCAGGGCGTGTGTGCTCGCAATATTCACCTTGATCTTTCCGATGACGGCAACAAGGTGATGGGCGTTGAGTTTACCGGCGGCTGCGACGGCAATCTCAAGGCTATCTCCAAGCTGGTCGAGGGCGCTCCTGCCGATCGCGTAATCGAGGTTCTCGCCGGTAATACCTGCGGTATGAAAAAGACCTCCTGCGCCGACCAGCTTACACGCGCTATCGAGGCCGCTCGCACCGAGATCGCCTAATGGGTATCGCCGATCACATCAAGAACGGAATATCGCGTCGCGGCTTTGTACTCGGTGGGGCTGCCGCGGGCGCTGCCACGGTGCTTGCCGGATGCTCGAAAAAAACGGGCACCAGCGATGATGCCGCCGGCGAGCCGCAGGTTATCAAGGATGATTCCAAAATCATCTCGATTACGGATGAGTACGAGGCAGTCGACATCGATCTTGAGCCGGCGGCGTCGTGGACGCTGCCTCTGGGTACGCTGCTGTACTACTGCGACGGCGATTACGCCGCGGCAATGATGGCGCCCGCATCGGCACTGCACGCCAACACGCTCGGTGTGCTCAACCTGGGCGATGGCTCGCTTACCACATTAATCGAGGATCCTATCGAGGGCACGGGATATGCATTCTACGATGTCCGTGCCGGCGACGGCGTATTCGCGTGGGTTGAGATGAACTTTGCCAATTCATCGTGGAAGCTCTACGCTCAAAATCTGTCGGGCGCTTCGCTCTCTGGCGACGTGGTTGAGCTCGATCGAGGTGGCAAGGACTACGATCCGCCGCTGTTTACGGCGTTCGGGGCATCAGTCATCTGGTATAAAATGCCTTCGGCAGGCGGCAATAAAACGAGTAGTGATTCGTTTTGCTATCGTCGCTCGCTTGATGAATCCAAGGCCGAGGTAATTTGGAAATCGACGGGCCGCTTTGCATCGGCCCCGCGCGCGAGCGACGGCATTTTGACCATCTCGCCGCGTGTCCGCAACGACGAGGGCGTCTACTACGGCATAACGGCAATCGATCTGACCGACGGCAACAACACCAAACGTGCCCAGCTAGTCCTTCCCTCGTCAGTCTCGCCTTTCGAGGCCGTATATATGGGCGATACCTTCGTGTTTTCTATCGAGGCGGCCTATAGTGGCGTGGGCAGCCTGGGCAATATGGGCACATATATCGGTAATGAGGGAGGGCCGTACCTCTTCCTGTCCCGCGAGCCGCTCGCATGTGCGGCTGGCAAGAAGAATAAATACCTTGTTAAGGTACAGGCGTCGCATTTCCTGATCGACACCTCTGCCAAGACCTATGGCTCGCTGCTGTCGCCCGACCGCGCTTTGGAGTATGGCGATTATCCAGCTACGGCGGGAAAATCGGACTCATTCCTTACGTACGCCACGGTGCGCAACAGCCAGGGTATACCAGAGACGGTCACTGCACGTCTATTCTCTCTTTAAGCTTAGAGGGGTTAAAAAGGCGCCAACAGGGGAATAAACGCGTTGTAATTGTGAGTACCGCCCGCCGAGCTGCCGCGTCATAGCGGCATCCGGCGGGCTCAGGTGCGTTAAAATGGGCTTGTTCTTAGCTAATTGAGACAGGGGGGCCGTGTTATGGCTTCAGATGCAAAAAAGATTCTGCTGGTCGAGGATGAGAAGGCAATCCGTGACGCCGTCGCTGCCTATCTCGAGCGCGAAGGCTACTGGGTTGTGGGCGTCGGCGACGGCCAGTCCGCGATCGAGGAGTTCGAGAAGCATCAGTTCGACCTGGTCGTGCTCGACCTTATGCTCCCCAAGATTCCCGGCGAGCGCGTTTGCCGCACCATTCGCGATACCTCGGATGTCCCCATCATCATGCTGACGGCTAAGGGCGAGATCGAGGACCGTATTATCGGTCTTGAGCTCGGCGCCGACGACTATCTGATTAAGCCGTTCTCGCCGCGCGAGCTCGTCGCCCGCGTTCGCGCTCTGTTCCGCCGTGCCCATCAGGCCGACGAGCCCGCCGTCGAGGTACTCGACTTCGGCGATCTGGTCATCGATATCTCGGGCCACAAGATCTTGGTCGAGGGCAAGGAAGTCGATCTGACGGCTTCCGAGTTCAAGCTGCTCACCACGCTTGCCCGCCATCCCGGCCGTGTGTATAACCGCATGGAGCTGGTCGAGAAAGTGCTCGGGTATGACTTTGAGGGCTATGAGCGCACCATCGATAGCCACGTGAAGAATCTTCGCGCCAAGCTGGGCGATGATCCCAAGAAGCCCAAGTGGCTCTACACCGTCCATGGTGTCGGCTATCGCTTCGAGGCTCCGGCCAAGACCGATAAGTCGGACGAGAAATAGGGAAATCACATATGACACCTGCGCGCTTTGAAATCGGACAAAAGCACAAGCAGGAGAGCGAGGCGGGTTCCAAGGCTAGTTGGAACACGCCTCGTTCCGATTCACGGCCAACGATGAGCTATCCCTCGCGCATGGCACTTGCTTTTGCTCTGACATCGCTCATGACAGTATTGGTGCTGGTGGGCGTTGTCTCTGTTGTGTGGGGCACGGTCTTTTCGGATTACACACGCTCCAATATCGTCGAAATCGCAAATTCCGCTGCCGAGAAGTTGGCGACCTCATATGAGGAAAACGGCTCTTGGACCGCGGGAGAACTGCGCACGGTCGCAACGTCGAGTTTGGTTTCCGACGATCTGGGCATGCAGGTCGTCAATAAAAAGGGCGTGATCGTTTATGACGATTCCTGGCCCTCGGCAAGCGCCACCGCCGATGTACGCGAAAACCAGGCTACGACCGACGACACGAGCGGCAAGAGGGCATCGCATAGCCCGGTCTCGTCTGCTCCAACCGACTCCGATAGCGTTGCTAACGTCGAGATTGTAACGTCTTCCGGCGAGCATGTCGGACAGGTAAAGCTGTGGGCCATCGGCTCCGACGCTCTGCTCACCAAGGCGGACTCTGCGTTTAGGGAGAAGACCTTTAACGCCATGGCCCTCGCCGCGGTTGTTGCAATCTGCATTTCGGTCGTTATCGGATCGCTCGTGTCGCGCATGCTCACCAAGCCGATTCATCGCATCACCAGTACCGCAAAGCAAATCCGTGACGGCGACCTGTCGGCTCGCACGGGACTGCGCGGTGATGACGAGATCGATCAGCTGGGTGAGACCTTCGATGAGATGGCCACTTCGCTCGAGAAGGATATGAAACACGAGAAGCGCCTGACCTCAGACGTTGCACACGAGCTTCGCACGCCGCTTATGGCCATGCTCGCAACGGTCGAGGCCATGCAGGATGGCGTGTATCCCACCGACGATGAGCATTTGGAGACCGTTGCTTCCGAGACGCGTCGCCTGGCTCGTCTGGTGCAGCAGATGCTCGACCTATCGCGTATGGAAAACAGCACGGCTCCGCTCAATCTAGAACCGGTGGACATGGTTCCGTTCGTGCGATCGATTGTGAATGGCCAGGAGCGCCTGTTTGCCGACCGTGACCTGCGTTTGCGCTTTGCAGATGAGACGCAGGGCCACGATGACGTTGTCGAGGCAGATCCCGACATGATCACGCAATGTGTTATCAACCTCATGAGCAACGCCATGCGCTACACCCCCGAGGGCGGTTGGGTCGTGGTGTCGGTGCTCAGTGACCGCAGGCACGTCAGCATTGCCGTTTCTGATACCGGCATCGGTATTGCCAAGGACGATCTGTCGCGCATTTTCGGGCGGTTTTGGCGCGCCGATGCCAGCCGCGCCCGCGAAGCTGGCGGCCTGGGCGTCGGCCTCGCCGTGACCAAGCAGATTGTCGAGCGTCACCATGGCTACATATCCGTGGAGTCGGAGCTTGGAAAGGGTACGACTTTTACAATTCATCTGCCCCGCGAGCACACGGCAGACGCGGCATCTACTACAATGGAGCACTAGCTTTTCGCTATTCGGTGAAGGAGGGGCCGCGTCCCTGCCGCTCCGAGTTTGCGAAAACATGCGGGAAAGAACCCGCATTTCTGTCGTATTTAGGTAAGGAGTGACTCACGTGACAACGATGGAGCGTCGTCCGGATTCCCGTGGCAAGGTTCGTGATATTTACGATGCCGGTGAAAACCTGCTGATGGTCGCCACCGACCGCATTTCTGCGTTCGACTTCATTCTTCCCGACGAGATTCCGTTTAAGGGAGAGGTGCTCAATCGCATCTCGGCATTCTGGTTCGATAAGTTTGCCGACATCGTCCCCAACCATCTCGTTTCCATCGACCCGGCGGATTTCCCCGAGGAGTTTGCTGAGTATCGTGACTACCTCGCTGGCCGCGCCATGCTGGTTAAGAAGGCCCAGACGATTCCTATCGAGTGCATCGTCCGCGGCTATCTGACCGGTTCGGGCAAGAAGACCTACGACGAGAACGGCACCGTCTGCGGCATCCAGCTGCCTGAGGGCCTGACCGAGGCTTCCAAGCTTCCCGAGCCGTTGTTCACGCCGTCCACGAAGGCCGAGATCGGTGACCACGACGAGAACATCTCGTTCGAGCGTTGCTGCGAGATCGTGGGCGAGGACATCGCCACGCAGATTCGTGACCTTTCCCTCAAGATCTACAAGGCCGCTGCCGAGTACGCCGCGACCCGTGGCATCATCATTGCCGACACCAAGTTCGAGTTTGGTGTTATTGATGGCAAGGTCACGCTGATCGACGAGTGCCTCACGCCCGACTCCAGCCGTTTCTGGCCTGCTGCCAGCTACGAGGAGGGCAAGATCCAGCCTAGCTACGACAAGCAATTCGTCCGCAATTGGCTCAAGGCCAACTGGGATATGACGGGGGAGACCCCGCACCTGCCCGCCGAGGTCATCGATGGCACGTCCGAGCGCTATCGCGAGGCCTTCCAGATCATCACCGGCTCCCAGTTCACAAGCATGAAGGAGAACGCATAAGTGAGTACCCGTAGCGCCACGAACAAGCGCACGCAATCCCACGAAGTTACCGGGGTTGCGCGCAAGTCTGCCGCATCTGCTAAGCCCGCCCGCCAAGCAGCGAGCTCCGTTCGCATCGTGCCGGCTTCGTCTAAGGCACGCCGCAAAGAGCTCGAGAAGGGCGAGAACCTCGAGGGCCTCTCTAAAGAGGAGAAGCGCGCCCGCAAGGCCAAGCAGCGCGCCAAGGAGGACCGCATCTATACGGTGTCGAATATCCTCCTCAAGCAGGACGAGGACTACACCAAGCGCCGTCGCATCTGGTGGATTGTGCTCGCCATTGGCATGGTGCTCGTCGTGGCAATTTGGGCCTCGCTGTACTTCGCTCCCGCTGGCATGGTGTCCAGCCCTGTCCAGATGGTCGGCATCGTTTTGTCCTATGTCATCATCCTAGGTGACTTTATCTACGACTTCGCTCGTATTCGTCCCTTGCGCAACATGTACCGCGCGCAGGCCGAGGGCATGTCCGAGAACAAGCTCAACGCTCTTATTGAGCGCGCGGCTGCCGAGGAGGACCAGAAGGACTCCAAGAAGAAGTAGCGTTTGCATACATACTTATCGCTAAGATATAAGGCGCGTCGTTTTTGCGGCGCGCCTTTTTACTGTTCTATAGATAGATGGAGTGGCACATGATTCGAGCTGCCCTGACGGTCGAAGAGGCTCTGGAGGGCATGAAGGCCCTGGAGCCCAAGATTAAAAACTACGCGCGCCTGGTCGTCCGCAAGGGCGTAAACGTCAAGCCCGGCCAGGAGGTCGTCGTTCAGTCTCCGGTCGAGTGCGCGCCGTTTGCGCGCGTGGTGGTCGCGGAGGCCTATGCTGCCGCCGCCGGCCACGTGACGGTCATTTGGGCCGATGATGCCGTGACGAGGCTCACGTACGAGCATGTCGAGAAAAGCTATTTTGAGCAGACACCCGAGTGGAAGCGCATGCAGCTGGATTCCTTGGCCCAGGATGGTGCCTGCTTTGTCTTTATCGAAGGTGCGGATCCTGCGGCCCTCAAGGGCATCGATCCAGCCAAGCCGGCCGCGGCATCAAAGGCGAGGAATACGCAGTGCAAAGTTTTCCGCCGTGGACTGGATTACAACATCAATCCGTGGTGCATCGCCGGCGCTCCGGTCGTGGCTTGGGCGCACGAGGTGTTCCCAGGAGACGCCGATGAGGTTGCAATCTATAAACTGTGGAATGCGATTTTGCACACCGCGCGCGCCGATGGCCAGGACCCGGAGAGCGACTGGGAACTCCATGACGCCGCATTCGAAAAGAACCTGCGTTTCCTGAACGACAATCGTTTCGACTACTTGCATTACACCGCGGCAAATGGAACCGATCTGACGATTGGCATGACGAAGGGTCACGAGTGGGCCGGCGGCAAGGGCAAGACGCCCGATGGACACCCCTTCTTCCCCAACATTCCCACCGAGGAAGTCTTCACCTCGCCCGATCGCATGCGCGCCGACGGTATCGTGTACTCGGCCATGCCGCTCATCCACCACGGCAATAAAGTCGAAGATTTTTGGATTAAGTTCGAGGGCGGCCGCGTGGTGGACTACGACGCCCGCGTGGGCAAGGCAACGCTTGCGAGCATTATTGACACCGATGAAGGTGCCGCTCATCTGGGCGAGGTCGCGCTCATTTCCAAGAACACTCCGATCCGCGAAAGCGGCGTTCTGTTCTATGACACGCTCTATGACGAGAACGCTAGCTGCCATCTCGCGCTAGGTGTCGGTTTCCCCGAATGCATCGAGGGTGGGTATGACATGTCCAAGGAGGAGCTCCTGGAGCATGGCGTTAACGTCTCGAGCACGCACGTCGATTTTATGATCGGCACGGACGACATCGATATTACGGGCATTACGCCTGATGGACGTGAAGTTGTGATTTTCCAGAACGGCCAATGGAGTTGGGAATAGTCCCAGACCGTGGTACAATGCCACCCGCGGGCCGTTAGCTCAGCTGGCAGAGCAGGGGACTTTTAATCCCAAGGTCCAGGGTTCGAACCCCTGACGGCCCACCATAGAATAGAAAAGCGACTGGCGGATGCCGGCCGCTTTTTTGTTACCGCGGCACGGGTTCGAACCCGAAAGGGCGCGGAGCTGAGGAAACGCATGAGCGTTTGCCAGCGCAGCGCGCAAGGCGCGAAAGCGCCGCAGCGGCCGCCTGCGAAGCAGGCTGAACCCCTGACGGCCCACCCAAAGATTGTTGAGACGGTCAACTTCGGTTGGCCGTCTTTTTTGTCGCCCTTTCATGGGTTCGAACCCGTATCTATCTATATATAAGAACGCTTGGCGAACAAAACCCGCCTTTTACCGATGGGAAACAAATAGCTGATGCCTTTGGAGTAAAGTAGCGCTCCAGAGATGACCGATGTCTCAATACTCGTAAAACAGCTGGTCATCGCCAATATCAGAAGCCAATGCTTCAGTTTTAACCTCAGTGACGCGACTGAGGGATCTATTCATTTGTGAACAAAATATGGAGTGCGCGATTCCCGCCCACGGCGCCCCTCCGGTCTGGCAATATATCTCCTTGCCGCGCGGCCCGGTGGAACCGGGAACCAGCGCAGGCGTGCACCTTGAGAACCGGATACTGCGAGGATGGACACTCACTTCAGTGTCGCATCCGGG
>DBEYYU010000026.1:0-23149 GCA_048184855.1 Collinsella aerofaciens
GCCTCGCCCTGCTCGACGATCTTGCCGCCATTCATAACGATGATGTCGTCAGAGATATAGCGGACCGTCTGGATGTCATGGCTGATGAACACCATGGCCAGGCCGAGCTCCTTCTTAAGGTCGGTCAGCAGGTTCAGAATCTGCGCGCGGACCGAAACGTCCAGAGCCGAGGTGGGCTCGTCGGCGATGATGGCATCGGGGTTCAGCGACAGGGCACGGGCAATTGCGACGCGCTGGCGCTGGCCGCCCGAAAGCTGACCGGGAAGAACCTCGGCGGCGGAGCTGGGCAGACCGGTGAGCTCCAGGAGCTCTTTGACGCGCTTCTCCTGCTCGGCCTCGGTACCCAGGTTGTGGACGCGCATGGGGTCGAGCAGTTGCTCGCGAACGACCATGCGGGGGTTGAGCGCCGTGGCCGGGTTTTGAAACACGACCGAGATGACGCGACCCATGTGGCGACGGTCCTCGGCGGTACGTTTGGTAACGTCCTTGCCCTTAAAGTAGACCTTGCCGCTCGTGGGGGCCTGCAGGCCGCACATGACGTTGGCGGTGGTGGACTTACCGCAACCGGACTCGCCGACGATGCCGATCGTCTGACCGGGCATGAGCTTAATCGTTACACCCTGGACGGCGTGAACCAGGTTGGGGTGCAGAATCGAGCCGGTACGGGTCCTAAAGGTGACGTGGACGTCATCAAGGAAGATGATCGGCTCGACGCCGTTGACTGCGGTCTCGCTCATCTACATCACCTCCGCGTGAGGGGTCAAACCATTTGCCTTGAGCACCTCGTCGGGGAGCTCGGAATAGAAGTGCTCGGTGCCGGGCACGCGCTTGAAGACCGGACGGGTGTCCAGGCCAATACGCGGATGGCTCGAGCGGGGCGCGAAGCGATCGCCCTTGGGGAAATCGCGCGGACTCGGAACGGCGCCGGGCACCTGGTGCAGGCGGCCCGAACCGCTCTCGATGGACAGAACGGAACCCAGAAGACCGCGGGTGTACTCGTGGATCGGGTTGGTGAGCAGCTCCTTGGTGGGTGCCTGCTCGATAACCTGGCCAGCGTACATAACCGTGATGTTGTGGGCGACCTCGGCGACCAGCGCCAGGTCGTGCGAAACGAAGATCATGGCAAAGCCGAGCTTGGCCTGAAGATCGTTGAGCAGCTTGATGACCTGCTTCTGGACGGTAACGTCCAGAGCGGTCGTGGGTTCGTCGCAGATGACCAGCTTGGGGTCGCGGGTAAGGGCCATAGCGATCAGGACACGCTGACGCTGGCCGCCGGAAAGCTCGTGCGGATAGCTCTCGAGCGTGCGCTTGGGATCGAGGCCGACGAGCTCCAGGAGCTCCTCGGCGCTGCGGGTTCCGCCGCGCTTGGTGAGCTGCTTCATCTGGGCAGAGATGAGCATGGAGGGGTTGAGCGAGGACAGGGCGTCCTGATAGACCATAGCGATATCGGTACCGCGCAGGCCGAACCACTCCTTCTTGCTCATCTTGAGCAGGTCGCGGCCCTCCCAGAGAACCTCGCCGGAAAGGTGCTCGTCATCGTCGGTCAGGCCCATGATGGCCAGCGTGGTGATGGACTTACCGCAACCGGACTCGCCCACCAGGCCCATGGTCTGACCAGGACGGACGTCAAAGTTGACATGGTCGACGACGTTGATATCACCGTGATGCTCAAACTGGATGCAGAAGTCACGGACCGAGAGAATCGGTTCAACAGACTCGTCGGGCACATGGCGATCGTCACGCTTGAGCTCGACATCGCGCAGGGCGCCAAGGCGAGCGGAGAGGGACTGGGCCTGCTCCTTGTAAGCGCGAACGGGGTCGGAGACCAGCAGGTCGGCCTCGCGACGCTTGGAGGAATCGGTGGGATCCAGGGCGGCGGAGGGAGCAGCGGCCATGGCGTCGGTAATACCCTCGGAGAGGATGTTGAGCGCCAGGCAGGTGATCATGATGGCCAGGCCCGGGAACAGTGCCTGCCACCAACGGCCGGCGAGCACGCCGCCGCGGGCGTCGGCGAGGATGTTGCCCCAGGTAGCGGTGGGCTCCTGGATACCAGCGCCGATGAAGGTCAGCGAGGCCTCGAAGATGATGGCGTCGGCGACCAGGGTAACGGTGAAGACCATGATCGGGGCGATGCAGTTACGCAGAACATGCTTGATCAAAATCCACGGAGCCTTGGCGCCGGAAACGATGACCGCGCGGACATAGTCCTCGCCGTACTCGGACACGATGTTGGCGCGCACGATACGGGCAATCTGCGGAGTGTACATAAAGCCGATGGCGAAGATGATCGACGGCACGGAGTTGCCCAGGATGGAGACAAAGACGGCCGCGAGGGCGATGCCCGGGATGGACATGATGATGTCCAGGATACGCATGATCGTCTCGGAGACGGCCTTGCGCGAAACCGCTGCAAGGGCGCCCACGACCGAGCCGCAGACCAGAGCCATGGCGGTGGCGCCAAAGCCGATAATCAGCGAGTAACGACCACCGTAGAGCATACGCGACAGAATGTCGCGACCCTTATCGTCGGTACCGAAGATAAATCCGTTGCCGGGAGCCTGGCGAGCCGTAAAGATCTCGACCGGGCTATAGGGGGCAAGAAGGGGCGCCAGAATCGCAGTCAGGGCGACCAGCACCAGCACGACGGCGGCAATCTTAGAAGACAGCGTCATCTTCTTCCAGCCACCGAGCTTGAGCCCCTTGGAGGCAGCCTTCTCGAGCTGCTCGGTTTGCTTCTCTCGAATCTTTACCATAATCTACACCGTCCTGATGCGCGGGTTGATGAGCAGGTAGAGCATGTCAACCACGATGTTGATGATGATGAAGGCGAGAGCAACGACGATGACGACGCCCTGAACCAGGTTCGCCTCGTTGCCCTGAACGCCCTGCAGAATCGCAGTGCCCATGCCGGGGAGGTTGAAGATAACCTCGATGACGACGGCGCCGCCCATGAGGTAACCGATCTTAAGACCGAGGGTGGTGACCGGGGTGATCAGCGCATTGCGAAGAACGTTGATGCCGACGACGACCTTCTCGGGAACGCCGGCGCCGCGAGCCATACGGACATAATCCTTGTCGAGCTCCTCGACCATGGCGGTACGCACGATACGAGTCATCTGGCCCGTCAGCGGAAATGCCAAGGCGATAGCGGGCATGATCATACGTCCCAGATAGCCAACCGGATTCGTGGTGAAGTGAGGCAGAGCACCCGATGCCGGGAGCACCTTAAGGTAGGAAGAGAACAGCAGGATCAACAGAACGGCAAGCCAGAACGACGGGGTTGCCAAGCCGGCGATGGAAAAGACGCGGATCACTTGGTCCGGCCATTTGTCGCGATACAGTGCCGCGATGACGCCGAGCAAAAACGAAACGACCGCACCGATGGCAAGACCGATAAAGGTCAGCTGCATCGTGACGGGCAGGGCCGTGGAGATGCGCTTGGCAACGGAGTTGCGAGCAGCACCATAGGTGCCCATGTCGCCATGGATCAAATCGCCCATATAGCGCACGTAGCGCACGGGCCAGGGGTCGTCCAGACCATACTTCTCATGGTACTCGGCAACCGCCTCGGGCGAGGCACCGTCACCCAACGCCGTGTAGGCGGGGTCGGTCTTGGAGAACGACATAAGGAAGAACACCAGGACGGTGACGCCCAATGCCATGATCGGCAGCGCCACAAGACGCCTTCCAATCAAACGTAGCAAGTTGTTCACGTTCTCTCCCCTTTCTTTTGTCGGTAGGACCAACTGGTATATGAGTACGGGTACTCATTACAAGACCCGAGCGACATCGTTGCCGCCCGGGTCTTTGTTTCAACTATGAGGATACGGCCCCAATGACCGACATCCTGCATACAGACTCAAGCGAGTCTTACGCCTTGACGGTCGCAACGCCCCTGAAGGACATGCTCGTCGTGCCGATGCCCTTGAAGCCATCGAGGGCCTCGCCGTTGGGCGCAGTGGACGGATCGTCCCAGGAAGCGGAGACGGTCTTGACGTGGACAACGGGGTACAGAACGGCGTTGTCGGCAATGATGTCGAAGCACTCGTTCCACTTCTTCTGCTGCTCGTCGCCCTCGGCGGCAAGAGCCTCGTCCATGAGACTGTGGAGCTTCTGCCACTCAGCGGACTCCTTCCACGGGCAACGGGTCTGCATCCAGACGTTGTCGCCGTACCACCAGTTGAGCAGCAGGTCGGGGTCGGCGCCGAAGCAGGAAGGATCGCCAGGGGCAAGGAGGATATCGTAGGCCTCGCCGCCGTCGATGGCAGCGTAGGTGGCCGGCGAGGTATCGGTCTGGATGGTCACATCGAAGCCGAGAGCGTCGAGGTCGTTCTTGACCTGGGCGGCCATGCCCTTAATCTGCTCGTTGTCGGTGGTGCGCAGGGTGATGGCACCCGGGGTGATGCCAGACTCCTCGATGAGCTTCTTAGCCTTCTTGGCGTCGGTCTTGTACACCGTGGAAGCCTCATGATAGTTGGTGAAGCTCTTGGGCAGGTAGCAGCTGGCAGCGGTGGCAAGGCCGGCGAAGGTGTTGCTGACCATCTTCTCGGTGTCGAGCGCATACATGACAGCCTGACGGACCTTGACGTTGTTCCAAGGCTCCTTGGCGACGTTGAACATGATGAAGCGGGTGCCGAAACCCTGAACGTTATCGATCTTGCAGCCGGCGCTCTCAAGCTGGTCGACGGCGTCAGCGGTAACGAGCTCCATAACGAGCGTGGAGCCCTCCTGCTGAGCGGTAACGCGAGCGGTGGGGTCGGTCAGGATGCTGTACTGGATCTTCTTATCCTCGGCAGCATACTCACCGTTGTACTCGGGGTTGGGAACCAGGGTAATCTCGGTATCGGAGATAGAGTCGTACATCCAGGGGCCGGAGCCGATCGGCTGCTTGGCGCGATCCTCCTCGGTCTGGGTGGCCGGGGTAACGCGGACGATGGCCAGACGATCCTTGAGCAGGGAGAAGTTGGGGACCTTGGTCTTGACCGTCACGGTGCTGGCGTCCTTGGCCTCGATGGACTCGAAGGGCTGGAAGAACGGAGCATAGGTAGCGGAAGCGGCGCAAGCGGTGTAGGAGGCAACGACATCGTCAGCGGTGACCTCGGTGCCATCGGAGAACTTGGCGCCCTTGCGGATGGTGACCTCGAAAGTGGTGTCGTCCACGGACTTGGGATCGTCGGTGGCGAGCTCGTTGAAGGTGCTGTAGTCGTGGTAATCGATGCCGTAGAGGCCCTCGACGACGTGCCAGTTAGCACCCAGGCCCACAGCGGAGCCGGTGCTGGCGGGATCGAAGCTGGACGGAGCGTAAGCGGAACCAGCGGTGATCACGCCGCCGCCACGGTTGGCGGAATCGGTGGAACCGGAAGCGGAACCCTCGTCGCTAGAGCTGCCACCGCAGCCGGTGAGACCAAGCCCTGCGACAGCAGCGACGCTGCCGGTGAGGCCGAGGAACGAACGCCTGGACATACCCTTGTTGATGATGGCCATGTCTTCTCCTATCAATAGAGAATCTTACTCGGGAGCACCTAGACTTGCCCCCGCGCAACTTGCGGACGATATATACCTTACCTACCGACGAACCCAACTGAGGTGCCGCGCTCGGCGACCGATACATACATACGCTTGAACGGTATTTACTACCGTTCACCGAATTCGTTGACAAACGATTCGCCAGACAGTATGTATCGGCGAGGTGAGATATCAGTCTTCGTCAACCCGCAGGATAGCAGGGTTTTCGCTTGGGTTAGTCAAACGTTTTAGCGTTAATAAAACCCGAAACCAGCAGGCAATCATGGCGAAATAAATGGTTGAAAATCGCGCAATCATGTATATCAGTTGTTTGGCTCGTGTTTAGCTATCGGAATGGCCAGCCGCCGCCTCGGCGCGCTCGGCATTCCATGCAACGAGCGCCTCGTGGACCGCCTTGGCAACATCGGCAGGTATGCCGCGAACTTCCGCGATCTCTTGCTCGCTCGCCGCGCGCAAACGCTTCATCGAGCCAAAATGGCGCATAAGGGCACGTTTTCTGGTGGGTCCCACGCCTGGAACGTCATCGAGTACCGAAACCGTCATGGCTTTATCGCGCAACTCGCGATGGAACGTGATGGCAAATCGGTGGGACTCATCGCGAACCTGTTTAATTAGATAGAGCGAAGCAGACCCGGTCGGCAGCACGACGGGAGTCTCGTCCCAAGGCACGAAAACTTCCTCATCGGCCTTCGCCAAGCCACAAACCGGTATATCGAGCCCAAGAGCCTCAAGTTGCTTGATCGCAGCGGTCAATTGCGGCTTACCGCCATCGACAACGAGCAAATCGGGGCGCGAGCCAAAGCGCTCGTCGACCATGCGCTCGGGAGCATAGCGTCGTCCCAAAACCTCGGACATCGACACGAAGTCGTTTGCCTCGTCCAATTCGGCCTGAATTTTAAAACGACGGTACTGGCTCTTGTCGGCGCGTCCGTTGGTAAACACCACCATCGAGGCGACCGTAAAGGTTCCATGCAGCGTCGAGATATCGAAGCACTCGATACGCATCGGCGGCGCCGGCAGCGCCAGCGCGCTTTCGAGCTCCAGGAGCGCTTGATTGGTGCGGTCGTCAGCGTACCCCGTTCGCATCATGTAGCGCATGAGGGCATGGCGCGCATTTTTGGATGCCATATCGAGCAAACGGTGCTTTTCGCCACGCTGCGGCCTATGGAGATGGCAGGAACGCTCGCGCTTGCCTGCAAGCCACTCCCCCAGCGCCTCCGCATCCTCAAGCTCGACAGAGAGGTTTATCTCAGCTGGAATATCAGCCGTCTCGTCGTAATAGCGCTTAAGAAAGCCCGACTGGAGCTCTTCCTCGTCAACATCAAGACCCTTGTCGAGAATAAACTCGCAGGTTCGAACCGTTCGACCCTCACGCACGACAAAGACGCAAGCGGCGGAGATGGTCTCCTCGCGATAGAAACCGATGACATCGATATCGACACTGGAGGGAAAAACGACTTGCTGACGGTCGTCCAGACCCCTGATGACCTCCAAACGACGTTTGACGCGTGCCGCGCGCTCAAAGTCGAGCGCCTCGGCGGCATCCGTCATCTCGGAGGTCAGCTCATCGACGACATCCTTGCGATGGCCCGACAAAAAGCGCTCGACACGCTTGACGTTCTTGGCATAGTCCGTAGGAGAAATCGCGCCGACACACGCACCTGGGCCGCGCCCGACATGGTAGTCGAAGCAGGGACGCCCGTTTTGCGCGCAAATCATATTGACGATGTCTTCCTCGCCCTTGTGGGACTCGACGATACGACGACAACGACGCCACTCCGCACAAGAAGCCGAGCAGATCGGGATCACCTTGCGCAGCGTGTCAATGGTCTCACGCGCCGCGCGGCTATCGGTATAGGGACCAAAATAACGCGTTCCCGGCTTATGACGCTCGCGCGTGTATTTGATAGCGGGATACAGGTCGCCCTTTGTAATGGCGATAAAGGGGTAGCTCTTGTCATCCTTGAGGTCGACGTTAAAGTACGGATGGTACTGGCCGATCAGGTTGCGCTCGAGTACAAGCGCCTCATGCTCGGTTTCGACAACGATGTAGTCAAAGCTCGCAACCAATTGCATCATGAGCGGTATTTTTTGGCGCTCATCCTGCAGCGTCACGTACTGGCGCATACGGGAACGCAGGTTTTTCGCCTTGCCAACGTAGATGACATCGCCCTTGGCATCTTTCCAAAGGTAACATCCGGGCTGCGTGGGAACGCGCGAAACCTGCTCGGCGAGTGTTGGAATGTTGTCGTGACCGGCCACACGCACCTACTTGCGACGAAGCAGCGCCGAGACCTCGGGCATCTTAAGAACGACGGCAAGGCCAAAGGTAACAGCAAGCGAGACGACACCCGCAACGCAAACATAGCCAAGAGTAATCAGAATCGAGCCGCCAAGTACCCCGACAAAGTGTTCAAGCGCCCACATGACGCCGGCGCCTGCGGCAGCACCCAGGCCACCGAGCAAAAGGCCAAAGAAACCGCCATGCAGGATAGATTTGACCTGAAGGCCACGCAGACGACGACGCAGCCACCACAGCGAACAACCGACCAAGATCACGTAGTCGACGACATACGAAAGCGCGATTGCCGGCATGCCGAAGCCCAGCACAACGCCAAACAGCAGAACCGAGCCGGCCTGGCCGATGGCAGAATACAGGCAATAGCGACTATAGGGCTTCATGTCGAGCAAGGCAGAGAAGCTCTTCTGCATCAACACGACCACGCCGTAGAGCGGCAGCGAGAGCGCCAGGTAGACAAGGTACTCGGACACCAGCGTCACGCCGGATTCATCGAACTTGCCAGCACAGTAGATCATGTTGAGCGGACGCGCGAAGACAATCAGGTACAGCGCGAACGGAATCAGGAAGAACAGCATCTGGGCGACGCCACGCGAAATGCCCGTGCGAACGCTGTCGTAATCCTTCTCCTGCGCGTCGTGAGAGAGCTCGGTATAGAGCGCCGTCGAAAGCGAGGCGGCAATCAGCGCGTAGGGCAGCGTGTACCACAGGCGCGCATAGGCGATGACGGAAGGACCAGTCTCGGGCTGGACCACCAGCGCGGCAGCGTTGGTGATAGAAGTCGAGACAAACATGCACACCGTGGCGAGCAGCGTCGGGATACCGAGCGCAATCGTCTGCCGCAGTGCGGGGTCCTTAAAGTCGATATGGATATGGGGATGCACGCCGTGCTTGCCAAGCGCGGGGATCTGACATGCCATCTGAACAAAGACACCGAGGGTCGTACCGGCCGCAATCAAGATGATGCCGGCACGTTCGCCAAACTGTGCGGACACGGGCGCAAAACCCATAAAGCTCGCAATGACGATCACATTGTTGAGGACCGGAGCAAACGTCGACCAGAAGTAGTCGCGGTGTGCGTTGAGAACGCCCGAGAACACCGAGCCCAAACCATAAAACAGAATCTGGATGGCAAAGAAACGGAACATGAACGCAGCGGTATCCATGCTGCCGCCGTCACCCGAAAGGAACGATTGCGTCCAGATAAAGCCCGGGGCGAACACGGTCCCCAGCAACGAAATGCCACCCAGCACCAAAAGCAGAATGCCGAGCAGGTTGCCCACGTACTCGTTTGAGGCCTCGCGACCCTGCTCACGCCTCACGCCCATGTACACGGGCAAAAACGCCGTCACGAGCATGCCGCCCATCACGAGTTCGTAGAGCATATTGGGCAGGTTGTTGGCGACCTGATAGGAGGACGAGAGTAGCGACATGCCGATAGCGGCCGCCATTGCCCACGTGCGGATAAAACCGGTGACGCGAGACACGATAGTCAGGATGGTCATAAGCCCGGCGGAACGACCAACCGTGGAGTAGTCCGACGAGCCCATGTCGTCAGTGTCATCTCGCGACGAAGAAGCTTCGGATGAGGGTGTCTGAGGCGCAGATTCTTTTGCAAGATGAGCTCCGCGCTTCAATTCTTCCTGCGGCATCGCTCAGTCCTCTCTCGTAATCGCGGCAACCGTCGCCCCGCAAAATGCAATTAAATCATCGGGTGCAAGCTCGAGCTGATAACCACGCTTGCCTCCCGAAATAAAAATGGTATCCCAAAGGACACATGTCTCATCAATGAGCGTCCGGTAGCGTTTTTTCATACCGACCGGGCTGCAGCCGCCGCGAACGTAGCCAGTCGCCGCAAGCAAATCCTTCACATGCATCATGGCCAAGGACTTCTCCCCCGCGGCACGCGCGGCGGACTTTAGATCGAGCTCGTCGGCAACAGGGATGCAGCACACGACATAGTCGTTGGACGGTGTCACGCAGACCAAAGTCTTAAATCCTTGACCGGGCTCCTCGCCAAGCTGCTCCGAAATCGCGACCCCCAGGCCCACCGACTCATCACCATCGTCTTCGTACGTATGTAGAACATAGGAAATGCCGGCGCTTTCCAGCTCGCGCATCGCATTGGTTTTTGGCGTCTTTACAGCCTTTGCCATGACATATCCTTTCCCTCGCATTCGGACGCAAGGATTAAGTATATGTCCAATTCGGCTGCATACGTCACTTCGGCACAGCAAGCGCCATCGAATCACAAGGAGTCGATGGCGCCCATAAACTGAATCGCCTATTTATTGAGCATCAAGTTGAGCCTGACGCTCCCGGTCACGTCTGAGCAACGGCGCCAAAAACTTGCCCGTATAACTCCGCGGACAGTCCGCAACCTGCTCCGGTGTGCCCGAAACCACGACGGTTCCGCCGCCGTTACCGCCCTCGGGACCCATATCGATCAGGCGGTCGGCAACCTTGATGACATCAAGGTTGTGTTCAATCACCAGCACTGTGTTGCCCGCATCGACCAAGCGCTGCAGCACATCGAGCAGCTGGCGGACGTCCTCAAAATGAAGGCCGGTCGTCGGCTCGTCCAAAATATAGAACGTCTTGCCCGTCTGGCGTCGATGAAGCTCCTTGGCGAGTTTCACACGCTGCGCCTCGCCGCCCGAAAGCGTCGTGGCGGGCTGGCCCAGGCTCACGTAGCCCAAGCCTACATCGTACAGCGTCTGGAGCTTTCGCTTAATCTGCGGGATATTCCCAAAGAAAGCCAGTGCCTCGGCCACGCTCATGTCAAGTACGTCCGAGATGGTCTTGCCACGGTAGGTGACCTCGAGTGTCTCGCGGTTGTAGCGTTTACCGCCGCAAACTTCGCAGGGAACGTAGATATCGGGAAGGAAGTGCATCTCGATCTTGATCTGTCCGTCGCCCTTGCACGCCTCACAGCGCCCGCCACTCACGTTAAAGGAGAAACGACCCGGCGAGTAGCCGCGCGCCTTCGACTCCGGCGTACTCGCAAACAGAGCGCGAAGATCATCCCACAGGCCGATATAGGTAGCAGGGTTGGAGCGCGGCGTGCGGCCAATCGGCGACTGGTCGATATCGATAACCTTATCGATGCACTCGATGCCCTCGATTTTTTTATACGGACCCACAGGGCGCGTCGAGCGGTGAATGGCATTCGTAAGGGCAGGCGCAATGGTGTCGGTAACCAGGGAGCTCTTGCCCGATCCCGACACGCCGGTAACAACCGTAAGCGTACCAAACTCGATTTTGGCAGTAACGTTTTTGAGGTTGTTGGCTCGAGCGCCCGTAATTTTAAGGCAGCCGCGACCGGGCTTGCGCCGTTCATCAGGCACCCGGATCATTCGTTTACCGGTCAGATAAGCGCCCGTCATCGACTCGGGACACGCCATGATATCGGCAGGCGTTCCCGCCGCGACTACGTGTCCGCCGTTGACGCCGGCGCCGGGCCCCATGTCGATCACGTAGTCGGCGGCACGGATTGTATCCTCGTCGTGTTCGACGACGATAACGGTATTGCCGATATCGCGCAGGCGCTCGAGCGTCTTGATCAGGCGCTCGTTGTCACGCTGATGAAGACCGATTGAGGGCTCATCCAGAATATAGAGCACGCCCATGAGACCCGCGCCGATCTGCGTTGCCAGGCGAATACGCTGCGCCTCGCCACCGGAAAGCGTCGCCGAGGCACGATCGAGCGTCAGATAGTCGAGTCCAACATCGACCAGAAAACGCAAGCGCTCCAGGATTTCCTTGACGATGCGCCCGCCGATAAACTGTTGGCGCTCGGTGAGCTCCAGGCCCTCAAAAAACTCGAGCGACTCACGGCACGACAGGCAGCAAACCTCATAAATGGACTTGCCGCCCACGGTGACGGCGAGCATCTCGGGGCGCAGGCGAGCGCCATGGCAGCTCGAGCACGGCTCCTCGCGAATGTACTTCTCCAGGCGCGCCTTGGTGTTCTCGTTCGTCGTCTCGGTATAGCGTTCGTACAGGATGTTGCGAACGCCCGAAAACTTGGTATCCCACTGGCTGCGACGTCCGTCGAGCTTTTGGTAGTCGACCGAGATCTTCGTATCGCCCAGGCCATCCAAGAATGCACGACGCACGCGAGGGGGCAAGTCCTTCCACGGCGTATCGGTGCTCACCTTAAAGTGTTTGCAGACCGCAGCAAAAATCTGCGGATAGTAGTTCGAATTGCCAAACAGGCTACCAAAGACTCCGTCGGCAATGGACTTCGAGGGGTCCTCGATCAGCGCCTCGGCATCAACGGTTTTCTTAAAGCCCAGGCCGTCGCACTCAGGACATGCGCCATAGGGAGCGTTGAACGAAAAATCACGCGGCTGAAGATCGTCAATGGAGTGACCATGCTCCGGGCACGCCAAGGCCAACGAATACTCCAGCAGCTCGCCCTCGGTCCCCTCGGGAGCATCACGATCGGGCAGCATGTACACGTTTACATTGCCGTGAGCCAGCGCGGTCGCCTGCTCAACAGACTCGGCGATACGGCCCAGAGAATTCTCACGGATCACGATGCGGTCGACTACGACCTCGATATCGTGTTTGAACTTCTTGTCCAGATCGATCGGATCATCGAGCGAGCGCACTTCGCCGTCGACACGCACGCGGCTAAAGCCCTCGGCGCGAAGGTCCTCAAACAGTTTGGTGTACTCGCCTTTTCGCCCGCGCACCACCGGTGCCAGCACAAACGCGCGGCGACCCTCCCCCGCCGCCAAGACTTTGTCGGCAACCTGGTCGGTCGTCTGGCGCTCAATGACGCGGCCGCATTCGGGACAGTGCGGGGTGCCCACACGGGCGAACAGCAGGCGCAGATAGTCATAAATCTCGGTTACGGTGCCAACCGTCGAGCGAGGGTTTTTAGACGTCGTCTTTTGGTCAATCGACACCGCCGGCGAAAGGCCGTCGATTGAATCCAAGTCGGGTTTGTCCATCTGGCCCAAGAACTGGCGCGCATAGCTCGAAAGGCTCTCAACGTATCGACGCTGGCCCTCGGCATAGATAGTGTCAAATGCCAGCGAACTCTTGCCCGAGCCAGAAAGACCGGTAATGACCACGAGTTGGTCACGCGGAATGGAAACATCGATATCACGGAGGTTGTGCTCACGAGCGCCGCGAATAACGATAGAAGAATCAGACATGGAAGCTCCTTGCCTCCTATTGCATCGAATCATACTGTCGATGAGTTTAGCGCACTCGACGCGCACAGATGTTCGTAATACAAGATTCGCAGACCTTTAGCTTTGCGTATCGGGCGCTTTGTTTCTCGAAATGCCGTGGAAAGGTTACAGTAATCTACTACTGAACTTAATTTGCTGTAACAGAGGAACGTCCATGACCGAAGATATCCCCCTTGAAATCACTTCGAGCGACATGGCCAATCTGCCCATATTCATCGCCGTCCTTATCGTGGCCACCGTCGTCGTGCGCGTGTATTTTTCAATCAAACACAATGAAAAGCCGCCCATTGCCCGCGTCTTTTGGTGCGCGACGCTCCTCATCCCGCTCGGCATGGTAGCTGCATGGATTACGAATCAATTGCTCGTAAATGAGGACAATTCCCTATGGGTCCTTTCTTATTCGGCGCTCGGTGCTGCCGCCGTCATACTTCTTGTCGAGCCCTTGGTTTCGGGACTTATCGACCAAACCGATCTTGCGACGGGAACGGTTGCCTGTATTTGCCGTGACATCCTTGTCATCGCCGCTGTTTCAGCGCTCTCGTTCGTTTCACTCGAAATTGCCTGTAACGAAACGTTCTATCGCATTCCCGCCAACTCATTCGGGTTTTCCGTCGGGCTGCTCGCGACGGTTCTGCTCTCCCTTTATTTGCTGGGACAGCGTCATGGAGGCGTCATGGCCCTCGTGCCCGTCGCCTGTTGCATCCTTGGCATTGCCGAGCACTTCGTCATAACGTTTAAAGGCGAAGCCATCCTGCCAAGCGATATCTTGGCCCTCGGCACCGCAATGGAAGTGAGCGAGGGATACGAGTTTACCTTTACCGCCGGAATCGTAACCTCTCTCGCCCTGCTGGAGATTTCCCTGGGGCTTCTTTCGCTTATCCGACCGCGAAAGCTCCGTACGCCCACCCATGTCTTCCCCGCAATCGCCGCTAACCTCTGCGCTTTTCTGCTAGTGACCGTTGTGGAGCTCTCGGGCTTTTCCAGCATCGACTTGGAGCAGGCGCTGGATTTTGGATTTGACCGTTGGCAGCCCATCACCACATATACGTCTCAGGGTTTTATCACTTCGTTCACCGAAATGGCCAACGAGTTGCCCATTGAGAAGCCCGAAGGCTATACGCCCGATGAGGCGCAGAGCATCGAGCAGGAGCTCGCCGCCGCCTACGACAGCACGTATGGCTCGAGCGAGCAGCGCGCGGCTGCCGTTGCCCAGTTCAATGAAATCAAGCCGACGATTGTTGCCGTCATGAACGAGAGTTTTAGCGACCTTTCGTGCTTTGAGCAGCTCCAGGCGGCCGGGTACACCGGCCCCGCATTCTACAACTCGCTTCCCGACACACTTGTTCGCGGCACCATGCTCGCTTCGGTCACCGGTGGCGGAACGGCAAACTCCGAATTCGAATTTTTGACCGGAGCGACAACGGCCTTTGTCGGATTAGGCAAGATCCCCTATCAGCTGTATCAGATGAATGGCGTCAACAGCCTGGCAAAGGACCTTAAAGAGCTTGGGTATACCGCTACCGCTATGCACCCGCAAAACCCCGTCAACTACCATCGAGATAAGATCTATCAGCAGCTGGGCTTTGGAGACTTTCTTTCAATCGGCGATTTCGAAGGTGCGCCCTGTTACCATGCCGGCGTATGCGACTACGCCACCTACGACAAGATACTCGACCTGCTTAGAACCGACGAAGCGCCGCAGTTCATCTTTGACGTCACGATGCAAAATCACGGCGGCTACGACTATGGCACCGTTCCCGCCGAAGAGCTGACAAACTATTGGGTCGAGGGAGCCAGCGAGGGCGCCAATAGCGCGCTCAACACCTATCTTACCTGCATCAACGCGTCCGACCGGGGCCTCGAGTATTTTATCAACGAGCTCCGCAATATCAGCAGACCGGTTGTCCTTGTCTTTTTTGGCGACCATCAGCCGAGCGCCGCAACGACTCTCAACGATGAGCTGTACCCTCAGGAAGATACGGCAAGCCACGCTTTCCGTATCTATCAGTCGACCTATTTCGTCTGGGCTAACTATGAAATCGCCGGCAATACCGAGCTCAACGTCTACGACACCGTCGGGGCAAACGAGATTGCAGCCATTACCCTTAATAAGATCGGCGCCCCGCTCACCGACTATCAAAAGGCCCTGCTTGCAACAAGGTCAGATGTGCCCACCATCAATGTCGCCGGCTACCTTGGTGCCGACGGGCTGCGCTACGACTTGGAATCTGAAGACAGCCCATACGCCTCGACGATCGACAAGCTGCAGCGCATGCAATACCTCGAGTTTGCCAGCAAAGTTCAGTAAGCCCGCCCATTCGCTTGGACCCATCGTATTGCAAGCACGCTCGGCCCAAATGCATCGCAAATGACTCCCGCTCGCAAACGAGGGTACAATGACGCTCGTGTCACATCACGGGGCCCCGGCCCCAACATATACAAAGGAGTCATACATGGGTTGCGAGCACGCACAGGCCGCCGGCGGACAAACGTCGCCGTCGCAATTTGAGGAGAACACACTGTCCGAGGTCAAACGCGTCATCGCCGTGCTTTCCGGCAAGGGCGGTGTCGGCAAGTCGTTTGTCACCGGTGCCATCGCCACCGAGCTTGCCCGTCACGGCCACAAGGTCGGCGTCCTCGATGCCGACATCACCGGTCCCTCCATCCCCAAGATGTTCGGTATGAGCGGACGCCACGTCCATGCCCTTGGCAACCTTATGCTGCCCGAAATCTCCGAGCACGGCGTCAAGGTCATGAGCTCCAACCTGCTGCTCCAAAACGAGACCGACCCCGTCCTTTGGCGCGGTCCGGTCATCGCAGGCGCCATTAGGCAGTTCTGGAGCGAGACCTCGTGGGGCCCCATCGACTACCTGCTGGTCGACATGCCTCCGGGAACAGGCGACGTCGCACTCACCGTCTTCCAGTCACTGCCCGTCGACGGCATCGTCATCGTCACGAGCCCGCAGGATCTGGTCTCGATGATCGTCGCCAAGGCGGTCAACATGGCCGAGAAGATGAACGTCCCCATTCTGGGCATCGTCGAGAACATGAGCTATATTGAGTGCCCCGACTGCGGCAAGAAGATCGAGGTCTTTGGCAAGAGCAAGCTCCCCGAGGTCGCAGAGCGCTATAACCTCGACATCTTGGGCACGCTTCCCATTAATCCGGCACTCGCCGAGGCCTGCGATAAGGGCGAGGTCGAGACCGCGCTGCCCGATGGCATGTTGCCCAAGGCAGTCTCTGCCGTCGAGGCTATTACCCCGCACGAGACCGACGAGGCCTAAGTGAACACGAGCGCCTTCTATGACGTCCTGGTAATCGGCGGCGGGGCTTCAGGCCTCGCCGCCGCCATTACGGCCGCACGTGCTGGCAAAAGCGTCTGCATCGTTGAGCGCGATGTCGCCTGCGGCCTTAAGCTCCTTGCGACCGGTAACGGCCGCTGCAACCTCTCCAACGAATCGATTGATCCTCAGCGGTATAACCACCCCGCATTCGTCGAATCTGTCATGGGCCCCCAACCCGAACAAGAGCTTATGGGTTTCTTCTCCTCGCTGGGCATCATGACAACCTCCGAGGAAGGCCGACTGTACCCGCGCTCCCTTCGCGCCGAATCGGTGCGCGACGCGCTTCTCAACGTTTGCGACCGCCTAGGTATCACCTTAATCTGCGGAGCCAACGTTGCCTCGGCGCACAAAGCTTCCGAAGGCTGGACACTCCAAATAGACCGTCCAGCGCGGGCACTCAAGGCAAAAAAGCACGACGACCGAAAATCGGAGCTCCGCTCGCTTCGGAAAGCGCTCGCCGATGTCCCTCGCAAGAACGAGGCCCTGCAGGCACATACCGTAATTATCGCCACGGGCGGCAACCCCACCGGTATCGCCGATACGTTTCGCCTCCCCCTCACTTCGCTGCGCCCCATCCTCTGCCCCGTATCGGCAACGGTCGTCGGCGATCGGACGGCACTCAAGACGTTGGATGGCCTGCGCGTCCGCGCCCGCTTGACGCTCGCCCGCAATCATAATGAGCTCTGGCACGAAGACGGTGAAGTCCTGTTTCGAGCCTTCGGCATCTCGGGCGTCGCTGTCTTCAACCTCTCCCGTCGTATCCAGCGCGGCGATACGATCCTGCTCGACGTTTTCCCCGACCTCTCCAAAGACAAGCTGCTCGATATGCTCAACCGACGCGTTGAGCTGCTCGGCGGCTTTTCGCCCCGCGATCCCCGTTGGCTCGACGGCATGCTCGCCCCGCAACTCTCCCGCGTCGTCTGCACGGCGTTCGAGCAGTGCCATCCAGGCTCCAACGATGTCATCCACCTGGTCTCGGTCCTCAAGCACTTTAAGTTGCTCGTCGAGGGAACAGCCGAGGAGCGCTCGGCGCAGGTCACGCGTGGTGGCGTATCTGTCGAGAGCATCTCAACACCCAGTCTACGCGCGTGCAGCGTTGTCGACACCCCGCTTTACGTCTGCGGCGAAGCGCTCGACATCGACGCCGATTGCGGAGGCTTTAACCTTGCGTGGGCCTGGCTCTCGGGCATTCGCGCTGCAAGCAGCCTGTAGCCGCTCAGTCTATAATCAAAAACGCATTCGGGCCGTCTGGAATACCGGACGGCCTCTTTCTTGCCTCTAAGGAGACCTCGATGATCGAAATCACCCAAGTCAACGCGTCGCTCGATGAAGCCGGCGATGAAAATGCCTGTCTCATTGTTGGCAAGCGAGTCGCCAAGCGCGTCCTACGTTGCAAGGACTCCGAGATCAAGTCCATCGAGCTCCACCGCAAGTCAATCGACGCTCGCAAAAAACGAGACGTCCATTTTATCCTGAGCTTTCGTGTTGAGCTGACTAGTCCCCACCTCGAGCAAGAAGCGGTCGACAGCGTTGCCGAGCGTGACCGCTCGCGCGTACGCGCGATAGAAGACGATGAGCCTTCATTCCCCTCCCCCGTCTCCGACGCACCTCAAGAACGCCCTGTCGTTGTCGGCGCCGGATGCGCCGGCCTTTTCGCTGCGCTCACGCTCGCCGAAGCAGGTCTTAAGCCCTTGCTTATCGAGCGCGGCGACCCGGCATTTCGCCGCTCGCAGGCGATCGACCTCTTTCTAAAGGAGCGCATCCTCGACCCCGAGAGCAATATTCAGTTTGGTCTGGGCGGCGCGGGGACCTTCTCGGACGGCAAGCTCAATACGGGAACAAAAAATCCCGCCCATCGTCTTATCCTCGAAACCTTCGTCGAGGCGGGTGCGCCCCGCGATATTCTGTGGGATGCCAAGCCGCACATTGGCTCCGACATCCTTCCCACGGTTGTCACCGCTATATCCCAGCGCATCGAGCAGCTCGGAGGTGTCGTCCGTTATCGAACGAAGCTCGTCGACATTCGCATCGACGTGTCTGGCGCCATCACCGGCATTGATGTCCAATCGTCCCAAGACGCCGCTTACGAGCCAATTGAGACAAAGCACCTCATCCTCGCCTGCGGGCATTCTGCTCGCGATATTTTTGAGCTCCTTAAGGACCACAACGTGGCCCTCGCACAAAAGACCTTTGCCATGGGCGTTCGCATCGAGCATCCGCAGCGCGACATCGACCGAGCCCAATATGGAGCCTCGGCGGGACATCCAGCGCTCGGGGCGGCCCCTTACAAACTTGTTGCCCATCTTCCCAACGGCCGCAGCGTGTTCTCGTTTTGCATGTGCCCCGGCGGGCAGGTTGTCGCCGCCTCTTCCGAGCAGGGCCACCTGTGCGTCAACGGCGCTAGCCTCAATGCCCGCGACGGACGCAACGCAAATGCCGCCCTGCTCGTTAACGTCACGCCTGAGGACCTTCCCAACGATGACCCGCTCGCCGGCATCGAGCTCCAGCGTGCCTGCGAGGCGGCCGCCTATCGCCTGGGCGGCTCCAACTGGAACGCACCGGCACAGCTCGTCGGAGATTTCCTTGCTAGACGCGCCAGCACGGCACCCGGAAAGGTAAAACCAACCTATCCACTTGGTGTGACCTGGACGGCGATCGACGATGCCCTCCCGCAGCATATCGTCGAGTCGCTTCGTTTGGGAATCCCCCTGCTCGGTAAGAAACTGCGTGGCTATGACCGCCCCGATGCGGTCCTCACTGGCGTGGAGACGCGTTCGAGCTCACCGGTCACTGTCACCCGAGACCGAGCGTGCCATGCCGTGTCGACCCCGGGCCTCTACCCTTGTGGTGAGGGAGCTGGATATGCCGGCGGCATCATGAGCGCGGCCACCGACGGCATCCGTTGTGCCGAAGCCCTGATCGCAGACCTCTAACGCACGAATTCCAGCGCGCAAAAGACATAGGCCCCGAGCTCCACAGGGAGCTCGGGGCCTATTCGCTATTTCTTAAACCGTGCACCCTGGCGTTTTCTGCCCGATGCGAACGTGGAACCCTTGCGGGCCTGCGAACGTAAGCGCTCGATCGTCTCGTCCTCAGACGCACCCTCGAGCATCGCCCGAATCTGAACGACGGCATCGCGCAGGCGCGCCGCCTCCTCAAAGTCCATGGCGGCAGAAGCGTTACGCATATCCTCTTCCATGGTTTCGACAATCCGCACAAGCTCGTCATGCGGCAGTTCTTCCAACTGCTCCGCAAGTGTCTGCTCGGGCGCCACCGTTTCCGGCACGCCGCCCTCGCCCGACTCATCGGGCGTATAGAATGCACCATGGCCAAGAGAGTCGCCCTTCGAGCGTCCCTTGGAACCCACGGTTTTTTCGGCCTCGGCAATAAAACTTGAGATGTCGTTGATGGCCTTGCGCACCGTCTTGGGCACGATGCCATGCTCTTCGTTATATGCCATCTGAATCTCGCGACGGCGCCGCGTCTCTTCGATGGCCTCTTTCATCGAATCGGTCACAACGTCCGCATACATGATGACTTCGCCATCGGCGTTACGGGCCGCGCGGCCAATCGTCTGAATCAGCGAACGGCGGTTGCGCAAGAAGCCTTCCTTATCGGCATCGAGAATTGCCACCAGTGAGACCTCGGGGAGATCCAAGCCCTCGCGAAGCAGGTTGATGCCAACGAGGACATCGATCTTGCCCTCGCGCAGCGTTCGCAGGATCTCGACACGGTCCATTGTCGCCGTATCAGAGTGCATGTAATTGACCTTAATGCCCGCGTCGAGCAGATGGTCGGTCAGGTCCTCGGCCATGCGCTTGGTCAACGTGGTCACCAGCACGCGCTCCTTGCGGGCAACGCGCTCGCGAATCTCGTCCTCAAGATCGTCAATCTGCCCACGAACCGGACGCACATCGATCTTGGGATCGAGCAGACCGGTCGGACGAATAATCTGCTCCACGTCGTTCTGGCTCACCCGCAGCTCATAGTCGCCCGGTGTTGCCGAAACGTAGATGAACTGGGGAATCCTCGCCTCAAACTCATCGAAACGAAGCGGGCGGTTATCGAGCGCCGAGGGCAGGCGAAAACCGTGTTCCACCAGCGTCACCTTACGCGAGCGGTCACCTTCGTGCATGCCGCGAATCTGCGGCACCGTCACATGGCTCTCATCGATGATGCAGAGCATATCCTTGGGAAAGTAATCGATTAGGGTAAACGGCGGCTCACCCGGTTTGCGACCGTCCAGATGACGCGAGTAGTTCTCGATGCCGTTGCAAAAGCCCATCGTCTCGAGCATCTCAAGATCATAATCGGTGCGCTGCTGCAGACGCTGCGCCTCGAGCAACTTGTCGGTCGCCTTGAGCTCCGCCACGCGCTTCTCGCACTCTTCGCTGATCGATTTCAGAGCCGCCTTGACCTTCGGCTTCTCGGTCACGTAGTGCGATGCCGGCCATACGGGGATGGCCTCGTACTCACGAAGCATCTCACCGGTGACCTCATCGATCTCGGCAATCAGCTCGACCTCGTCGCCAAAGAACTCAAACCGCAACGGATGCTCGGCATAAGGCGGATACACGTCGACAACATCGCCGCGCACGCGGAACGTGCCGCGTGCCAGGTCATAGTCATTGCGATCATATTGAATGTCGATAAGTGCATGGATAAAGTCATCGCGCTCGAGCGGCACCTTCTTGTCGACGTTTGGAGCCAGACCCGCATAGTCCTCAGGAGAGCCAATGCCATAGATACACGAGACCGATGCGACAACGATCACATCGCGTCGAGAGAGCAGTGACGCGGTCGCCTGATGGCGCAGCATCTCGACCTCTTCGTTAATCGAGGAGTCTTTCTCGATATATGTATCGCTTTGCGGCACATACGCCTCGGGCTGATAGTAGTCGTAGTACGAGACGAAGTAGACCACAGCGTTGTTGGGAAAGAACTCTTTGAGCTCGCTCGCAAGCTGAGCGGCGAGCGTTTTATTCGGAGCCATGACCAGCGTCGGCTTTCCCAGGGCCTCAATAGTCTTTGCCATCGTGAAGGTCTTGCCCGAACCAGTCACGCCCAGCAAAACCTGATAGCGGTCTCCGTCCCTCACGCCCTGCACAAGCGACTCAATGGCCTTAGGCTGGGAACCGGCAGGCTCATAGGGAGACACGACCTTAAACGGCACGTCAGAGCCTTCAACGCCAAAGCGCTTAAGTTCACCACCAACGCGTTCTACTTCAAATTCCGCCATGGATACTCCTAACTCATATATCTGCAGTATACGCAGGCGGCAGGCATAGTCCTATACGAACCGATCGGGATAGAGGGTCTTGTAGCGAGCCCAGGCATTATTGACGCGAATCAGATAAGCCTGAGTTTCAGGGAAGGTAATCGCATTATGGAGTGACGTGTTCTGCTGCGCCCATCCGTCGACATTGCCCATGCCGGCGTTATAGGCGGCAATGGCACTGTCAGTCGACCCGTTAAAATACGCTAGAAGATACGAAAGATACGCACAGCCAAACTCGATATTCGTAGCCGGATCGTTAAGGTTGTCGGCCGAATACTCGCCACCGTCAACAAGGCCCTTGGCGATCATGTCCTGGGCAGTCTCGGGCATCAGCTGCATCAATCCCTGAGCACCCTGATTCGACTCGGCCTCGGGATCCCAATTCGATTCCGACTTAATGACAGCGCACACCAGATACGGATCCAGATTATGCGAAATACTGGATTGCTTTACATACGCCTCGTAGTCAATCGGATACAGCGGCTTAAAGAAAGCGGCAGGAGCACACGAGTAGACGAGCGAAATAAGGCCGAAGACGAACACAACGGCAAGTGGCGCCACGCGATACCACGTAAAGAAACGTGCCTTAGGCATCGGTCTCCTCCTTATCCGCAGTATCTATAAACCCGTGGCATGCAAGCCATGAGTCAAGCTGCTCAAAGAGCGAATTATCGCCTGCGGCATTATCAATCACCGTTGTAGCGAGATTGCACAGCGCAGACTCTTCGGGCTGGCAAGCAGAACGAGCATCGAAATCGGATGGCTCCATGCCACGTTGAATAGCGCGCTCGCGACGAACTGACAAAGGGGCGCTAATGACCAGAATTTCATCAGCCAAGCCAAATGCATCCTCAAAACCAGTCGGAGCAGAAACCTCGACCACCGCAAAGGGATAACGGGGAGATGAAACCGTACAACAAACCGGATCGAGAATCCTAAGCGAAAGCTGTTCAATGAGAACGGGATGCACAATGCCATTGAGCCGTGCGACCGAATCAGGAGAAGCGAAAGCTCGAGAAGCGAGGATGCCGCGGCGAATGCCGCCTTCCTCATCCAAAATGTCCCAACCGAATTCATCCGCGAGTGTATTGACGATATCAGAGCCCGGCACATACAGCGATTTTGCAAGCTCATCCAGATCGATAAGCATAGCGCCACGAGATTCGAAATAGCGGCAGGCAGTCGACTTACCCGAAGCAATATTGCCCAAGACAAATACGGTAAACATCAAGCCCTCCCTAACGCCAATGCGAGTAATTATCGCTCAAATACACTAGAAGAACTCAAAATACAGCCAAACAGTAAGAGCGAATACGGGGGAGCTAGGTCCCAAAGTACAACGTGTATATAACGCAAAAAAGGGGGAGGCCGCGAGGCCTCCCCCTTCTCAGTTCAAGCGTACGGCTCGGTGCCGTCCACCGGTCAGCGGCGCCCTGGCCTCCCACGGGCTGACCCCGCAGTACTCTCGGCGCGATGGGGCTTAGCTTCCGGGTTC
>DBEYYU010000027.1:0-7940 GCA_048184855.1 Collinsella aerofaciens
CCTCCCGGGTCGGATACCCGATCGGAGCATAGTTCCGTTAGCGCAGTTGGTGAAAGTACGTTAGCGGGGTCGGCGAAAGCGCGTTAGCGCATTCGGCGAGATACGTTTGCGAAAGTGGTCATTTTTAGATTAGCGCTAACAGCAGGCAGGTGACGGCCTACTTCGGCCTCGCCCCGAAGCAGAGGTCGAGCGCGGACTCCGTGCGCCTCGGCGGGATCAGCGGGGCCGGCAACGCCCTCGTCAGGAGGCTGGCCGTCGAGGGGTCCTGGAGCTACGTCCAGGCGAGCCACCAACCGAAGCTGATGCCCAAGGGCAGCGGCGTCCCGCTCGAGGTGAGGATGCACGGGAGGAAGGGTTCCGAGCGCCTGCTCCGGCGCCGCGAGGAGATGCTCGCCAGGGGCATGCCCCAGGCGAAGGCGAACGCCGCCACCGCCGCCGAGCTCGTGAGGTGGCTGTGGGCCCTCGGCGCGATGTGCCGGGAGGCAACCGAATAGACATAGCCCCCGTCCCGGCGAGCCGGGCAGCCTTCGGGGATACCCCCGCTTTCGCTGGGCGCGCGGCAGCGGCCGCATGCGCGTAGTCAGACTTGGGGAGCCCCGCCGAAGGAGAGGATTGCGGGCCGCCGGAGCGGTATCCGCGGATATGAGACTGAGCCGAAGGCGTCGACGACATGCCGGGGGCGGACCGGGACGGGTTCAACGGCAGGCCCCGCCGACCGATTGCAAGCGGTCGGCGGGGCCATTGTGGCTCTTGACAGCGGATTGGGTCATATGAGCGAAAACGCCCCCGAGCGAGCAAGGTGACGTGAAAGAGGAGGGCATTGACCTTCTGGTCATGCCCGACGATTGAACGTCAGATTGCCGCTTAGGGGCGTTTGCAGCGTCGACCGGTCCGTCGTTCGTTAGAACGACGGAACCAAAGGTGGAGCGTCGAGCCGTTACGCGGTTTGGTAAAACCGCGTAACCCTACAGTTGGCGCAGGCCCTCTTCCAGGCCGGTCTTGCTGTCGGTCTTCTCGTCGCGCATCTTGATGACGCGGGCGGGGACACCGGCCACGACGGCACCGGCGGGGACATCCTCGACGCACACGGCGCCGGCGGCAACAACAGCGCCCTTGCCCACGCGTACGCCCTCCAGGACCACGGCGTTGGCGCCGATCATGACGTCGTCTTCGATGATGACGGGCGTGGCGCTTGCGGGCTCAACGACGCCTGCCAACACGGTTCCAGCGCCGATGTGGCAGTTCTTGCCCACGGTGGCGCGGCCGCCTAGCACGGCGCCCATATCGATCATGGAACCCTCGCCGATAACGGAGCCGATGTTGATGATGGCGCCCATCATGATGACGGCACGGTCGCCAATCTCGACGCGGTCGCGGATAATCGCGCCCGGCTCGATGCGGGCGTTGATGCCCTTAAGGTCGAGCATGGGCACGGCGGAGTTGCGGCAATCGTTCTCCACGTCGTAGTAATCGATGGAATCGGCGTTGGCGTCCAGGATGGCCTTAAGCTCATCCCAGTCGCCAAAGACGGTCTTGCCGCGACGACCGCCGTAGACATGTGCGTCGCCCCAAGCAACCTTCATGCCCGGCTTCTCGCGCACGTACAACTTGACGGGCGTCTTTTTGGGCGCGGTGGCGATGTAGTTGATAATCTCCTGTGCATCCATCTCGGCTGCGTTGCTCATTTGCTATCTCTCCTTTGGGCGGGTTCGGTTGATACCTGGTTAGGCAAACATGACCTGGTCGAACGTATAGAAGCCGGGTTCGCGGGCGACGAGCTTCTGCGCGGCTGCCAGGGCGCCGTTGACAAAGATCTGACGGCTCGTGGCGCGGTGCGTGAGCGTGACCTCCTCGTCCTGGCCAAAGAAACCCACCTCGTGCACGCCGGCGACGGTGCCGCCGCGCAGCGAGTGCATACCGATCTCCTTGGAGTCGCGCGCGCCGCACATGCCCTCGCGACCGTAGACGGGGTGGTAGCCTGCTTCGGGCTCGGCCTCGACTACGGCGTCGAGCAGCAGCTTGGCGGTGCCGCTGGGGGCGTCGACCTTTTGGTTGTGGTGAGTCTCGACAATCTCGCAGTCAAAGCCGGGCAGCTCACGCGTGGCCTGGGCCACTAGATGACGCAGGGCTGCGATGCCGATGGAGTAATTGCCCGAGTGCATAACGCGGGTGTTCTGGCCCAGCTCACGCAGGCGGTCCATCTGCTCGGGGGTGTAGCCTGTGGTGCCCGAGACCAACGCCGCGCCCGTGCGCTCGACATAGGCGACGACGGCTTCGAAGGTCACGACGTTCGAGAAGTCGATGATAACGTCGGCCGCCGGGGCGCTCTCGAGCTCGGACAGATCAAAACCGATCTGGGCGACGATATCAAAAACGGGCTGCCCGCCGGCGTCGACAATGCCTTCGGCGGTAGTGCGGATGAGCGAGCCCATGCGGCCCGTTCCCATAATGACGGTCTTAATCAAGCAGACCAGCTCCCTTCAGAGCATCGGTAAGTGCAGCGCGCGTGTCGTCTGCCATGGGGCACAGCGGCATACGGTAGTTTGCCTCGATCATACCCATCTGGGCGAGCGCCTCTTTGACGGGGATGGGGTTGACCTCACTAAAGAGGGCATTGATGAGCGGCTGGCCGGCAATCTGGATATCGCGGGCGCGTGCCACGTCACCGTCCAGATAGGCGCGGCACATGTCGTGCACGAGCTGCGGCTGAACATCGGCCCACACGCTGATGGTGCCCGAGGCGCCCAGGCTCATGAGCGGTACGGTAAGCGCGTCCTCGCCCGAGTACATGCGGAAGTCGTCTGACAGCAGGTGGGCGATCTTGGCCGCGTAGGCGACGTTGCCCGAGGCCTCCTTAATACCCATGATGTTGGGGTGCGCGGCCAGGCGTTCTACGTTGCGCTCGCTGATGCCGCAGCCACAGCGGCCGGGGATGTTGTACAGGATGCAGGGGATGTCCACGGCATCGGCGACGGTCTTAAAGTGCTGATAGATACCCTCTTCGTTGGACTTGTTGTAGTAGGGGGTAATGAGCAGCAGACCGTCGGCGCCCAGGCCCTGATAGGTGAGCGACTTGGTGAGCATGGTCTGCGTGGAGTTGGAGCCCGAGCCGGCAATAACGGGGACGCGTCCTGCAACATGCTTGACCACAGCGGCGACGACGGAGTTGTCCTCGTCATCGGTCATCGTGGCACTCTCACCGGTGGTGCCCAGGGTGAGGATGGCGTCAGTGCCATTTTGCAGGTGGAAATCGATAAGGCGCTCAAGCGCGTCAAAGTCGACACTGCCGTCCTTTTTAAACGGCGTGACAAGGGCGACGATTGAGCCCTCGAGATTGCGGATATCCATGTTCTTCTCCTTCGCTTCCGCGATCTGGACGCGTTTGTTCCATTGGGCGGCGACTGCTAGGCGCTCGTCCTGAGCGCGACGGCGGGCGCTTTCGGCGCGCGATTTGGCCAGCAGCTCGCGGCCGCACGGCAGCACGTCGAGCGTGGCAAAGTAATCGCCCGGGCGCTCGGCGCGGCGAATGAGGTCTGCCGAGCCATCGGGGCGCAGCAGGACCTCGGCGGAGCGCAGGCGGCCGTTGTAGTTGTAGCCCATAGAGTGGCCATGCGCGCCGGTGTCGTGAATCACGAGCAGGTCGCCCATGTCGATATGCGGAAGCTCGCGGTCGATGGCGAACTTGTCATTGTTCTCGCACAGATTGCCCGTGATGTCGTACGTGTTCGTGACGGTGGCTGCGGTTTTATCGGGACCGTCCGGCTGACCCATCACCGTGATGTGGTGGTAAGCGCCATACATGGCGGGACGAATGAGGTCGACGGCACTGGCGTCCACGCCGATATAGTCCTTGTAGATCTGCTTCTCGTGGATGGCCTTGGTGACCAGGCACCCATAGGGACCCATCATAAAGCGGCCCATCTCGGTGCAGATCGCCACATCGCCCATGCCAGCGGGAACCAGAATCTCGTCGTATGCCGCGTGCACTCCCTCGCCGATGGCGTGAATATCGTTGGCCTGCTGCTCGGGCAGATAGGGGATACCGACGCCGCCGGACAGATTGATAAAGGCGACATGTGCGCCGGTCTCGCGCTCCAGGCGCACGGCAAGTTTAAAGAGGATGCGTGCGAGCTTGGGATAGTAGTCGTTAGTGACGGTGTTACTGGCAAGGAAGGCATGGATGCCAAAATTCTCGGCGCCCTTGGCCTTGAGCATGCGGAAGGCCTCAAAGAGCTGCTCGGTGGTCATGCCGTATTTGGAGTCGCCGGGGTTATCCATGATGCCGTTGGAGAGCTGGAACAGTCCGCCCGGATTAAAGCGGCAACTGACCGTCTTGGGGATGGGCCCCGCAACGCGCTCAAAGAACTCGATGTGGCTGATGTCGTCAAAGTTGACGATGGCGCCCAGTTTGTCGGCGAGCTCAAAGTCCGCTGCCGGCGTGTCGTTGGACGAGAACATGATGTCGTGTCCCGTGATGCCCAGCGAGCGGGCGATCATGAGCTCGGTATAGCTCGAGCAATCGCAGCCGCAGCCGTATTCGTTGAGAATGGAGATGAGCGCTGGGTTGGGGTTGGCCTTGACGGCAAAGTATTCCTTAAAGCCCGGGTTCCATGCAAAGGCGTCGCGCACTTCCTGTATGTTGCGGCGGATGCCCGCCTCGTCGTATAGATGAAACGGCGTGGGGAACTGCTCGACGATATGCTCGAGCGTCTCCTTGTCCACAAACGGCTGCTTGGCCGCATATGCCTCGTTGGGGGTCAATGCCATGTCCCGTAAACCTCGCTATCCAGACGGCGCCATCTGCGCATCGAATCCGCATAGCGTGGACCCAATGTCCGGATAGCGCTCCCGCATTGCTGCAGACAGTCCTGTGGGTGTTTCCCACAGGCCCACCAGGTTGTTCGTGCCCGAAAAGCCCAGTTCGGCGGGTTTCGCCTCCCCACGGGGTCAAAGCCTGCCGGCTCGCCCGCGGTTCTTCGTGCCCGCGCCTCTATCAAGTGGTAACGACCCTACCACGTTGCACTTTACCAAACAAGAGTATTTGTATATAACGTTTAAAAAATGCAGGGATATGCTGGACACATGTGCGCCACAATCCTGTATCACAATAAGTTGCAACAGATGTGCCTCACGAAGGGATCCTCTATGACCGAGCTCCAAGAACTCCGTCGCTATCGCCGCGATCTCCATCGCATTCCGGAGCTCGATTTCGATCTTCCGCAAACCATTGCCTATATCGAGTGCGTGCTGGCACCGCTCACCTGCGAAGTGACCCATCCGTGCCCCAGCTGCGTCTGTGCTTTCTTTGACGTCGGCGTTGATGCCGCGCATGCCACGGCGATTCGCGCCGATATGGATGCGCTGCCCATCGCGGAGGCGACGGGAGCGGCCTTTGCCTCGACCCATCCCGGCAAGATGCACGCTTGCGGACATGACGGACACATGGCCATGGCACTTGCCGCCGCGACGTATGTCGACCGTACGATTCGCGAGCACCCGGGCGCCATTAGGCGCAATGTGCTCTTTGTGTTCCAGCCGGCCGAGGAAACGACCGGTGGTGCCAAGACGGTATGCGAGAGCGGCGTGTTCGAGCGCTACGGGGTCGACCGCATTTTTGGCTTTCACGTGTGGCCCGATCTGCCTGCCGGCACGTTGGCGAGCTGCCCCGGTCCGTTGCTGGCGCGTTCGAGTGAGACGCACATTCATATTCACGGTACGAGTATTCATATCGCTAAGACTTATGGTGTGCCGGTTGAGGAGTCGCACGATGCCGCGTTGGCGGCAGCGAAGTTTTTGGTTGCCGAGCGCGAGCTGATGGACGAGCTGGGCACCGACGAGCCCTGTATCGGCAAGTTTGGTCTGCTGCAGGCCGGTACCGTCTGCAACGCGGTGGCGGGGGAGGCCCATGTTGCCGGCAGTCTGCGTGTGTTTACAGACGACATGTTCGATCGTGCGCGTGAGGGCGTGCGCCGCGTGCTTGATGAGGCATGCACTGCAACGGGCTGCACGTACGATCTCGACTTTGCCGAGGGCTATCCGCCGGTCGACAACGACCCCGAGTTGTTTGCCAGCGTCGCGCCTGCCTTGCCCGGGCTGCAGCTTGTGGAGGAACCGCTGCTGATCGCCGAGGATTTCGCGTTCTATCAACGCCATCTGCCGGGCGTGTTTTTCCTGCTGGGCACGGGTATGCCAGAGGACCAAGACAACCCGAGTGATTCGGATGGCTGTCCCGCCTATGCCACAAGTGCCCTGCATACTGATACCATGCTCTTTGACGAGGAAATCCTACTCAAGGGCCTCGATGTCTACAAACGATTGCTTTTGCTTGACTAAGGCGCAAAGGACTATTTGTTCTAGAAAACACGAACAAACGTACGATATAATAGAGATGTAAGTCTATAGAAACGTTTGACGTTACTAACGTAAGGCGATACTATGATTGCATCGTATAAAGATGAGGATACCGAACGCTTTGCCATGGGTGTGCGGGTCAGGAGGTTCGTGCCCTTTGAGCGTGTTGCGTTGAGGAAGATTCGCCAACTGCAGGTTTGTGCTTCGCTTGATGATCTTCGCGTTCCACCGGGCAACCGCCTGGAAGCTTTGAAGGGCGATCGCGCCGGTCAATATAGTATCCGTGTCAATGAGCGCTATCGGGTCTGTTTTGAGTGGAGACAGGGGATGGCTTGGAATGTCGAAATCGTCGATTATCACAAGTGATGAGACTGCGTCCGATTTGCTGCCGCCGGTGACTCCTGGTGAGCTTCTCAAAGAGGAATTTCTTGTTCCTATGGGCATTTCTCAGTATCGTCTTGCTAAGGAGACCGGGATTCCGGCTCAACGCATTGGGCAGATTATCTTGGGAAGGCGTCGTGTGACGGCCGACACCGACCTTCGCCTTTGCCGCTACTTTGGCCTGACGGATGGATATTGGCTGCGCGCCCAGATAGCGTTCGATCTCGAGGCGGAGAAGAGGCGCATCGAACCGGAACTGGATAAGATCGTTCCTGTCCAGCAGGTTATCGCATTATAGTGTTCAAAGATGGTGAGGTTGGAGTGACGATGGGGCGACGCCGGCAGACTGCCGTGTATAGTCCGGGTGGGTGCGGGTGCGGCTTGCTGCTGCTCCCGGTTATTGCTGTGAGCATTGGCGTGATGTTTGCGCTTGCTGGACTGGCCGCGGCAGCACTCGTGCTGTTGATTGCGGCCATTGGCGTGACGATTTGGCTCTGCTGCAATCGCGAGCGACGCTGTGCCGACGGTAAAACCAATGTCGGCTGGGTCGTATTCCTGGTCATTGCGTACCCGCTGAGTGTCAGCTACCTGGTGTTCTTTGTCCTGTTGATGATCAGTGCCTTTACCGGGGAAGCCGTCACGGTGGGATAAGCTTCGATTTGCTTCTTGAGGGTGAAGCGAGGGGCGGACTCTGAATGAACGGCGCCCCACATCACGCCCCACATCAATAAGTTTCATTCGTTGTATGGCAATCCGAATGTGCAAGCGTTTGGCGCGAGAGCGCCGCCGCCAGTAACACGGGGATGCAGGCCGTGATCGGCAACCTCCATGCCAGCTCATCGCAAAAGCGCGTCAACGTCGCGCCTGACCACAGGCATGCCCTGTTCGAGCTTATGGGTGTACCCGATGCGGCAGCTATGCTTTTCGACACGCGGCGTGAGTTTGTCGATCTTGAGCTCAATAGCCGCGCGGCTGCGCGGGTTGGACGCGATCGCCCCGACCAGCGTCACGACGCCGCCGATGGGCGCCACCACAATAGATTCCATAAGGACCTCCCAACAGGACATAGGCCAACTTGCGGGCCCATCATCCGCTATGGTCATAAATCAGCTGACAGCTGAATCATCGCTATAAAACGCGAGTTAAAATGTCCAAAAATTGATGGACGGTTCGCAGAATTTGAAAGGGTTACTGGGAAAGCAAAGCTG
>DBEYYU010000028.1:0-7398 GCA_048184855.1 Collinsella aerofaciens
GCGCCGCCCGGCTCCCGCGGCTCTCAGGGGCTCCCATCCCAAATGCGGAGCAAAGCTCCGCACGCCAACTTTTTCTTTCAGCTAAAGAACGCCGGAAATTCGACGCTGGCTTGTTAACCTTGCTGGACGTTGTCGACGCCAAACCAGCCCAGAAGCTATATCGATACAGAAAGGTCCCCGGACGGAGGGGCCGGATATAAGGTTTATCGCGAGTTCCGCACGCAAAGAAGGCCACTTAATGTGGCCTTCGTCTTGCGCAGGACTGTAGAGCAGGAAACCTTATATCCGGCCCCTCCGTCCGGGGACCGCGCCGTACCAGCTACAGCGTCATGTTCGGATCGGCGTCGACATCGAACGGCGAGATTTCACCTCGGTCGAATTTACGGCGAGCGACCTCCGCGATCATGGCTGCGTTGTCGGTACAGGCAGACAAGGGCGGCACCGTTACGCGAATCCCCTGACGTCCAAGCTTCTTGATCATCATCTCGCGCAGATGCGGGTTGGCCGAGACGCCGCCGCCGATGCAGTATTCCTTACATCCGGTAGCGTGCAATGCGTTTTTGGCCTTCTTGTACTGCACGTCAAAGACAGCTGCCTCAAACGAAGCTGCCAGATCGGGCAGGTGAATCGTGCGCCCGGCCTTGGTCTCCTGCTCGATGTAGAGCGTCACGGCCGTTTTAAGACCCGAAAGCGAGAAACGATAGTCTCCCCTGCTGTTGAGCGCACGGGGGAAATCGATCGCGCGGGGATTGCCCGTCTCGGCCAGCTTGGAAATGATGGGGCCACCGGGATAGCCCAGGCCCAACGCCTTGGCCACCTTGTCGAAGGCCTCGCCCACGGCGTCGTCGAGCGTCTCACCGAGCACCTCGTAGTCGCCCCATGCCTTTACGTGCACGAGCATGGTGTGCCCGCCCGAGACAAGCGTAAAGATAAACGGAGGCTTGAGGTCGGGCTGCGCCAGCAAGTTGGCAAACAGGTGCCCCTCCAGATGGTTGACGCATACGAGCGGCTTACCGGCAGCGTAGGCAAAGCCTTTGGCAAAGGCAACGCCCACCACGAGGGCGCCCACCAGGCCCGGACCCTGTGTCACGCCCACGGCGGCAAGCTCGCTGGGGGCAATGGCTCCACCCTCAAGGCCAAGCGATGCCGCGGCATCCTCGAGCGCCGCATCTACGACACTCACAATCACCTCAACGTGCTTGCGCGAGGCGATCTCGGGCACCACGCCGCCAAAGCGGGCGTGAAAATCAATCTGTGTCGACACCTGGTTGGCCAGCATATTGCCATCCGCATCGATAATCGCCACGGCCGTCTCGTCGCAGGAACTCTCGATAGCGAGCACTAGGCGACGGCGCTCAATTTCAGCGCGCTCCTCAACGGTTCGCTCGGGCGCAGGCAGCGGCCATACACGCTGCTCAGCCGCCGTCGGCTCGGGCGAAGCGTTGTCGACCGGAAGCACCAGGGGCAGCGGCGCCGTCATGACGATGGCATCTTTGCCAACACCGTAGTAACCGCGGCGACGGCCAGCCTCGGTAAAGCCCAGAGCGTTATAAAGCGCGATCGCTCCCTCGTTGCCGTCCTCGACCTCGAGCGAAGCCGTGGTGCAGCCGAGCATCTGGGCATCATAGCTCACATGCGACAGCAGCTTGCGGGCAATGCCCTCGCGGCGATGTGCCGGGTCGACGGCGACATCCAGAATCTGCACATCACCGTCCACGACCATACCGCCGGCAAGGCCCAGCAGCTTGCCGTCGTCGTGTGCCACCCACCAACTACGCGGCGCAGCGACGTCCTCGCCCAGTTCGGACAGGAACATGCCCGGCGTCCACGCCTTGTGTCCGGCACCTTCAAAGCAGGCAGCCTCTAGCGCGCTCGCGCCCTCGGCATCCGCCGCGCCCATGGGACGGAACTGCAGATGACGACCGGCGAGCTCATCGGCAACGCCCGTAATTTCGCTCTGCGCACTCTCGGCAAGACCAAGACGCTTGCGCTCGTTTTCCTCGGCATCAGAAAGGCGCGTGTAAATCGGCAGGACGCGAGCCGGATCGCCGTCACCCGCAGCGTGCGCGAGCAGCAACCCCTCGCCCGAAGGCCACCACAGGTCGCGCTCCACGCAGCGGGCGGTCTCGTCCTCACCCAGCAGCTTGCCATAGCGCACGAGACCGTCACCGGTCAGCTGAACCTGGTCCCAGTCCGCTGCTTGGCGCCACTCATCGAGCGCCACGGCGGCCTTGACCACGTGTTCGCGCTCAAATTGACGCTCGGGACCCTCATCGACCAGCATATACAGCGCCGGATATACCTCACCGCGCATAGCATCGGCCAAGATACCAAGCTTGCCGCGCACGCCAGCCTTCCACGCCGTCCAAGCGCAAGCGTCGAGCGTCGACACGCCCAGCAGCGGAACATTGGCACCGCGCGCGAGGCCCTTGGCAGTGGAGATGCCGATGCGCACACCCGTAAACGACCCCGGGCCGCGGCCGACCACGTAGTAACCAACATCGCTGCGATCCAGACCGGCTTGAGCCAGCACGCCATCAACGGTATTCACGAGCTCAACGTTGGCGTGACGGCGACACATGTGGTCGCCACTCACGAGCTTCGTCTCGCCCGTCTGCCCATCAATCCAGCTTGCCGCGCAGGCAAGCATGTCGGTCGAAGTATCGAGCGCCACCACCAGCGCGTTGTCGTTATGCAAGCTCATCTTGTACAGCCTTATCAATCAAATGGGAAAGCTCCATTGCGCGGTCACCGTGCGCCTCGAGCGTTATCGTTCGCACATCGCTGTCGCCCTCATCACGCTTGAGCGTCACCGAAAGATACTCATCCGTCAGCTCGTCTTGGAATTGTTCGCCCCATTCCAGCAGGCAAGCACCCTCATAGCCCAGCACATCGAAAATGCCCGTATCCTCGAGCTCGTAGGCATGCTCCAGGCGGTATAGATCAAAGTGAAACAGCGGAATACGACCTTGATCGTGAACGGCCATGAGCGCAAACGTAGGGCTCGTAACCATATGCCCATCGCCCAGCCCGCGCGAGACGCCCTTGGTAAAGTGAGTTTTGCCCACTCCCAGGCCACCGGTCAGGATGAGCACATCGCCGTCCTCAAGGCACGGTGCAATTAGCTCGCCAAAGTACTCCGTATCGGCAGCGCAAGTCGTTTTGTAAGTACCTACCCCCAGGCGCTCCAGGGACATATATGCTCCTTATTATTCCGAGGCGTCCTCTGGTGCGGGATGTCGCTCCAGATAGTCGCCCAGCATCTTAAAGTCTTCCTCCAACAGCTCCTGCCACGCCGGATTGCGCAGCGCTGCTGCCGGATGGAACGTGGGCATTACTACAAAATGCCCCATCTGGTGGAACCTGCCGCGCAGCTTAGTAATGCCAATCTCGGTCTTAAGCACAAAGTGCGTCGCGGGGTTGCCGAGCGTCACGATAATATCGGGCCAGATGCTTCGAATCTGCTCACGCAAAAACGGCGAGCAAGCCAGCACTTCCTCGGGACGCGGATTGCGGTTTCCCGGCGGGCGGCACTTAAGCACGTTGGCAATGTAGACGTCTTCGCGTTTGAGCCCCGCCAGCGACAAAATGCCGTTGAGGTCCTCGCCTGCCGCCCCCACAAAGGGCTCGCCCTGCAAATCCTCATTGCGGCCCGGCGCCTCACCGATAAACATCACGCGAGCGCGGGGGTTTCCCACGCCAAACACGATATTGTGACGCGACTGGTAGAGCTGGCAGAGGTGGCAATCGCCCAGAACGGCCTCAATTTCCTCGAGTGCGACCTCACGTGGTGCCTGATGGGTATGGCCGGGGATGTGCATGACGCCCATGGCGGCTCCTACACGTAGACCTTGTCGAGACGCATGCCAAAGCCGCAGGCGACCTCGTAGTTAATCGTTCCGCGCAGTCGGGCCATCTCGTCCATAGTGATCTCGGCATCGCCATCGCGGCCGACAATGATCATCTCGTCACCATACTCGGCCTCGGGAATCTCGTGTGCCGGGTTGGACTGAATGGCGACCATAAACTGGTCCATGCAGATATTGCCAACCTGATGCACGCGCTCGCCGCGATACAGCACATCCATACGATTGGAAAGCGTACGCGATAGGCCGTCGGCATAACCAATCGGCAGCGTGCAGATCTGAACGCGCGTACGCGGTACGCGGTAGGTAAAGCCGTAGCCCACGCCCTCACCCATCGCAGGGTGTGCCACGCGCGTCACGCGCGCATGGACGCTCATAACGGGATCAAGCTGCATCACGCGGCCACTCAGCTCGCACGGCTGCATGCCATACAAGCCAACGCCGGCGCGAATCATATCAAAATGCATCGAGGGGTCGAGCATCGAGGACGGCGTGTTGGCGCAGTGCACGATACCGCACTCAAAACCCGCATCCTTAATGGCCTGAACGGCCTCGGTAAAGCGCTGACACTGCAGCTTGTAGTCCCAGCCCGAAGGTTCATCGGCCGTGGCGAAGTGCGTAAATACGCCGTCGCACTGAATACCGCGATGGAAATTTATACCGCGGACAAAGTCGAGCACCTGCGTGTAGTGAACGCCGATACGATTCATGCCCGTCTCGATGGCGAGATGATACTTGCCCACTTTGCCCGCCGCGACGGCGCATTCGCCATACGCAAGAGCAAAGTCAGACGTATAGACCGAAGGCATGATATCAAACTCGAGCAACGTCGGAATGGCCTCGATAGGCGGCTCGCTTAGGATGAGGATGGGCTTCGTAATCCCGCCCTGTCGGAGCTCAACGCCCTCGTTAACCGTCGCCACGGCAAACATGTCGGCACCAGCCGAATACATGATCTTGGCGCACTCAACAGCTCCATGACCATAAGCATCGGCCTTGACCACGCAACACAAGCGCTGACGTGGATTCAACAAGTTCTTATAGGCCCTCGTGTTGCGACGGAGCGCCCCGCGGTCGATCTCGACCCAGGACCAGCGCGTCAAATCGGCTTTATTCATGATTAGTCATCCGACCCTTCGTCCATGATTCCCAGATCTTCGAGCGCATCCTTTGCTGCCAGCTCCATGGCAGGACCAATCAAGTCGATAAGATCGGTCGCGATAACGCTCTTCTCACCATACTCCGTCGCCGCGGCAAAACCGGCGTAGCTGTGAAGTGCGACGGCGTACGAATACAGCAACTCCCAACGATCCATCTCGTCGCGCATGGTGGCAAGCGTGCCGGCCAAAATACCCGCGAGAACATCACCCGAACCGGCAGTTGCCAGAGAAGCCGGACCCGAAAGTGGCAGCAGCACACGCTCAACGCCACAGATAGCCGTCGTCGGCCCCTTGGCAATGACCACCAGATTGTCGGAGCCTGCAGCCCAGACAACCTTCTGCGCGGCTGCAATCGCGGTACCAAGGTCGTTCACCTCGTCACCGGCAACCAGACGCGAAAGCTCACGATAGTGCGGCGTCATAACCAACGGCTGCTCGCGACGATACATCTCGGGGTTACTATCAATACCGTCAATGGCAATCTTAGCAAGGCAGTTGAGTGCATCGGCATCCAAAATAAGCGGTACATCAAGCTCGAGCAAGCCCGAAACCACCTGCATAGCGCCGGCAGACGTCGTTATACCGGGACCGCACAGTACGCAGCTGTACTTCTTTGCAATCTCGCACACCGTCATGCGCGCAGCGGCGCCAAAGGAGCCGCGGGAATCAGACGGAATAGCAAAGACGGGAATCGAAGGAAGTGCCATGCGAATAAGATTAGCGCAGGCGTCAGGAGCCGCGACTGCCACGTAACCAGCACCCGCGCGAGCTGCAGACTTGGCCGCCATAATGGCAGCACCAGGATATTGTGCAGATCCGGCGACAATAAGCACAGAGCCACGGGAATACTTATCGATATTCATAGGTAGTGGAGCAAAGTAATCAACTAAGTCACCGGGCTCGACAATCTCGGCGGCGTGGTCGACATCATCGATGACCTCGTCAAGACGGTCGTAAAGATTGCCGCAGATCAAATCGCCAGCATACTCAGGACCATCAGCGCTATACAGACCAATCTTGGGCGCAATCATCGTCACCGTATGCTCGGCACGAATGCAGTCGTCATCAACAACGCCCGTCTCGGCATTCAGGCCCGAGGGAACATCAATGGATACGACACAATCGGCGCATTCATTGACCGTAGGAATCCAGATGGAGAACGGCGCACGCAGATTTCCGTGGAAACCGGTACCAAAAATGGCATCGACAACAACATCGGCCTTATCGATCAAAACCTCGAGTTCGTCACGCGAGGGGCCGACGCAAACGTGCACATCGCGGCCGGCAGTACGACGAGCAACATGACGTGCCAGAGCAGCAGGAATCTCATCCGGCTCAACCGGAGAAACGATATCCACGTCCACACCCTTATGGCTCAGGATATCGGCGGCAACCCAACCGTCGCCGCCATTATTACCAAAACCGACCAGAACGAGAACCCGATCGGGATTGAGCTTCAAGACCTCGTTGGCGGCAAACTCACCCGCTAGCTCCATAAGCTCGGCCTTCGAAGTCCCTTCGCGTTCGATGATATCCTCGAGACGAACGACTTCTTCGGTACTCAAAACCGGTTTCATCTATGCTCCTAGCGTATCTTGCGAAGCATCGCCCAGGTGCTCCGTCAATGCTGAATTCTGCAGCTGCTCAAGCTCATCTAAAACAGAGCGAGCCTCTTTAAATGTCTGCGCTACGCGTTTCTTGGTGCTCACCTTTTCCTCTTTTGGCTTAGGCCGAGCATCTTCGGTAATCGCGATGGCATTCGCAACGGCCAAGTCTCCTGTAAGCGTAATGGAAAGAGCGACCTCAACAACACCCAGTTCTTGAGCGATCTCGAGAGCACGGCCCGAAAGCAGCGCTTTCGGTTTGCCGAGTTTATCACGCGTAACCGAAACATCCTTGCGACCAACGCCTTGACTAAAACCCGTGCCGAGAGCTTTAAGTACCGCCTCGCGCGAAGCAAAGCGGCTGGCATAGTGAGCAGCGGGACGCGATGATGCATCACAATACGCACGCTCTTCTTCGGTAAACACACGCCGAGCAAACGACGGCGTCTTTTCAAGAATTGATTTCATACGGGAAATCTCGACGATATCAACGCCGATACCAGCTTCAGCCATGTTCACCTCCATATCGCACAGACTAAGTTATTGTAGCCCGTTCACAGAAGATGCGACAAACGAGGGTTATAAAACACAGCTACTATGTGAGACAAAAGCCCGCAAACGCAAAAAGGGGGAGGCCGCGAGGCCTCCCCCTTCTCAGTTCAAGCGTACGGCTCGGTGCCGTCCACCGGTCAGCGGCGCCCTGGCCTCCCACGGGCTGACCCCGCAGTACTCTCGGCGCGATGGGGCTTAGCTTCCGGGTTCGGAACG
>DBEYYU010000029.1:0-5517 GCA_048184855.1 Collinsella aerofaciens
TTCATGGGAAGGCTCGAGGCCTACCTCGTGTACTATCGTGAGGAGCGGATCAAGAAGTCCCTCGGGTGGCTGAGCCCGATGGAGTACCGCAGGAAGCTTGGATACGCCTAGGCGCGGTCCAAGAAATCGTCCGCACCCCCACATCATGAGTTTTTTCACCAACGACGTCGACACCGTCTCCGAGGCGCTCAACAACAGCTTTGCCAACGTGATTCAGGCCGCCATTCAGGTTGTGGGCACCACGGCTATGCTCATCATCCTTAACTGGCAGCTCACGATTATCACACTCGTGTGCGATGCGGCCATTGTGCTGTATGCGCGCTACTCGGGCGCGCGCTCTAAGCGCTTCTTTGCCGCCCAGCAGGCATCGCTTGGCGACCTGGACGGATATATCGAAGAGATGGTCTCGGGCCAAAAGGTCATCAAGGTCTTTAACCGCGAGGCGGCGAATGTCACCGGCTTCACCTTCCGCAACGACGAGCTTCGCCGCACCGGTACCGCCGCCGTGAGCTATGCCAACTCCATGGTGCCCATGACCGTCGTGATTGGCTACGTCAACTATGCCATCGTCGCCGTGGCGGGCGGCATGCTCTGCATCAAGGGGCTCGCCGATGTGGGCGCACTTGCAAGCTACCTGGTCTTTGTGCGTCAGGCCGCCATGCCCATCAACCAGTTTACGCAGCTCGGCAACTTCTTGCTCAACGCGTTGGCCGGTGCCGAGCGCCTGTTTGCGGCTATGGACCTTGAGCCCGAGGTGGACGAGGGCTGCGTGGAGCTGGTGCAGACGGGCGATGCCGCGTGGGCGTGGAAAATTCCCGAGGGCCAGGGCGTGGGCGTCTACGGGCATTTGCATGACGTGGCAGCCGTTGATGAGTCGGGCCGCGCGGTGGCCGCCGACGGCATCGAGCTCACGTGCGGCTTGGTCCCGCTTGCCGGCGACGTGCGCTTCCATGCCGTGGACTTTTCCTACGTGCCGGGCACCCGTGTGCTCACGGATCTCAACTTGTTTGCCAAGCCGGGGCAAAAGATCGCGTTTGTGGGCTCGACGGGCGCCGGAAAGACGACCATCACTAACCTCATCAACCGCTTCTACGAGGTCGATGACGGCGAGATCACGTACGACGGCATCGACGTCAAGCACATTGCCAAGGCCAGCCTGCGCGGGTCGCTCGGCATTGTGCTGCAGGACACGCACCTGTTTAGCGGCACCATTGCGCAGAACATCCGCTTTGGCAAGCTCGACGCGACCGACGAGGAGGTGCGCGCCGCTGCCGAGGCCGCCTGCGCCGACTCGTTTATCCGCCGCCTGCCTAGAGGGTACGACACACCGGTTACGGCCGACGGCGCTAACCTGTCACAGGGCCAGCGCCAACTGCTCGCCATCGCGCGCGTGGCCGTGGCCGACCCGCCGGTGCTCATCCTGGACGAGGCCACGAGCTCCATCGACACGCGCACCGAAAAGCTCATCGAGCGCGGTATGGACCGCATCATGCGCGGTCGCACCACGTTTATGATCGCGCACCGCCTGTCCACCGTCCGCGACGCCGACGCCATCATGGTCCTCGAACACGGCCGCATCATCGAGCGCGGCACGCACGAAGAGCTGCTCGCCCAGCACGGCGAGTACTGGCAGCTGGCGCATGGCTTAAAAGAGCTTGATTAACCCGTTCGAGCATGATGCTTTGACCCCTCCGTGCCCCTCACCTCGCCTCAAACCATCACAACATTCGACGTTTTTCGCCAAAATCGGGAAAAGCATCGAATGTTGTGATGGTTTTTCTGCCGCTCGACCGGGTGGAATCGCTTTCTTGCGCACGAAGGTGTGCGAACCCGTGAGCAGGGGAATAAGGTTGGTTATCCGACTCCATTGGAGGGCTCATGGACCTGCCGATCGTCCTGTCCCATAAGACCGCCTGGCTGTACCACAACGTGGCGCGCCCGTCCGAGCCGCTCTCGCGTGCAAGCAGCCTATACGATGAGGACTCGCTTGCTAACGAGGCGGAGCCGACTGCGAGCCTGCCCAAATTGGGACTCGATGCCAAGGGGCTGAGGGCTTCAACGGCAGTTGAGATCGTTACCGACTATCTGGTTTCGTTCGGTATTCCACGAGAAGAGCTCGATCATATCGACACGCTCGTCAACTTCGATTTTGAGCGCTCGACGCCGGCTGGATTTAGGTGCCACGTGTTTGGGGCGCCGATACCTCCAGGCCATCTTATCGAGGTGGCGGAGGGCCTTCTGGTGGTTGATGAAGCCATGTGCTTTGTCCAGGCGGGTTCGTGGATGAGCGAGCCCGAGCAGCTGGAATATGGCTACGAAATCTGCGCCCGATACCATTTGAATCATCTGTCGACAGGCGATTATATCGAGATGGGGCAGAGGTATACCGTTGCCGACATGATTGCCTATTGCAATGAGAACCGATCTCGCCAGGGGGCTATACGCGCGGCCGCCGTGCTCAAACGCGTGCACGATGGCGCGCGGTCGCCCATGGAGACGGCCGCCGCAATCATGGTCGTAGCAAAACGTTCCCAGAGCGGGCTGGGATACGCCAAGATCGAGCTCAACCATCGGGTCGATGTTCCCGACGAGTTCAAGTATCTCGCAAAGGCCGGGTATTTCGAGATCGACGTATATGCGCCTGCGAGCGGTACGGGGATTGAATACAACGGCTCGGACCATCTTGATAAACAGCGCAGCGCGTCGGATGCGGAGCGTATGACCGTGCTGAGCGCGCTGGGCTTTAGAATGATCGTCCTCACCGGGACTCAGTTTGCCCACCAGCTGCAATTGCACCGGGCGATGAACGCCATCGCGCTCGCTATGGGCCTTAAGTGCGACCGAAGCGAAGCGTTCCAGAAACGTCAGAACGACCTGCGGGAATTCGTGATTCGGCACTGGGACGGCGGCCTTTAGGGGCGTTTTGGTCCTTCTACGGGGTGCCGTGGGCAGGTAGACCATCACAACATTCGACGTTTTTTGCCAAAAACGGGAAAAGCATCGAATGTTGTGATGGTCTGTGCTGAGGATGGGCTTGGGAAGCCGGTCTTGCTCGAAGCGACCTGTCCTGTCGTACGGGTGTCGGCATGATTCTCTCGTGGGGTATTATGTTTTCCGAAGAATAAAACGCCGCGTGAGGGGAGGGCTGCGTGGACGGGCACGTGCAACATGACGGCTTTGGCCGCGATATCAACTACCTGCGCATTGCCGTTACCGACAAGTGCAATTTCCGCTGCATTTACTGCATGCCGGCCGATGGCGTGGCGCCCCGCGCGCACGACGAGCTGCTCAGCGCCGAGGAAATCGCCCGCTTTGTGCGCTTGGTGGCGGGGGAGGGCATTCGCCGCGTGCGCCTGACGGGCGGCGAGCCGCTGGTCAGTCGCCGTATCATCCCGCTCATTCACGACATCCGCGCGATTCCGCAGATTGAGGACATCTCGCTCACCACCAACGGCGCCCTGCTTCCCAAGCTGGCGCCGCAGCTCAAAGATGCCGGGCTTAACCGCGTCAACATTTCGCTCGACACGCTCGACCCTACGCTCTTTGGAAAGATCACGCGCCTGGGTCGGCTCGAGCAGACCATGGCTGGCATCGACGCGGCACTGGCTTGGGGCTTTGAGCCCGTTAAGGTCAACTGCGTTGTGGTGCGCCGGCTCAACCAGGATGTGGCGGCCCTCGCGCGCCTGACCGTCGACCGCCCCATCCACCTGCGCTTTATCGAATACATGCCCATTGGCGACGAGCGTACGAGCTCGCATTGCGCTGTGGACCCGCATGCGCCCGCGCTCAATCCCGAGCTGTGGGACGCGAGCGATACCGTGCCGAGCGTCGAGTTGCGGGCGCGCATCAATGCCGGGGCCGCCGCGGTGGGTCTGGGCGAGCTCGAGCCGCTCGACATCAACGACGCTCCTGCCGGCGCAGGCCCTGCGCGCTATTGGCACTTTCCGGGCGCGGCGGGAACGGTCGGCTTTATTAGCGCCATGTCCAACCATTTTTGTGCGAACTGCAACCGTCTGCGCCTGACGGCCGATGGCAACGTGCGTCCGTGCCTATTCAGCGATGCCGAGTATTCGGTGCGTGAGGCGCTGCGCCGTGGTGATGATATGCAGGTACTTTCGATTTGGCGCGATGCCGTGGCCCACAAACCGCAGGAACACGCGATAATTGAGGGCACGCAACGATTTATGTCCCAAATCGGAGGATGATCATATGGCCAAGAGCAGGTACGCCGATGCCACCAAGGCCGCTCGCAGGGCCGCGATGTCTGCCCACAAAGTCACGGCTGCGGCGAATGCTGGCAACGCCGACGCGTCCGCGCAGCCGACTGCCAGCGCTGTCGCCGAGCCCGCCCGTGACGCCCGTCGTGACGAGCTGACGCACGTGGACGCCAAGGGCGAGGTGCGCATGGTCGACGTGTCCGACAAGGTCGAGACCCATCGCATTGCCATCGCCGAGGGCACCATCCTCATGCACCCCGAGACGCAGACCATGGTGCTGCAGCACCGCGCCAAAAAGGGCGATGTGCTCGCCTGCGCGCGTGTGGCGGGCATCATGGCCATCAAACGCACGAGCGATATCATCCCCATGTGCCATCCGTTGCTCATTACCAAGAGCAAGTGCGACATTGCGCCCATCGCTCCGGCGGGGACGCCGGCCGAGGACGTGCCCGAGGGCTGGGCGCCGGCGCGCGCGGACGGGCAGGTTGGCTTTCACGTACTGGTTACGGCCGGCGTGACGGGCAAGACGGGTATCGAGATGGAGGCCCTGACTGGAGCGAGTGCCGCGTGCCTGACCATCTACGACATGTGCAAGGCCGTCGATCGCGGTATGGAGATCGTCGACGTGCGCCTGCTGCACAAGGAGGGCGGCCGTTCGGGCGTGTGGGATCGTGCAGAGCGTCAGGCCGCTGCTGTCGAGGCCGTGGGAGCCGCGGGCGACGCACCCGCGAGCGCACCTGCCGCCGTCGCACCCGCAGCTCCGGCACCGGCCGTCCCCGCGATCGCGTTTATCGGCTATCAGAACTCGGGCAAGACCACGCTCGTCGAGAAGGTTATCGCCGAGCTCACCCGCCGCGGCCTGCGCGTGGGTTCGCTCAAGCATCATGGGCATCACGGCTTTGATATCGACGTGCCCGCTAAGGACACCTGGCGCCATCACCAGGCCGGATCCAAGCACGTGGGCCTTATCTGCGCCACGCGCTGGGCGGAGTACGCTGACACGCGCGAGGAGGACGAGATGCCCGCGCGCGAGCTGCTGTCGCGCTACAACGATGTCGACGTGGTGATCATCGAGGGCTACAAGACCGAGGGCTTCGACAACATCGTGGTCGCGCGCTCCGGTGTCGACCGTCTGCGCGGCAAGAGCTCGCTTGACCTAGTCGACGGTCGCACGATGGCCCTTGCCTGTAACGAAGCCCTGGCGCGTCAGGCCTTCGATGCCGGCTTTGCGACCCGAGCCATCAACATCAACGACGCCCGAGCCATCTGCGACCTGATTCAAGATCATCTGGCCTAAAAC
>DBEYYU010000030.1:0-8911 GCA_048184855.1 Collinsella aerofaciens
TTGCTGCTCTACAGTCCTGCGCAAGACGGAAAGCACATTAAGTGCTTTCCTTTGCGTGCGGAACTCGCGACAAACTTAACCCCCGCCCTCAGCCCCGGAGACCCTCCCTGCCGTCACATTGTTCAATCAGTTTTGCGGGCGTGCGCCGCTGCGCGGCTAGCCCGCATGCTCCTCAGCGGCGTTGGTCTGATTGTTTTTGTTGAAACTCTGCCTTTAGCTCAAATGGAAACGGGGGACGCATCTGCATCCCCCGTTTTTGTTGTGATTACTCTAGATCAATAAACTTAGTGCTTAGGATCTTGCCGTCTTTTACTAGCATTCTGGCCATGGTGGGGCCTCGGGTGCCTCTGGGGTAGCTGGCGCTGCCCGGGTTGAGGACTAAGCAACGGCCCACTTGGGCTTCTTTGGTTACGTGGGTGTGGCCGTTGATGGCTACGTCTACGGACCCCACCGGAAGGTCTTCGCGGTAGTGGGCTACGGCGAATTTGAGGCCTTCGTAGGTAAAGAGCGCAAGACGGTCTACATCGGGGCCGTAGTCGCGGTAGTAATCGTTGTTGCCCAGTACGGCCCGCACGGGGGCGATGGTGCATAGGTGCTCGTAGTCTATCTCTGACGTGAGGTCGCCGGCGTGGATGATCAGGTCTGCGCCCTCAAGCTCATCCAAGAGCGCAGGCGATAAATAGCCGTGGGTGTCCGAGATGATGTCGATGCGCTTGGCGCTTGCGCTGTTCATGGGATCCTTCCGCAAAAAACGATTCGGCAGATACATACAAAAAAGCCCCACGGCTCCGCAGACGATGGGTCTACAGGGCTGCGGGGCCAGTGTGCTAGAGACTCAGAGCCTTCTTGAGCGGCACGACGCGGCGGCGCGAAACCGGCACGCGTTCGTCGACGCCCGTAATGCCCAGCTGGATGGCGCCCGAGGGCACCGTCTCCACATCCGTGACGCACGCCAAGTTGACGATATAGCGGCGGTGAACACGGAAGAAGCCAAAGTAGCAGAGTTTGGCCTCAAACTGCGCCAGCGAGGTCGTCGACAAAAAGCGATCATCGACGGTATAGATGCAGGAGTAATCGTCCTTGGCCATGATAAAGCGAATGTCGTCCACGGGAATGAGCACCTTGCGGCCGCCCTTTTCCACCGGGATACGCTCGATGGTCACCTTGCTGTCCGTAACCGGCTTGGTGCGTTGCATGACCTTCTCGATCGCGCGATCCAAGCGAGCTTCCTCGACCGGCTTCATCAGATAATCGACGGCATCCACGTCGAATGCCTCGACCGCATGGTCACTATACGCAGTCACAAACACGATCGCCGGCGGATTTTTGAGCTTATGCAGCGCCTCGGCAAGTTGCAGGCCCGAGGCACCGGGCATCGAGATATCGAGAAACACGACATCCACGCGACTTTCCATAAGCATCTCGATGGCGGAGCGGACGCTCGACGCCTCCGTGATCGTGCCGATCTTGCCCGTTTGCTCGAGCAGGAAGCGAAGCTCCGAGCGAGCCGGCGCCTCATCATCCACAATCATCGCACGCAGCATAGGGATAAAACCTTTCGTCAACTAACTACGCCGGGCATCCGTCGCATGACGTTGAGCCCGTAGTCTTTTATTTTACTCTTGAATGTCGAAGATGCTCTCTGACAAATCAAGATGAAGGAGCACTTTGGTGCCCTTGCCCGGCGCCGATTCGACACGCGTATAGGAGTGCGGCCCATAAAAGCGATGGATGCGCTCCGAAATATTGTGCATGGCCACACCGGCGCCGCCACCCTGGGGAGAGCTGGCGTCGGGACGGGCAGAACGCTCGTCAAACAGTCTGGCGGCGGTACCCTCATCCATGCCCACGCCATTATCGGCCACGGCAATCAAGATTGCATCCTCGCCGTCTTGGTGAACGGTCACGTCGATCCTCAGGGCGTCGTCATCGCCCATACCATGACGTACGGCGTTCTCGACAATCGGCTGGATCACGAACGCCGGCACCAGCGTATCTTCCACGTCCTCGGACACATCGAACGTCGCAAGCACGCGGTCCTCGCCAAAGCGGGCCTTCTCAAAGGTAAGGTAGCGCTTGGTCTGTGCGACCTCGCGCGAGACCGGAATAAGCGATCCCGAGTTGTCGAGCGTGGCACGATAGAACGATGAGAACTCACGAAGCAGTTCGCGGGCCCGCAGCGGGTCGGTGCGCGTAAACGATGCAATGGTGTTCAGCGTGTTGAACAGGAAGTGCGGGTTAATCTGCGCCTGCAGCGCACGCACCTCGGCGCGCGCCGTGAGTTCCTTTTGCACCTCGAGCTCGTGGATGGCGAGCTGTGTGGACAAGATCTCGGCAAAGCCCGAGGCAAGCGCATACTGGGTACGGTCGACGGCGCGCGGGGTCTTGTAGTAGAACTTGAGCGTGCCGACGGTACGATCGCCCACCTTGATGGGGGCGATAATGCCGGCGGGGACTTGGTTGTGCGAGCCGTCCGAGCCCACGACATCCACCATACGGTTGAACGACTGCACGATGCCATGTTCGATAACGTAGCGTGTGGCAAGCGTGTGGATGGGAGTATCGGGCAGCAGTTTTTCCTCAAACTCGCCCGCGCAGGCCAACACGTTGCCCTCGTCGGTGATGGCCACCGTCATGGCGCGCGTCTCGGGCAAAATGCGCCGGCACACCAAACGCGCCGACTCCTGCGTCAGACCGCCCTTAATGTCCTCGAGCATGGCCGAGGCCACCGAGAGCGTCTCCTCGGTGTACTGGGAGCGCACCGAATCGGGATTGAGCGTCAAAAAGATAAAGATGCACAGAAAGATGCACAGCAGCGCGCAGGCAATCACCGTGGCGATCGGCTCGATACCGGTCACCAAGGCAAAAATAAAGTACACCAGCACGCAAATGGCGCAGGCAACGGCAATGATGCGAAAGATTGATATTGAACTATCGCGCTGGGCGCGGCGGTCGATCATTCGGCCCCCTCCAGGATACTGATCAGTTGTGCGTCACGCCAAAGCCCGTCCATGATCTTGGGCCAAAAGCTCTGGAAACGCAGGTAGCTTGCAGCGTTTTGGCGCGCATAGGCCTTTGCCTCGTCGATACCATGGCGCCAGATGCGCAGGTAGCCCTCATGCTCGCGGGTAAACACGCTGCGGACCATAGCGGTCTTGCGCACGCGGTCGTCGAGCTCGCGCGAAATCCACGGGCCCGGGTAGGGCATGAGCGATGCCGCCGTAACGGGAATGAGCTCCTTTTGATGCGCGGCGAATGTCAACTTGGCCCGTTCGTAGTACCAACGGTATACATCCTGCATAAAGCGCGGTGAGCGCTTTTCGGACTCCGGAGGCAGATGGCGCACGGTCCACTCGTTATCGAACCACACGTCGTAGCCAAACATGCGCATGTTAAAGAGGTAATCCAAGTCCTCGCCGCGGGTGATAAACGGGTCAAAGGCCACACGCGTAAAGGCGCGGGCGTGCAGGGCCATCAGGCCGCCGCACACGTAGTTGGAACGCGAGATGCGGGTGCCCGAGAGCGCCTTTTTCATCCAACGGTTGAACTCGATGCGCTTGGTCCACCAACGATGGCAGATGCCCGCCTTGTCCGTGGGAGCCAGCGGCGAGCCGTCGCGATCGTAGAAATAACCGCTCTTGACCAAGATCGGCAAGCCCTGACGCGTCTGCTGCCCCAACGCATAGGTCGCGCGCTTCATAAAGTCGGCGTCGATGACAGTCTCATCGTCATCCAAGAAGATAACCGCGTCATGCCCCAGCACAGCGGCACAGGCTAGCCCCATATTGCGGATGGCACCGTAGCCTCGCAGGCTCACGCACTCGCCCGAACCCTTGGGCGCGATCTGAGCAACCCGGTCTGCGATATGCGAGGCCTGGGTGTTGGTGACAACGGTGACCTTGAGCGTGGGATGCGCGTCGACAATCTCGTGCACGCGCAGCGACACATCGGCTGTGGCAGAAACGGGACAGACCACCAAAAGGATGATGCGCGGGATGTCGCGCACCTGCTCAAGCGAGGCCAGACAGCGGTCGAGTTCGGGATTGTCGGCGTTGAGTCGTGTCGAATGGTCATAGGTGCCAGGGGCGTTTGCGCAAGCGTCATCGCCCGCCCAATACGTTGGAATCACGACTGTGGCGTTCATGCCTTACCCTCCCTGCAACACAAAAACGGGACGCCGCCAAACACAGGCGACGCCCCGCGACCTAGCTGATTCCATCATACCCACTTGGGCAAATCATTGCTCGCAAGTCGCAATGTTTATTGCGGATAACCCCAAAAGAGTACCGTGGACAGGCACAATAGCCGCTCGCTCCTATGCGGCATGCTCTGCCGCCCGAGTCATGCGGGACAGGCGGACCAGCAGCATAAAGCCAACGATCAGCAACACGCCAATGGAAAGGACGCCCAGTGACGGGTTGCCGGTCAACGAGGTGACGACCGACACCAGGAAGGTGCCCATGACGCTTGCATAACGACCAAAGATGTCAAAGAAGCCGTAGTACTCGTTGGATTTTTCCTTAGGGATAATGCGGCCAAAGTAGCTACGGCTGAGCGCCTGCACGCCGCCCTGGAACAGGCCGACCATAATGGCAAGCACCCAGAATTCGAAGGCGGTCTTTAGGAAGAAAGCGGCAAACAGCACAATGCCCATGTAGGCGGCGACGGCCACCAGAATCATGTTGAGCGTGCCCACGCGTCCGGCGAGCTTGCCGTAGATGATGGCAGACGGAAAAGCAACAAACTGCGTAACGAGCAGCGCCAGCACCAACTGCGTCGAATCGATGCCCAAAGCCGAGCCGTAGCTGGTTGCCATGGAAATGACCGTGTGCACGCCGTCGATGTAGAAGAAGAACGCGACCATGTAGACCAACACGGTCTTGTTGTGGGCGATCTCGCGCATGGTGTGTCCGACCTCGGAGAACACACCGCCCACGATGTGGCCGATGGTGTCCTCGGGACCGCGCTCGCGACCGTACTTTTGCTTATAGGTGCGAATGAGCGGCAGAGTAAAGATGAGCCACCAGGCGCCAGTGATGATAAACGACAGACGCGTTGCCAGCATGGTAGGGACGCCAAGAGCGGGGCCACCCATGATGAGCGCCAGGCAGATGACGAACGGCACGGTGGAACCGATATAGCCCCAGGCATAGCCCGAGCTGGACACGGCGTCCATGCGCTCGTCGGTGGTAATGTCGGGCAGCATGGCGTCGTAGAACGTCATAGAAGAGTTAAGGCCGATGGTGCACAGCACGTACACGGTCAAAAATGCCATGGCGGACATTGGGATAGCCTGCGCCAGGCAAAGCACCAGGCCCGTGAGGAAGAAGCCCAAGAAGAACTTGATCTTGTTGCCGGCGTAGTCGGCAAGCGCGCCCAGAATGGGCATGAGCATGGCGATGACCAGCGAGGCGATCGTCTGCGCATTGCCCCAGGCGACCACCAGGTCGGCCGAGGAAGCGCCGGTATTGATGGCGTTAAAGTAAATGGGCACCACCGAGGTATTGAGCAGCACAAGGGCCGAATTGCCCACATCATACATAACCCAGTTACGCTCGAGCTTGGTGTATTTCATGGACAGGGACCCTTCGTATTCGCCCGATATGCAGTTAGTTCATCGTACCCCAATTGTCCAGAACCGCCGGTAAGGATTCGGCAAAGGGGCACGCACGGGCCCTATTCCTCGCGGTCGAACTCCTCATCGGCATTGAGCACGCGACCGCTGTAGTTGACGTGACTGGTCACGGCATCCATGTCACCGGTCTCGATAAAACGTGCGACCGTGCACTCGTAATCGACCAGCGCGCGATCAAAGACCTCGGGGAAACTCTCGTTCGAGACCTCGTCGGTAAAGGGATTCTTCCATGTCAGATGGCCCAGGTTACCGGTGCGCTCGGGCAGCTCCGTCGTCACGCGATGGGCAAGGCCGTCGAGCAGCGAGTAGTCGTGCACCAAGCCCTCAACCAGCGAGATCGCGCGCGTCTTTGCGGAGCCGGCCGGCTCAATCGCGCGGTAAAGTCGCTGCATATTGGCAACGGCAGCACCGTACTCCCCCGCCGGAATGTCAATGCCGTACACGCGTCCGGCAACATAGCTCATCAGCACGCCGGCCACGCGATTGATGCGATCAGTGGTGACGATCTCGCCCGCCGGCGGGTAATCGTCAACCGTAGCGCCATCGCGTTTAAGCTGCAGCATCAGCACATCCAGGTCGCTCTCGATCACGGCATGGACCTGACTGCTCGAATCCTCAAGCTCTGAATCGGACTCGACAATGCCAAACTGCTGCTCATAGACAAAGGGATGGGCGTTGCGGTCGAGCACGTAATGAGACAGTAGGCCCAGCGCAAAGGCGCGACCCAAGCTGGCGTCGCGCGGCAGCAGATGCGACACGCCGTCGCGCAGGCACGCGAACTGGCGAGACATGCGCGAGCAATGCATGACCTGCGCCAGCAGCGTGCAGTCGGAAACACGCGGTGTCAGAATGTGAAAGAAGAACGGGTCGGGGCCTTGGTTGCCCAAGATAAAGGCAATGCGCTCTTCATCGGACGTGATGACGCCCTGTGGAAGACGGTCGATGCTTTCCTCGCCAAACAGATGATGGGTGATAAGCGCGGGCATAATGATCCTTTCGATTTCATTCGATGCCACCCATTATGCCCACCGCGCGCCCATGCCAAACCTGCGATGGTAAACGACGGCACGCAAGCCTCTTACGCAAGCCCCAGGTGCGACTTGACCTCGGCGGCACGACGACGGGACACCGGCACCGTCGAGTTCACGCGGTCGAGCCTGAGCTCCATCAACCCCGTGGAGCCAATCTCAACATTGTGCACGTCTTCCAAATTGACCAAGTAGCTGCGATGAACGCGAATAAAGCCCTCGGAGTCCAAGCGACGCTCGAGCGAAGAGATCGACTCATTGATCAGGTACGTTCCCTCGGCGCAGATGGCGTTGCAAAAATCGGCGCGCGCCTCAAAGTAGCAGACGTCTGCGGCGGGAATGAACACCTTTTTGCCCCCGCGGTCCACCGTCAGACGCAAAGGTTGGCGCGGAGCATGGATAACACGACGGGCACCCAAGGCTGCCTCGATCTTGTCGAGTGCCTTTGACAGGCGTGCGTCCTCGACCGGCTTGACGACATAGTCGACCGCATCAAGGTTATACGCATCGACGGCAAACTCGGCAAACGCCGTCACAAACACAACCACCGGCGGCGTCTTTAGGTTCTGCAGCGTCTCGGCAAGCTCAATTCCCGAGCGGCCGGGCATCGTGATGTCCAAAAACAACACGTCGGGCTTGTTCGACAGAATCGACTCCACGGCTTCGGTGACATTGCCCGCCTCGGCAATCTGACCCACACGCGTATCCTTTTCCAACAGATAGCGTAGCTCGGCCCTAATGGGAGGCTCGTCATCAACCACCAAGATGTTCCAGCCTTCGGACATATGTGCTTCCCCTCTTTTTCTCTCAATCCAACCGCGTGCTACGCCGTCAACGGCGCGGGCTCATGCGGCTCGCCGTTCAGCTCGACGATGACCTGCGTTCCCACGCCCTCCTGGGACTTCACGCGCATGCCGGAATCTTCTCCGTAAAAGAAATGGATGCGCTGAAGCACGTTGAAGAGCGCCAGGCCGCAACCTCGCTTGACGGAGCCGTCGGCGGTAATGCTCTCGGGCTCCTCCAGGCGATGCTGCTCAAACAGATGTGCGCAGACCTCTTCGCTCATACCGATGCCGTCGTCCTCGACGGTGATCTCCAAACCGTCATCGGTCTCGAAAGCCCTAACATGAATAGAAAGCGGCTCGGTCTCGCGCTGCGCGTGCTTGATGCAGTTTTCGAGCAACGGCTGCAAGATAAACGGCGGCACCAGGCTGTCGCGCACCTCAAAGTCGATGTCGACCGAGACGCGCAGACGGCCGTCGCCATACCGGGCCTGCATAAGATTGATATAACGAGTGCCCTGTTCCACCTCGTGCTCGAGCGTGGTGAGCGTATCGGAGTCAGAAAGCGTCTGACGATAGTAGTTGGAAAAGTCGATCAGCAGCGATCGCGCCTTGTCGGGCTCGGTTCGAACGAGCGACACGATCGTGCTAATGGTATTGAATAGAAAATGCGGGTCGACCTGCGACTGCAGGGCGCGAAGCTCAACGCGAGCTGTGAGCTCGTCCTGGCGCTCGAGCTCAAAGCTGGCGAGCTGCGTGGAAATTAGATCGGCAAAACCCGAGGCAAGGGCCGTCTGGCGCATATCAATGCTGCTCAGGCGGGGATAGTACAGCTCGAGCGTACCCACGCAATGCCCGCGCACGGTAAGCGGTGCGACAATACCGGCGCGCAGGCGGGGAAAATAACCGCCCGTCTCATTGGAGGTGTCACGAGAAAACACGCTCTGCTCGCCCGTCTCAATCACACTGAGCGTGGTCTTGAGCACGACCGGGGTGCCGACAGGGCACTTTGCCGAGTCCTCGCCCCAGCTTGCCAACACCTGTTTGCCATCGGTAAAGCAGATGGCAGAGGCGATGGTCTCGGACAGGATGATTTTAGAGGCGCCCAGGGCCGCTTCGGGCGTAAGGCCACGCGATGTATAGGCGAATATTTTTGATGCGATGGCGAGCGTACGGTCGGTTGCGCTCGATGTGAGGTCGTCGGGGACCACAAAGACATACGAGAAAAAGAAGCACAGCATGACCATGCCGGCAATAACGACAACGCCCGGAACGGGATTGGGATTATCGGTTAAATCCCAGATAAGCAGCAAGATAAGCGCCGGAACGACAATACCGAGCAGGATGGCCTGGACCACATGCTGGGCCGTGCGAAAGACCTTGGTAGAGTTGTAGCTCTTGCCCAGAATCAGCCTGTTTAAATCCACCGTCATCCCCTTTTTTCTATCGCACCCATAGCAATAAAG
>DBEYYU010000031.1:0-31623 GCA_048184855.1 Collinsella aerofaciens
GTAGGTGGTGTCATCGTCGGCATCAGGGGAGCCCTTGGTGGCGTGTGCCCAGACGCACACATAGAGCTGGCCGTCGTCGCCGACGATGACGTTGGAGGGGTTGAAGTCGCCGTGGCAGACCTTGAACTCCTTGGTCATGCCGTCCAGACGCTCCTGAAGGTTGTAGCGCGTGGTGGCATTGAGCTGATCAAGGCTGTCGATCATGCGGGCGAACTTGTCGCGCTGACGGTTGAGCAGCGGGGAGGTGTAGCCGTGGATCTCGATCTGGAGGTCGACGAACATCTCGAGGTACTCACCAAAGCGCTGGGGCTCGGCAGTCATCTTCTCGGCAAGGGTGGTGCCCGGAACCTTCTCGGTCACGAGCGCCCAGCCGTTGGCGTTCTCGAGCTGGGAAACCTCGAGAGCCTTGGGGCTGCGGATGCCGCACTCATTGATGCGGGCAAGATTCAAAGCCTCGTTGAACACGTCGGAGACAGGCTTGGTCTCGTTAAAGACCTTGACGATCTTGTCGCCCAGGTCGTAAACGACCTTGTTGCCACGGCGGACGAGCTCGGTCTTGGAATCGGGTAGCAGCATGGTTGCATCCTTTCAACGATGCGATAGAAGCGACGGCGGGGGTGTGTGAAACACCCGTGCACCCCCGCCGCAAAAAACCGTGCTAAAAACTAGCAGACGGCGTAGTCCTGGGGCTCGCGGCCGTAGTAGGCGTCCAGGTAGAGCTCCTTGATCTCGCTCATGAGCGGGTAGCGCGGGTTAGCGCCGGTGCACTGGTCGTTGAATGCCTGCTCGGTCATCTCGTCGAGGGTGTCGAGGAAGTACTGCTCGTCAACACCGTAGTCGGCGATGGTCTTCTTGACACCGATGAAGTCCTTGAGCTCCTCGAGCTTCGTGATGAAGTTCTCGAAGACCTCCTTGTCGTCCTTGCCCTCGATGCCGCAGTACTTGGCCATCTCGGCGTAGTTGTGCAGCGCGTTGGGGTAAGGATACTGGGAGAAGGTACCCATCTTGACGGGAGCCTCGGCGGCGTTGTAGCGCATGACGCGGGTCAGGATGACGGCGTTAGCGATGCCGTGGGGCAGGTGATGGAAAGCGCCGAGCTTGTGAGCCATGGAGTGGTTGAGGCCCAGGAAGGCGTTGGCGAAGGCCATACCGGCCATGCAGGAGGCGTTGTGCATCTCCTCGCGGGCGTGCGGGTCCTTGGCGCCGTTCGTGAAGCTGGAGGGCAGGTTCTCAAAGACGAGCTTGGCAGCGCGCTCGGAGAGGCCCTTGGTGTAGTCGGAAGCCATGATGGAGACGTAGGACTCGATGGCGTGGGTCATGACGTCGATGCCGGAGGCAGCGGTCAGGCCGCGCGGGGCGGTCATGCAGTTGTCGGCGTCGACGATAGCCATGTTGGGGAGCAGCGCGTAGTCGGCGAGCGGCCACTTGATGCCGGTCTCCTTGTCGGTGATGATGGCGAACGGCGTGCACTCGGAGCCGGTACCCGAGGAGGTCGGGACGGCGACGAAGTAGGCCTTCTTGCCCATCTCGGGGAAGGTGAAGATACGCTTGCGGATGTCCATGAAGTCCATGGCCATGTCCTCAAACTTGCACTCGGGGTGCTCGTACATCATCCACATGATCTTGCCGGCGTCCATAGCGGAGCCACCGCCGACGGCGATGATGACGTCCGGCTCAAAGAGAGCCATCTGCTTGGCGCCGCGACGTGCGCACTGCAGCGACGGATCGGGCTCGACGTCGTAGAAGCAGTCGTGGGCGATGCCCATCTCGTCGAGCTTGGCCTCGATGGCGCGGGTGTTGCCATTCTTGAAGAGGAACTGGTCGGTAACGATGAAGGCGCGCTTCTTGCCCATGACGTTGCCCAGCTCGTCGAGGGCGACGGGCGTGGAACCCTTCTTGAAGTAGACCTTCTCGGGAGCGCGGAACCACAGCATGTTCTCACGGCGCTCGGCCACAGTCTTAACGTTGATCAAGTGCTTCACCCCAACGTTCTCGGAGACGGAGTTGCCGCCCCAGGAGCCGCAGCCCAGGGTCAGAGACGGCTTCATGCCAAAGTTGTACAGGTCACCGATGCCACCGTGCGAGGACGGGGTGTTGATGACGATGCGGCAGGCCTTCATGACGTGCTCGAACAGGCTGATCTTCTCGGCCTGGGCGGGGTGCACGTACAGAGAGGCGGTGTGGCCCGGGCCACCGGCGAGCACCAGGTGCTCGGCCTTGTCGACGGCCTCCTGGAAGTCCTTGGCGTGGTACATGGCCAGGACCGGGGAGAGCTTCTCGTGGGAGAACTCCTCCTTGGCGGGGTCGGTGGAGGTGACCTCGGCGATCAGGATCTTAGTCTTGGCGGGAACCTCGATGCCGGCGAGCTCGGCGATCTTGGCGGCAGCCATGCCGGGGATGCGGTGATCGAGGGCGCCGTTCTTGAACATGGCGGCACGCAGGGCCTCCATCTCGGCACCCTGCTTGACGAAGTAGCAGCCGCGCTTCTGGAACTCGGCCTTGACCTGGTCGTAGATGGTGTCGATGACGGTCACGGACTGCTCGGAAGCGCAGATCATGCCGTTGTCGAAGGTCTTGGAGTGGATGATGGAGTTGACTGCGAGCAGAACGTCGGCGGTGTCGTCGATGACGACCGGGGTGTTACCGGCGCCAACGCCCAAGGCGGGCTTGCCCGAGGAGTAGGCGGCCTTGACCATGCCCGGGCCACCGGTGGCGAGGATGATGTCGACGTCGCGCATGACCATGTTGGTCAGCTCGATGGAGGGGACATCGACCCAGCCGATGATGCCCTCGGGGGCACCAGCCTTGACGGCGGCGTCAAGCACGAGCTTGGCGGCGGCGATGGTGCACTTGGCGGCAGCCGGGTGCGGGGAGATGATGATGGCGTTGCGGGTCTTCAGGCTGATCAGCGTCTTGAAGATTGCGGTGGAGGTGGGGTTGGTCGTCGGGATGACGGCGCCCACGATGCCGATGGGCTCGGCGATCTTGGTGATGCCGTAAGCCTCGTCGCGCTCCAGGACACCACAGGTCTTGGTGTTCTTGTAAGCGTTGTAGATGTACTCTGCGGCGTAGTGGTTCTTGATGACCTTGTCCTCAAGAACGCCGCGGCCGGTCTCCTCGATGGCCATTTTCGCCAACGGGATACGAGCCTTGTTGGCGGCCATGGCGGCCTCATAGAAGATCTTGTCGACCTGCTCCTGCGTGTACGTAGCAAAAAGCGCCTGGGCCTCTCGCATCTGAGCGAGCTTAGCCTCAAGCGCCTCTACGTTGTCCACAATTGCGGGAGTAGTGTTTTCCGGTGACTTTTTCACCATTTGTGTCTCCTTGCGATCGGAGATTTACCCTACGCCTTGCATGATAGCAAGAAATTATTCGGCGAACGGTCAGATTCCTCTAAAAGGCACACTAAAACGCTTCAACTAAATGAAACGATTCAACTAAAACTTGGCCCCTGCATCGCCCCACTCATTGGGGACAGACTTGCATGAGTGCTTTCACTCATTTGGGACAGACATCGATTTGTCATTTTGCCGTTCTTGGCCTGTTTTTGCCGCTCATTGGATATAAATAGATCACAGGCTCAGCATTTCGCGTTCCTTCTCTCCTTTTAGGTGTTGCCTGTTCAGTTTTGAAAGGAGAGATTTATGCCCCGATGCGCCCGCGCCGTTTCGATCACCGGCTATTACCACGTCTTTGACCGCGGCAACTCCAAACAGATTATTTTTGAAGATGACTCCGACCGCTATCGTTTCTTGTCAGATATTTCGGACAGGTTTGCACGCCATGAGGTGGCGGTGTTGGCTTGGTGCCTTATGGATAACCACTTCCATTTGATGGTTGATGACCCATTTGACAACCTTTCAAAGGCAATGCAATGTGCGCTGACGGCATATGCTAAGTATTTCAATGGGAAAACGGGGAGAACGGGGCATTTGTTTGATAATCGCTATTCGCGGGTCGCGGTTGAGTCGGACACACAGGCGGTGCAGCTGCTCGACTATATTCATCTCAATCCCGTGAAAGGTGCGCTCGACTCACTCGAGGCGTACCGCTGGTCAAGCTACAAGGCATATCAGCTGGGCTATGATCCCTTTGACATCTGTGACGCGGCCCCTATGCTCGATATTGTCGGAGGCTCCCGTTGCTATTGCGAGCATCTCGAGGAAGTTGCCGGGCGCATCTGGTCAATGGAGGTTCTTCCACGCCGGCGGATCTTCGATGAGGAGGCCCTTTCCGTTGCGCGCGAAGTTCTGCCGAGCATAGATCCTTCGCTGCTCAAGGCCCTGCCACGTCCCGAACGCGATGCCTGTCTGCTGAGGCTCAGGCGGGCACATCTCACGGTCAAGCAAATTGCCCGTATCACCGGCATCGGCGCTACAAGCGTAACCAAGGCCACCGCGGGCTGGAACGAGGCGGCGTGAGGCAGGGGCCGAACCGCTGCTGGCATGCGTTACGTCTGTCCCCAATGCGTGAAAACACTCATGTAAGTCTGTCCCCAATGAGTGCAAAAAGGCGCCCTCCGTAGGGGAGGGCGCCTTTGGTAAGTTCTATATGAACGCGAGGTCTTTGACCCGGAGAGTCCGAGGTACTTGTTGGTAAGACCTTATTTAGGAGCGCGCAACCTTGCCAGACTTGAGGCAGGTGGAGCAAACGTTCATCTTGCGACGGTGACCATCGACGACGACGTAGACGCGCTGGATGTTGGGGCGGAACTTACGGTTGGTGACGCGGTGAGAGTGGCTGATGGAGCGACCGGCAACGGGGTGCTTACCGCAAACTTCGCAAACTTTGGACATAACTGACCCTCCTTGGGCGACAAACGAACATGTCGCGTTAACAAACAAGCCTGAACTATAGCACAGAAGCAGCTCCCTGTGCGTAATCTACACAGAGATATTCCTCTTTTGGCGATAGTGCCCACGCCACGGCCCTGGACGTAGATCCGATTTGCGTGCAGCAGAGGGGATTATGCCAGCTCGTGCGTACGTTTTCAAGCTTGTCCCACAAATATATATAGGTTTATTGAGCATTGGGCTCCGTTTACGGATTGCTCTGTATTTATGCTCGCAATTAAGCTCGAGGTTGGCTACACTATCCCTTGACCATTAAAGGGGTACGAGATACCCACATGGAATTACATAGCTGCCAAAGAGCAGTCCTTCCTGTGGGTGTCTGGTCCGCTTTAAGCGGTCGGGCATCTATTTTTTTGACTGTGTCAGCAGTCAAGACATGTGAGGAAGGAGATCGATGGGCACGACTTCCCCCAAGGCGGTCATCATGGACGAGACCGCCGTCAATCGAGCGATGACCCGCATCGCGCACGAGATTCTCGAGCGCAACGAGGGCTGTGAAGACCTCGCTCTGGTCGGCATCGTCACGCGCGGCGACCTTCTGGCAAAGAAGCTCGCCGAGGAGATCAAGGAGATCGAGGGCGTCGACGTTCCGCTCGGCAGCCTCGACATCAGCTTCTACCGCGATGACTACGCTACCAATTTCGCTCCCGCGATCCACGCCACCAACATTCCCTTTAGCGTCGACGGCAAGCGTGTCGTGCTGGTGGACGACATCCTGTACACGGGTCGTACCATCCGCGCCGCTCTCGACGCCGTCATGGACCTGGGCCGTCCGAGCCGCATTGAGCTGGCAGTCCTCGTTGACCGCGGCCACCGCGAGCTCCCCATCTCGCCGGACTTTGTCGGCAAGAACGTTCCCTCGTCGCATGAGGAGAACGTGCACCTATATATGAAGGAAGTTGACGGCCACACCGCCGTCGAGATTAACGACGTCGCGCCGGGTTCCCACGTGGGCTCCGCGCCGCTGGGAGGTGAGTAGTACCGTGGCGTTCAACCATAAGCACCTGATCGACATTACCGAGTACTCCGAAGAGGACATCAAGCTCATCCTCGAGACCGCCAAGGCGTTCTCCGAGGTCAACGAGCGTGCTATCAAGAAGGTCCCCACGCTCAAGGGCAAGACCATCGTCAACATGTTCAACGAGCCCTCGACGCGCACCCGCAGCTCCTTCGAGCTCGCCGAGAAGCGTCTTTCGGCCGACAGCCTTAACTTTGGCGGCTCCTCGACCTCCACGGTCAAGGGCGAGAGCCTTGTCGACACCGTCGAGACCCTCAACGCCTATAAGATCGACTGTATCGTCGTGCGTGATAAGCACGCCGGCGCTCCCTACATCGTCACGCAGAACTCGCCCGCGAGCGTCATCTGCGCCGGTGACGGCAAGCACAACCATCCCACGCAGGCCCTGCTCGACCTGTACACCATCTGGGAGCACAAGGGTGACTTCCACGGTCTGAAGGTCGCCGTCGTCGGCGATATCGCGCACTCCCGCGTCTGCGGCTCGCTGATCCCCGCCCTTAAGATCATGGGCTGCGAGACCTACGCCGTCGCCCCCGGCACGCTGCTGCCGCCGGCGCCCGAGGTCCTGGGCTGCGACCACGTGACGAGCGACCTCGATTCCGTCCTGCCCGAGCTGGACGTCGTCTACATGCTGCGCGTGCAGCAGGAGCGCCTCGAGGGTGCCCCGTTCCCCACGATTCGCGAGTACCACAAGCTCTTCGGCCTGACCAAGGACCGCGAGAAGCTCATGAAGCCCGACGCGATCATCTGCCACCCGGGCCCCATCAACCGCGGTGTCGAGTTCGACTCCTATATGGCCGACCACCCGCAACGCTCCGTCATCCTGGAGCAAGTCTACGCCGGTATCTGCGTGCGTATGGCTATCCTGTATCTGCTGCTTGGAGGTGCCGATAATGGCCTTGCTTCTTAAGAATGCCCACGTCGTCGACCCGTCCGTCGAGCTTGACGGTGTCGTTGACGTCCTGATTGACGGCGACAAGATCGCCGAGGTCGGCGAGAATCTCGCCGTCGAGGGAGCCGAGGTCCGCGATCTTTCCGGCAAGTACCTCGTCCCTGGCCTGGTGGATATGCACGTTCACCTTCGCGAGCCCGGCTACGAGGTCAAAGAGGACATCGAGAGCGGCACCCGCGCAGCTGCCAAGGGCGGCTTTACCGGCGTGTGCGCCATGCCCAACACCGATCCCGTCACCGATAACGGCACCGTCGTGGAGTTCGTCAAGTCCCGTGCTGCCGAGGTCGGTCACTGCCGCGTCTATCCGTCGGGCGCCATGACCCGCGGTCTTAAGGGCGAGGCCATGTCCGAGATGGGCGATATGGTCGCCCACGGCGCCGTCGCCTTCACCGACGACGGTCGCGGCGTGCAGGGCGCGGGCATGCTCCGTCGTTGCATGGACTACGGCAAGATGTTCGGCAAGGTCTTTATGAGCCACTGCCAGGACGAGGATCTGGTCGGCCACGGCCAGATCAACGAGGGCAAGGTCTCGACCCGTCTGGCTCTCGAGGGTTGGCCGGCTGCCGGCGAGGAGCTCCAGATCGCCCGCGACATCGAGATCGCCAAGCTGACTGGTGCCAAGCTGCACATCCAGCACATCTCCACCGCCCATGGTCTGGAGATCGTGCGTGCCGGTAAGGCCGCTGGCGTTCAGGTTACCTGCGAGGCCACCCCGCACCACATGTTCCTGACCGAGAACGACCTGGACGAGACCTACAACACTTCGCTCAAGGTCAACCCGCCGCTGCGTACCGAGGAGGATGCCGAGGCCATTCGTCAGGGCGTCATCGACGGCACCGTCGACGTTATCGTCACCGATCACGCTCCCCACACCCCGTGGGAGAAGGCCCGCGAGTTCGAGCTTGCGCCCTTTGGCATGATCGGCCTCGAGACCTCGCTGTCGCTCGTACTCACCGAGCTGGTCAACACGGGCAAGATGAGCATGGGCCGTATGGTCGAGCTCATGGCCATCAAGCCGCGTGAGATCCTGGGCCTCGACCAGGTTCAGGTCAAGGCGGGCTCCGTTGCCGACCTGACCGTGTTCGACGCGTCCGCCACCTGGACGGTTGGCGAGGACGGTTACGAGTCGCGCGCCGAGAACTCCGGTTTTGCCGGCCGCACGCTCACCGGTCGTGCCACCGATGTGTTTGTCGGCGGTAAGCAGACGCTTGCCGACGGCTGCATCTGCTAGCATAGCCTTATCGCTTTTGTGCGCGGCGCCCTTGCGGTGCCGCGCTTTCTGTTCGTTTTGACCATGCAACCGCATGGGGGATTGGAGCGTCTATGCCCACACCTTCCACTGCACGCATGCACGACTTCGAGGTCGTCTCGAACCAGAAGATCGCCGACGGCATCTTCTCGCTCGTCATCTCGGCCCCCAAGCTTGCAAGTGCGCTCAAGCCCGGTCAGTTTGTGAACATCGCCGTACCCGGCGATGCGTCCTCGCTGCTTCGCGTGCCCCTGAGCTACTACCGCGCCGACGCCGAGGCCGGCACCGTCGAGCTGTGGTACGCCGTCGTGGGCGACGATACCCGTCGTTTGTCCCAGATGGGCCCTGGCTCCACCTCTAACCTGCTGGGCCCCGGTGGCCGTGGCTGGATGGTACCCGAGGGCACCAGGAAGGCCCTGCTCGTCGCCGGTGGCATCGGCGTTCCGCCTGTGCTGTGTCTTGCCGGTATGCTTGCCGAGCAGGGCGTGGATGTTGACGTGTGCCTGGGCTTTGGCACCGCTTCCAAGGCCGTGGGTGTCGATGAGTTCCGCGCGCTGGGCGCCACGGTCAACGTTTGCACCGACGACGGCTCGCTCGGCACGCACGGTTTTTGCACCGACCCGGCAGCCGAGCTGCTCGGCGAGGGCGGCTACGACTACGTCGCCAGCTGCGGCCCCGCTGTCATGATGAAGAAAGTCGCCGCCGCTGCCGCCGAGGCCGGTGCGTACTGCGAGGTGTCGCTTGAGCGCATGATGAGCTGTGGCTTTGGCGCCTGCAACACCTGCAATGTCGAGACGGTCGACGGTATGAAGGGCGCTTGCATGTGCGGCCCCGTGTTCGATGCTTCCAAGGTGGTGGTCTTCTAGTGGGTACCGTGAACATGGCCGTCGATTTCGGCGGCGTCAAGATGCAAAACCCCATCAACACCGCAGCCGGTACCTTTGGCTACGGCTGGCAGTTCCAGAACTTCTTTGATGTTTCCCAACTGGGCGCCATCACCACCAAGGGTTGCGCAGCCGAGCCCTGGCCCGGTAACCCCGCGCCCCGCATGGCCGAGATCCCCGGCGGTATGATCAACTCCGTGGGCCTTCAGAACCCCGGCGTGGCCGCCTTTGCTCGCGAGTCCGGTCCGTGGCTCGAGCAGCTCTCCAAGGACGGCTGCCAGGTCATCTGTCAGGTTGCCGGCCACTCCGTTGACGAGTTTGTCCGCGCACTCGAGATGTATGTCGAGCTGTGCCCCTGGGCTGCCGGCTACGAGATCAACGTGAGCTGCCCCAATATCGCCGCCGGCGGTGCCGCCATGGGCTCCACGCCCGAGGGCGCCTCTTCCGTTATGGCTGCCTGCCGCAAGGTGACCGATAAGCCGCTGTTCGTGAAGATGGCGCCGGTCAACGTCGCCGAGATCGCCAAGGCCCTCGAGGCTGCCGGCGCCGACGGCCTTTCGGTCATCAACTCCATTCAGGGCATGGCCATCGACGTCCATACCCGCAAGTCCCGCGTGGCCAAGCCCAAGGGCGGCCTTTCGGGCCCGCTGTGCCACCACATCGCCGTGCGCATGGTCTGGGAGGTTGCCCAGGCCGTCGATATCCCCATCAACGGTGTCGGCGGTGTCATGACCGGTGAGGATGCGGCTGAGTTTATCCTGGCCGGTGCCACCTGCGTGTCGGTCGGCATGGCCAACTTCGTCGATCCGTGCGCTTCGCTCAAGATCGCGCATGAGCTCGAGGCCTGGGCCGAGTCCCAGGGCGTAAAGGACATCAACGAGCTGGTAGGTGCTTTCGAATGCTAGAGACCGATGCCCGCGACCGCGTAATCGTCGCCCTCGACTGCGATCGTGAACGTTCGCTCGAGCTCGCCCACGAGCTTTCGGGCCATGCCGCCTGGCTCAAGGTTGGCATGACGCTCTATTACGCTGAGGGCCCCGAGATCGTCAAGACCTTTAAGGACCTGGGCTTTAAGGTCTTCCTTGACCTTAAGTTCCATGATATTCCGCATCAGGTTCGCGGTGCCGCCCGTTCGGCCTCGCTTGCCGGTGCCGACCTGCTCTCGGTTCACGGCTTGGGTTCGGGCGCCATGCTCGCTGCCTGCCGCGAGGGTGCCGAGGAGGCGCGCGAGGACCGCGCCAAGCTCGTCGCCATCACCGTGCTCACGAGCATGAATCAGGATGCCTTGAGCGAGATCGGCGTCGAGTCGCCCGTGGCCGAGGAGGCCGCCCGCCTGGCAAAGCTCGCTCAGGCCAACGGCATCGATGGCATCGTGTGCTCGCCGATGGAGGCTCACGACATGCGTGAGCTGCTGGGCCCTGATGCCCTGATCGTGACTCCGGGTGTGCGTCCGGTGGGTGCCGCCTTAGGTGACCAGTCCCGCGTGGCGACGCCTTCCCAGGCTATCGAGCGTGGCGCAAGCCACATTGTGGTGGGCCGTCCCATCACCGGTGCCGACGATCCGGTTGCCGCCTTTGACGCCATCGTCGCTGAGCTGGTCGAAAACGTCGCGTAAAAGATTCCCCTAAGTCACCACTTTTGGGTTTCATTAGCACAAAATAGCCCCTGTGCCTGCGTAAACTTTCCCATCCTTTGTGTGGAATCGCAGGTCAGGGGCTTAACTTTGGGCGCAGTATATTGCACTTTTTGCGGGTATCGTCTAACCTATGGAGCCGCGATTGGGCATTTTGTACGTTCTACGTGCTAAAATGCCAATTATTGAATCAGATATAACCCAACTACTTGGAGGTACGAATGGCACTCCCTCAGCTTACCGATGAGCAGCGCAAGCAGGCTCTTGAGAAGGCTGCTGCCGCACGTCACGCCCGCGCTGAGCTTCGCGAGCAGATCAAGAAGGGCGAGAAGTCCCTTGAGTCCGTGCTCAACTCCGATGACCCCATCGCTTCCCGCATGAAGGTTTCCACCCTCATCGAGTCTCTCCCTGGTTATGGCAAGGCCAAGGCCGCCAAGATCATGGAGGAGCTCGGTATCTCCGCTACCCGTCGCGTCCAGGGCCTCGGCGTCCGTCAGCGCGAGCAGCTCCTCGAGCAGCTGACCAAATAAGTGAGCGCTCAGGATTCCAAGCTCTTTGTGATTTCTGGACCGTCAGGCGCAGGCAAGGGTACGCTCGTCACTCGTGTGCGCGAGCGCCGCTCGAACCTGGGCCTGACGGTTTCGGCTACCACGCGAGCACCACGCAAAGGTGAGGTCGACGGCGTCAACTACTTTTTTCTGACGCGCGAGGAGTTCGACCGCCGCGTGGCAAACGGCGAGTTTGTTGAGTGGGCCGAGGTCCACGGTAACTGCTACGGCACGTTGGTGAGCGAGGTCACATCCAAGCTCGCCTCGGGCGCGTCTCTGATTTTGGAGATCGATGTCCAGGGCGCCCTGCAGGTGAAGGAGCGTTTCCCCGAGGCCGTGCTGATCTTTATCAAGCCGCCTTCGCTTGAGGTGCTCCGCGAGCGTCTGGTCGGTCGCGGTACCGAGACGCCCGAGACAATCGAGCTGCGTATGGCAAACGCCGCCGATGAGCTTGCCCTTGCCGACCGCTACGACGACGTCGTGGTGAATGACGATCTCGACCGCGCGACCGATGAGCTCGTTCGCGTTCTCGATATGCATGAAAGGATCTGAGGTCCGTGTCCGTTGTAAAGCCTTGCATTGACGATCTTCTGGAGAAGACCGATCACAACCGCTTCCTGCTCGCTTCGCTTGCCTCCAAGCGCGCCTGCGACATCAATAGCATGCTGCGTGGCCAGCACAACCGCGTGCTTGCCGTCCAGGATGTCGATGACATCACCATCGGGCTTTCCGGTGCCGATACCATCTCGATGGCTATGGACGAGATTGTCGACGGCGACATCTCTTACGACGAGGCCCGTTACGAGAAGGCGCTCGGCCACAAGGTTGCTGAAGCCTAAATGGCGGCTCGCGTCTGCCTGGTCCACTATCACGAGGTTGGACTGAAGGGTAAGAACCGCGCACATTTTGAGCATATCCTCATGGATAACATCAAGGCGGCCTTGGCCGCCTTTTCCGTGAATGCCGTGTCTCGAATTTCCGGTTATATTCTCGTGACCTTTAACGAGCATCAGGCCGATGAGGCGGCGCGTGTCATTCGCACCGTTCCCGGCGTTGCTCGTGTGTCTTTGGCGTATCACACCAACCGCGACCCGCAAGAGTACTGCGCCGCCGCCGTGAAGGCACTGCGCGAGTTTGGTCCTTTCGATTCGTTTAAGGTGCACGCCAAGCGCTCCAATACTGACTATGAGCTCACCTCGATTGATATCAATCGTCAGGTGGGCGAGGTACTGTGCGAGGCCTTCCCCGATAAAAAGGTTCAAATGCACGACCCCGATGCGATGGTGCACGTACTGGTGGTCCAGGGTAGCGTCTACGTGTATGCGCGCTCCGAGCGTGGCGTGGGCGGTCTGCCGGTGGGTTCTGCCGGCAAGGTCGTGACGCTGTTGTCGTCGGGTATCGATTCTCCGGTGGCGACCTGGATGCTCGCGCGTCGCGGCGCGGTGTGCGTGCCGGTACATTTCTCCGGTCGTCCGCAGACGCCCGATACGAGCGAGTATTTGGTGCAGGACATCATCCGTGCGCTTGAGCCAGGTGTCCAGATCGGCCGCCTGTACGTGGTGCCGTTTGGCGACTGCCAGCGTGAGATTTCGGTCACCTGTCCCAGCAACCTGCGCGTGATTATGTATCGCCGCATTATGTATTCGGTTGCCGAGCGCATTGCACACATCGAGGGTGCCAAGGCTATCGTTACGGGCGAATCACTTGGGCAGGTTGCCTCCCAAACGCTTGAGAACATCATGGCCGTCAACGAGGCCGTGAAGATCCCCGTGTTCCGTCCTCTCATCGGTTCGGACAAGCAGGAGATCATCGCGCGCGCCGAGGAGATCGGTACGTTCGATATCTCGACTGAGGCCGCTCCCGACTGCTGCACGCTGTTTATGCCGCGCCGTCCCGAGACGCACGCTAAACTCGATGCCGTGCATGAGGCCTGGGAGTTGTTCGATCACGAGGAGATGATCGAGCGCCTGCTCAAGCAGACCGAGTACATTGACTTCGAGAGCAACACGTATAAGGCCCCTAAGACCTTAAAACGCAAACATTCGGAGCTTGCTCCGCGTGAGATTTACCAAGATCACGAGTAAATTTGTGCATAGGCCGACGATGTATTTGTATCGTCGGCCTTTATTTATCTGCGCGTTTGTTTCCAAATTGTTCATTTGTCGACGTGTGCCTGAATAAATGGACATTTTCTCGCAAGGTTTTGGTCAGATTTTGGTTTGACCGCGAAAAACGGTGTGGGCGTGCGGAGGCTGCGGTGCTCGTTTCCTGACACGATGGTGTTGGGAGGTGTTTGCTATGGCGCAGCGCGAGCAACACGAACGGGTCAAAAAGATGGACCGCTGGGCGGGCAAGCTGCTCGGTCATAAGGCAGTGGTGATGGCGATACTGGTCGTCATGGCGATGGCGAGCGGCTTGGCGATGGCGAACCTTGGCGGCGATGCCGGCGGCGTGTCGTTTGAGCGCACTGACGGTTCAGGCTCGTTGGTGGAGCCGGGATCCGGCGATGCCTCGAGCGGAAAGACATCCGAAGGCTCTTCGTCTAAGGCTTCTGCTGCCGCAGAGGTCTATGTCGATGTCGATGGCGCCGTTGTGTCGCCCGGTGTATATCGCCTCAAGGACGGCGCCCGGGTGGCTCAGGCGATCGATGCCGCCGGCGGGCTGGCGCCCGAGGCAGACGTTACGGGGCTTAATCGGGCATCTAAGGTCGTCGATGGGCAGAAGATTCACGTTCCAACGGTAGGGGAGCAGCAGGCGCCCATTGCGGAAGCCGGTGTTGATGGTGGGACTTCCGCATCATCGGGCGTGAGTGGCGCAACAGGACTGGTAAACATCAATACGGCAAGCGCGGCAGAGCTGCAGACGCTCTCGGGTATCGGTCCCTCCATGGCACAGTCGATCATCGATGAGCGGACAAAGAACGGTGCTTTTGCCTCGGTTGACGATCTGATGCGTGTGTCGGGAATCGGCGAGAAGAAGCTTGCCAAAATTAAAGATTGCATCTGCGTATGAGTGCGACCGAGCGCGAAGATGTGATGCCTCCGCGGCCCCTGATGCCATGGACGATGACCCTGTGTGTCGGCATGTGCGTGAGCTGCGCCTTGGTGCTCAACGTGGCCGCAGATGCGCTGCTGAGAGAGCGGACGCCGGCGGTCGGGCTGCTATGGGCCATTCCATTTGCGGCGGCGGTATTCGTTGTGCTGGCTCAATCTTGTGCGCGGCTTGCCCCTTTGAAGCGGTGGCTGTATGCCGCGTCCGTCGGTCTCGTGGCGGGAGCGGTCGTCTCGGCGTGGTGGGCTGTGGGTGCGCTCAGCGCCTCGAAGGCGCTCGACGGTCGAGCGGCAAGCGGCCTCGAGTTTGTCGTGCAGGGCGATCCATCCATAAACGACGACGTGTATTCCTATACCTGCGAGGCACGCGCGGACGGTAAGAGCTTGGCAACGGTTCGCCTAACGTGTGACCGCGAGCTCAAGTTTGGGGCGCACGTGCGTGTTATCGGTCGCGTTTCACGTTTTGAGAACGATGCGTATGGACGATCGCGAGCGCTCCGAGGCGAGGTGCGCAAGGTTAAAGCCGTTCGGATTTTGTCGGTCGATGAGGGCTCTCCGGGGCCGCTGCTTCGGCTGCGAAATGAGCTGCTTGCGTCCATTGCGCCTGCGACCGACCCGGCGCGTGCGCTCATAGCCGGTGTCGTTTGCGGTCGTTCGGCCGAGCTGCGCGCCCAGCAGGCGGGCGACTGGTTTTCGGTGACGGGTACGGCGCATCTTATCGCCGTCTCGGGCAGCCATTTGGCTATCGTGGGGTTTGTAATTGAGGGCGTATTGCAAAAGACTCGGTGTTCACGTGGTCTTCGGCGGGCGATATTGGCGATAACGCTTGTGGGCTACGCTGCCTTTACGGGCGCGTCTCCCTCGGCCGTGCGCGCGTGCTGCATGGTGTTCGCGACGCTTGTCGTAAACGGTGCAGGGCGTCGCCGGCACGGCGCATCGGCGCTCTTCGTAACCATGTCCATCTTTGTGCTACTGCGGCCGACGGTGCTGTTCGAGATGGGCTTTCAGCTTTCATGTGCCAGCGTCTTAGCCATTCTGTGCTTTTGCCCCTATGCGACCTACGCTTTGGGTGAGTTGGGTGTGCCGTCGGGCGTTGCCAGCATGCTTTCCGTCACGCTGTGCTCGCAGTTGGCGACGCTCCCCATTACCATTCCTGCCTTCGGTACGTTCTCGCTCATTGCTCCGCTGGCAAATGCGGTCATCGGTCCGGTGGTGAGCGTACTGCTCGCTGTGTCGATCGTACTGGTTCCCTATTCGCTCGTGGCACAATTGCGGATTTGGGCGCTCATTGTGCCCATGGTTGCCGCCCGTTGCGCACTGTTCTTCGAGCAGCTGTTTGCCGCCGTGCCGGGTGCATCCGTGAGTGTGCCGCCCGATAGCATGTGGATTTACCTAGTGCCGTGTTTGCTGGCGGTTCTGCTGGTCTGGTGGCCGCGTCCCCGTGCACGTCCTATGGCGGTGGGGCTTACGTGCCTGGTGTTCTTGGCTGCGATTCCGTACGCCTACTGGGATCGGTTCGCTCCGCCTTCGGTGACGGTGCTCGATGTGGGCCAGGCCGATGCGATTCTTATCCGCCAGGGCGGCACAGTAGCGCTCGTCGACTGCGGGCTCGACGAGCGCGTGGTGGCGGCGTTGGTTCGCAATAACGTGCACCATATCGATGCCGTCTTTGTGACGCATTGGGATGAGGACCACTGGGGTGGTCTGCCTGCCGTGCTCGATCAGTTTTCGGTCAGAACGATTGCCGTGGCGGCGGATGCGCTGGAGGATGCTCCTGCCGAGGTATTGAACCGACCTGGCGTGGAGTATCGGCAGGTGCGCCGTGGGGATACGGTCGACATCGGCTCATTTTGCGCCCGCGTGATGTGGCCATTCGAGTCCGTGGATGGCGAGGGAAATGAGGACTCGCTTGTCCTGCTGCTCTCTTATGTTCAGGAAGGCAAGGGCCTGCGTGTGCTCCTCACCGGTGATGCCGAGCTCGATCAAGAACGGGAATTCGTGCAGGAGGTGGGAGATATCGATGTACTTAAACTTGGGCATCACGGCTCTAAGGTTTCAGTCGATGGTGAGTTGCTGGACGTCCTGAAGCCCGAGCTTTCCCTCGCGAGCGCGGGCGAGGGGAATCGATACGGCCATCCGTCCGATGCCTGCATCGATGCCGTTAAGGAAGCGGGCGGCGTGTTCGCGTGCACCATCGAACACGGCGACATTACCGTCACGCCAACTGCGAATGGCTTTGCGATGCGATGCCAGCGACCGTGACGACGTCGTTGGCGTGTGGTGGGCCCCTGGGCTAGAATGGCACGGAACGAATACGAAGGCCTGCGGGAGGGGAGCGCAATGTCCGAAATCGGTCTGCTGCCGGCATATCTGATCGTCGGTACCGACGGAGTCAAGCGCGATCACGCCGTCTCGCGCATGAAAGCGCGTCTGGAAAAGACGGGCATGGTCGAGTTCAACATCGACGAGCGCGACATGACCAAGGACCCCGATATCGAGTCCATTATCGGATCGCTTAACACCTTTCCGATGGGCAGCGAGTTTCGCCTGGTAATCCTTGATGGCTGCTCAAAGCTCGCTAAGGCGGTCTCGGAGCCGCTCGTTGAGTATCTGGCGAGTCCCAGCCCCACAACGGTCTGCCTCATCATCGCCGACTCGCTTGCCAAGAACACGCGCCTGTATAAGGCGATCGCCAAAATCGACAAGAAGGCCGTGATCGATTGCTCCGGCACCAAGCGCTGGGAGCTGCCGCGTCGCGTGCAGCAGATGGCGACGCAGCACGGCAAGTCGATCTCGACGGCGGCCGCCGAGGAACTCGTCTCGCGTTCGGGTGAAAACACTCGCATGCTCGATAACGACTTGGTTAAGCTTGCCCAGATGGTCGAGGCGCCCCAAATTGAGCTTGCCGATGTGGAGCGCTGGATTGTACGTACGGCCGAGGTCCAGCCCTGGGACTTTCTCAATGCGGTCTCGGCCCGTGACATGCGACGCTCGCTTGAGCTTTTCAATCTATTGCCCGCCAAGAGCTACGTGTGGACTTACACGTTGCTGTGCGGCCGCATCCGCGAGCTTATCGTCGCCAAGGCGCTCGATGCGCGCGGACAGGGTCGTGAGCTGGCCGCAACGCTCAAGCTCCAGTCCTGGCAGGTCAAGAATCACCTGACCTGGGCACGTCGCTTTTCGATGGCAGAGCTCGTCGCAGCGCTCGAGGGGGCGGTCGATGTAGAGCTCGCGCTCAAGGGTTCGGCCGATTCTCGGACTGCGCTTTTGCTCTGGATTACGAACATCTTGAGAAAATCGTGATGATACCTGCCTATTTGACAAATTCGTTCTATCCCTTTGAGAGGGAGCGTGCTATAGTAGGCGCTTGCATGACCTCACCGTGTCTCAGAGGTGTCATACATTTTTTGCAAGGAACTCGAAAGGAACTCCAGAAGTGGCAAACATCAAGTCTCAGAAGAAGCGTATCCGCACCAATGAGGCAGCTCGCATGCGTAACAAGGCTGTCAAGTCCGAGCTCAAGACGCTGACCAAGCACGTCCAGTCCGCCGTCGCCGAGGGCGACGCCGAGAAGGCCCAGGCTGCCCTCAAGACCGTCACCAAGCGTCTCGACATGGCTGCCGCCAAGCATGTTATCCACAAGAACCAGGCTTCCAACCGCAAGTCCGGTCTTGCCAAGCTCGTGAACAGCATCAACGCCTAAGTTGTAAATTTCACACCACACAGATTACGCGCATAAATGGAGCCTGTTTTATGGAACAGGCTCCATTTTTTGTACCGCTCGGGTAAGATAGTCCGCATGAATACTTCAATTGACATTTCCCACATCCGCAACTTCTCAATCGTTGCGCACATCGACCATGGCAAGTCCACGATCAGCGATCGCATCCTCGAGCTCACCCATACCGTCGACGAACGCGACATGGAGTCGCAGCTGCTCGACACCATGGATATCGAGCGCGAGCGCGGCATCACGATCAAGTCCAATGCCGTTCGCGTGTCTTATGACGCCGACGATGGCGAGACGTATCAGTTCAATTTGATCGATACGCCGGGCCACGTGGACTTTACCTATGAGGTCTCGCGCTCGCTGGCAGCCTGTGAGGGCGCGGTGCTCGTTGTCGACGCCACGCAGGGCGTCGAGGCGCAGACCGTCTCTAACGCGACGCTCGCCATGAACGCCAATCTGGACATTGTGCCGGCCATCAACAAGATCGACCTGCCCTCGGCCCATCCCGATGAGGTTAAGACCGAGATCGAGGATGACCTGGCGATCCCTGCCGATGATGCCGTGTGTGTCTCGGGCAAGACCGGCGAGGGCATCCACGATCTGCTGGAGTCCATTGTCTTTCTGATCTCTCCGCCCAAGGGCGATGCGAACGCGCCGCTCAAGGCACTCATTCTGGATTCATACTTCGACGAGTATCGTGGCGTCGTCGCCACGGTGCGCATCTTTGACGGCTCCATCAAAAAGGGCGATACCTTGCGCATGATGCAGGCAAAGGGCGACTTTTTGGTCGATGGCGTGGGCGTCAAGCGTCCCGCCGAGACCCCGGTTGACGCGCTGACGGTCGGCGAGGTCGGATACGTGGTCACGGGCCTGAAGGACCCCGAGGCCGTTCGCGTGGGCGATACCCTCACGTGGGCGTCGAATCCCTGCCCCGAGCCGCTTCCCGGCTACCGCGAGGCCAAGCCCATGGTCTATACGGGCCTGTTCCCGATCGATAACAAGGACTACGAGAACCTGCGTGACGCGCTCGATAAGCTGCACGTCAACGACCCGTCGTTGGTGTGGGAGCCCGAGACCTCGGTGGCGCTCGGTTTTGGCTTCCGCGTGGGCTTTTTGGGCCTGTTGCACATGGAGGTCGTTAAGGAGCGCCTCGAGCGTGAGTTCAACTTGGACCTCATTGCCACGAGCCCTTCGGTCGACTATCACGTGTACAAGACCGATGGCGAGATGGTCGATGTCCGCAGCCCGCAGGACCTGCCCGAGGCCACGCGTATCGAGCGCATTGAGGAGCCGTACCTCAAGGCTAAGATCATCTGCCCGCCCGAGTATACGGGTGCCGTCATGCAGCTCGCTATCGAGCACCGCGGCGTTACGACCGACATGATCCATCTCACGAGCAAATCGGTCGAGATGCGCTTTGATATGCCGCTCGCCGAACTCATCTTGGACTTTTTTGACCAGCTCAAGAGCCGTACCAAGGGCTATGCCTCGCTCGACTACGAGTTCAACGAGTACCGTCCATCCGAGCTTGTGAAGCTCGATATCTTGCTTTCGGGCGACGAGGTGGACGCGCTGTCGTTTATCGTCCACAAGGACAAGGCCTACGGTCTTGCCCGCGGCCTGTGCGACAAGCTCAAGGAGATTATTCCGCGCCAGCTGTTCGAGGTGCCCATCCAGGGTGCTATCGGCAACAAGATTATCGCCCGCTCCACCGTCAAGGCGCGCCGCAAGGACGTTTTGGCCAAGTGCTATGGCGGCGATATCTCGCGTAAGCGCAAACTGCTCGAGAAGCAGAAAGAGGGCAAGAAGCGCATGAAGGCCATCGGTTCGGTCGAGGTCCCGCAGGAGGCCTTTATGGCGATCCTCAAGGTGGACGAGTAGGTCCATGGCGCTTTGTGAATACAGTACGCGGTTGCTGGGTGCCTATGCCGAGCAGCCGTTCCTTATGGCTCCCATGGCCGGCGTGACCGACCCTGCCTACCGCATCATGTGCCGCCGCCGCGGTGCCAACCTTGCCTATAGCGAGATGGTGAGCGTGGCGGGCCTTGCCTATGCCAGCAACAAGACCTGGCGCCTGGTGCTACCGGCCGACGAGGAGCAGCAGATTTGCGTGCAGCTCTTTGGCTCCAAGCCCGAGCAGTTTGCGAGTGCCGTCGCTGCTGTCGAGGAACGCGTGGGCGATCGCCTGTCATTGATTGATATCAACATGGCTTGTCCGGCGCGCAAGGTCGTTACCAAGGGCGAGGGCTCGGCGCTTATGCGCACGCCCGATCTGGCCGAGAAGATCGTCGAGGCGGCGGTGGGCGCGGCACATGTGCCCGTGACTGTAAAGATCCGCAAGGGCTTTTATGCCGAGGACCGTAATGCCGCGACGTTTGCCCAGATGCTCGAAGGCGCCGGTGCCGCCGCAGTCGCCGTGCACGGTCGTTGTGCCACGCAGCTCTATACGGGCCAGGCCGATTGGTCTGTCGTCGATGAGGTTGCCGACGCTGTCGAGATTCCCGTGATTGGTTCGGGTGATGTGTTCTCGGCCGAGGACGCTGCTGAGCATCTGCAAGGCTCGGGTGCCAGCGCGGTGTTTATCGCGCGCGGCATCTACGGCAATCCGTGGGTGTTCGGTGATGCTCGCGCCCTTGCGCTCGATGGCACGCCGGTTCCTTCTCGCTCCTCGGTCGAGCGCCTGGAGGCTCTGCGTGAGCACCTGACGTTGACGCACGAGCTTCTGCCGCTTATGTCGCGCGCCCGTACGTACGCGAGCTGGTATCTAAAGGGCATGCCCCATGCCGCCGCCTGGCGCGCTCAGGTGGTGCGCTGCTCCACGTACGAGGAGTTTATGGCACTGGTCGATGATATCGAGCGCGATGTGGTGGCCTGCGAGGCTGCCCTTGCCGCCGGCGAATCGGTGCCCCCTCATCCGCTGGAGGCTTAAGGGTGGCCGTTACCGCGCTGTACGTGCACGTGCCGTTTTGCGCCCAAAAGTGCCGGTACTGCGACTTTGACTCGCGCAGTTTTTCTCCGTGCGACCTGAGTGCTGCGCTCGATGTCTATTTTGAGCAGTTGTTCGCGCGCCTCGATGCTTTTGGCAAGGCTGGGGCCCTTGACCATATCCGCACCGTCTATGTTGGCGGCGGTACGCCGTCGCTGGCGGGGGAGCGCCTGGTGGAGCTGGCGCGGCGTATTCGTGCGTGGTGCGCCCCCGTTGAGTTTACCTGCGAGGCCAATCCCGAGTCGCTGACCGCCGAGCTTGCCACTGCGCTTGCCAAGGTTGGTGTCACACGCGTCTCTCTGGGCGTGCAAACGCTCGATAACACCGAACTTACCGCCATCGGCCGTATTCACGATGCCGATCGGGCGTTTGCCGCCATCGCGACGGTCAAGAACTCTGGGCTTGACGTGTCGTGCGACCTTATGTGCGGACTTCCCGGGCAGACCGCAGCGAGTTGGAAGCGCACGCTCGATGGCGTGCTGGCGGCGGCTCCGCATCATGTGTCGGTCTACCCGCTCACGCTTGAGGAGGGGACTCCCCTTTATCGCATGGCGTGCCGCGACGAGTCGGTCGAGCCCGACGAGGATTTTCAAGCTTCGTGCATGGATGTGGCGCGTGAGCGTCTGGGTGCGGCCGGCTATCACCCGTATGAGGTGGCAAGCTATGCGCTCGACGGACATGAGTGCGCCCATAACATTGCCTACTGGACCGGCCAGGGCTATTTGGGCCTGGGTCGTTCCGCCGCGGGCATGCTCGACGCCGAGGATTTCGACCGTCTTGCAGGTTTGTTCCCCGGCGTGTCTTCTCGAGGCGATTCGTACCGCGTGCGTCTGGTGCAACGTGACGATGACGCGACGGCGTTTGAGGCCGAATATCTGTCGCAGCGTGAGGCTGCGGCTGAAGATCTGATGCTGTCTTGTCGCATGACGGGCGGTGTTGCGTCCGACCTGTTGGTTCGTGCAGCTTGCGTCATCCCGGCCGATGGGCTGGCAGCTGCCTGCGATCGCGCGCTCGAATTGGGTCTTGCCACTTGGGTGCCCGAGACGCTCGGGGTCCATGAGGGACCTTTCACTTCGGCAGATGTCGTCGCGGGCTATGTTCGAGCTCGTCTGGCGCCGACACACTTGGGCTGGCTCGATGGAAATGTTCTGTTCGAGCTGTTTTGGGATCTAGCTTAGGCCGCTCGGGTAGAATTACCGGAATATATACGCTGCTGTGAGCAGGAGGTTGCCGCGCATGGCGACGATGAACGAAAAAGATTACTACGAGATTCTGGGTGTCTCCAAGGACGCCACCTCGCGTGATATTCAAAAGGCCTTTCAGCAAAAGGCCCGCAAGCTCCATCCGGACGTCAACAAAGAGCCGGATGCCGAGGAAAAGTTTAAAGAGGTTTCCGAGGCCTACGCCGTGCTTTCGGATGAGCAAAAACGTGCGCGCTACGACGCCATGCGCTCGGGCAATCCCTTTGCCGGTGCTCCTACGGCTTCGCCCTATGGTGGCGGCTACGCCGGCAACACAGGCTATGGCAATCCCTTTGAGGGCGGTTTTCCCTTTGGCGGCGCTTGGGGCCAGCAGCGTCGTGGGCAGGCTGCTTACAATCCCGAGAACGGCGCCAATGTGGTCGTCGATATCAAACTCGACGCCAAGGAGGCCAAGGGCGGTGCCCGCAAGACCGTCCGCTATACGCGCTTCGATACCTGTGGTCACTGCGGTGGTTCGGGCTCTGTTTCGTCCGAGCATGCACATACCTGTCCGAGCTGCGGCGGTCGCGGTCACATCGATGTCGACCTGTCCTTTCTGTTTGGTGCCGGCACGTTCCAGTCGGTCTGCCCTGAGTGCGGTGGCTCCGGTAAGGTCGTCGCCGACCCCTGTCCCGATTGCGGCGGCAGCGGGCGGACCCGTGTGACCTCCGAGCAGACGATTGAGTTTCCCGCCGGCACGCACGATGGCGACGAGGTCCGTATTGGCGGCATGGGTCACGCCGGCACCAACGGCGCCTCTGGCGGTGATCTGGTCGGTCGCGCCCATGTTGAGGCCGAGCGCCTGGAAGGCAAGGCCCGTACCGGTTTTTACCTGATGGGCATCGTGGCGCCGTTTTTGGTGCTATCGGCCATCTCGGGCGTGTTCTCGGCCTTTGCCGTGATGTGCTTTATTCCGTTTGCCATGGGCCTGTTCATGGTGCTCTCGGACGGCGTGCTGCACCGCAGCCTGCTGTGGTGGAAGCGCGGCGCGATGCAGTTTGCCAACGGTTTTGCCAACGGATTTATGTTTGCGCTCGTGTCGGTTTGGTTTGCGAGCTGCTCGCAACGTGCCATGCTTTCACCCTACGCAATGCAATAACATCAAACCCTCTGTTTGCGGCCGGCCCAGCTTGGGTATAGGACGCACTGTGACAATAATGAAAGTCGGAAGGATTCGGTCGTGTCGGAAAATAGGGATTACTACGAGGTGCTTGGCGTCGACAAGGATGCCGACGCGCGGACGATTAAGCGCGCGTTTCTAAAGAAGGCCCGTACCGTACACCCGGACGTTTCGGACGACCCCGAGGCCGAGGCCAAGTTCAAAGAGCTCAACGAGGCATATTCCGTTCTTTCCGATGAGCAGAAGCGTGCTAACTACGACCGTTACGGCATTGCCGACGGCCCTGGTGGTTCGGGCTACGTCGACATTAACGATATCTTTGGCGGCATGGGCATGGACGACCTCTTCTCGTCGTTCTTTGGCGGCGGTGCCGGCGGTGGCGCCCGAAATCGCCGTGAGCGTCGTCGCGGCCGCGACATGGCCATCTCCCTTTCGGTGACGCTCGAGGAGGCGGCACTCGGGTGCAAAAAGACGATCAGCTATGACCGCCTTGCTCCCTGTGAGGATTGCAATGGCACCGGTAGGGCCGAGGGCGCGCAGGAAAAGCAGTGCAGCCGCTGCCACGGCACGGGCTATGTCACGACGGTCCAGCGTTCGTTCCTGGGCCAGGTTCAGTCCTCTTCGCCTTGTCCCGACTGCCATGGCGAGGGCACGGTCATCGATCATCCCTGCGAGACCTGCGACGGTCAGGGCCGCACGCCTTCGCATGAAAAGATCGACATCGATATCCCCGCCGGCGTTTCGACCGGTCGCCAGCTGCGCGTGAGCGGCTTTGGCGAGGCTGGCCTTCGCGGCGAGCCCTCGGGCGACCTGATCGTCAACGTGCGCGTCGCCGACCACGAGCGTTTTAAGCGCAACGGTGACGACCTGTACCTCGTGAGCGATATTTCGATTGCGCAGGCAGCGCTCGGCTGCGAGATCGAGGTCGAGGGCATTATGCCCGATGAGGTCGTCAAGGTGACGGTCCCTGCTGGTACACAGTACGGCGACACCGTGAGCGTCAATAATTACGGCATGCCGCGCATTGGCGGTGGCGGTTCGCGTGGTCGCCTGATCGTGCAACTGCGCGTGGTCGTTCCCACCAATCTTTCCAATAAGCAACACGAGCTGCTCCGTGCTTTTGCCGATGAGATGGGCGATGACGTCGCTTCCGGTAAGAAGTCGGTGACCGACCGTATCAAGAGTGCCCTCGACGATATCCTCGATTAAGGAGCCCGCGTGCTCGCACCCCATATTTCCGTCGTCAACCTCGGCTGCCGCGTCAACCGGGTTGAGTCTGACCGTATCACTGCCGATCTTATGCGCCTGGGCTTTGCTATTGTGGATCCCCAGGATGCCGATCTGATCGTCATTAACACCTGTGCCGTTACGGGCGAGGCCGAGGCCAAGACCCGTAAGGCCGTCCGTCATGCGCTGGCCCATCCTAACGACCCTTACGTGGTCGTAACCGGCTGCGTCGTCAACCTGCATCCCGAGGAGCTGTTGGAGCTTTCGGATCGCGTGATCGCCGAACCGTCCAAGATTGACGTCGCCGAGCGCGTCTGCGAGGTGCTGGGCGTTGAGTCCGATAGCGTTCCCGCCTGCAGCGATGGCGAGGTGGTCGATGCGCTCGGTCGCTCTCGCCTGGGCGTGAAGATTCAGGATGGCTGCAACCATCGCTGCACCTATTGCATTGTGTGGAAGGCGCGCGGCCCCGAGCGTTCCGTGCCCGTCGAGTCCGTGCTCGAGCAAGTTCGCGAGGCCCAGGAGGCCGGCGTGCCCGAGGTGGTGCTGACCGGTGTGAACCTGGGTGCCTACGATGGCAAGAGCGCGACCGACGAGCATGTCGAAATCGATGAGCTGCTCGAGGCCATCATGGAGCGCACGTCTATTCCGCATGTGCGCATTTCCTCGGTCGAGCCCATGGATATCTCTGAGCGCCTGCTTAAGGTTATGGCGCGCTATCCGCAGCGCATCGCCCCGTTTTTGCACCTGCCCGTGCAGTCCGGCTGCACGGCGACCCTGCATCGCATGGGCCGCCCCTATAGCGCCGAGGCCTTCGAGGACACGGTGCGCATGATTCGCGCCAACCTGCCGCAGGCGTCCCTTTCGTGCGACGTTATCGTCGGTTTTCCCGGTGAGACGGACGAGGAATTCGAGGAGTCGCTGGCGCTGTGCCGCCGTGTGGGTTTCTCGCGTATGCACGTGTTCCGCTACAGCAAGCGTCCCGGCACCCTTGCTGCCGAGATGCCCGGCCAGGTGCCGCCCGAGGTTATGGCCGAGCGCAGCCGTCGTATGCGGGCCGCCGCACAGGAGCTCGCCATTGCCGACGCTCGTCGTCGCGTGGGCACGGTCGAGCGTGCCGTGCTCGAGTATGGTGACAACCTGACGCTCGGCTCGTTCCATCATGCCCGTCTTGACGATACCTGTGGACTTACAGCCCCGTGCCTGCTCGATGTTGCTATCATCGGAGTCGATGATTCCGGCTTGGTCCATGCACGCAGGGAGGTTCATGGAAGCCTCGAAGATTAGACTTACCGTTCCCGAGGGAATTGATCCCTCGCGCGTTTTGGGCGCCGGCGACGGCGTCCTTCGTGCGCTCGAGAGCTTGGTTCGCGCTCATGTGGTCGCCCGTGGCGATAGCATCGCCGTGAGCGGCGACCCGGACGAGGTCGAACTCGTGGCGCGCTTTTTCGAGCACGCTTTTCGCGAGGCGGCCGCCGGGCGCACGCTGTCTGCCGACGATGTCTCTCGCTGCCTGGCTGTCTTGCGCGACGGTGAGCACGAGGCTACGTCGCTTCGCGATGACGTGCTGCTTTCGTATCGCGGCCGCGTCATTCGCCCCAAGACGCTCGGGCAAAAGCGCTATGTGGATGCCATCCGCTCGCATACCATCACGTTTGGCTTGGGTCCTGCCGGTACCGGTAAGACCTATCTGGCTATGGCGCTCGCCGTTGCCGCGCTCAAGCGTCACGAGGTGGGCCGTCTGATCTTGACACGTCCGGTTGTCGAGGCGGGGGAGAACCTGGGCTTTTTGCCCGGTACCCTTGAGGAAAAGATCGATCCCTACATGCGTCCGCTCTACGATGCCCTTTTTGACATGATGGATCGCGAGCGCACCGATGAGCTTATGGAGCGCGGCGTGATTGAGATCGCCCCGCTTGCCTACATGCGCGGCCGCACGCTGAGCGATGCTTTCGTGGTGCTCGACGAGGCGCAAAATACCACGCCCGAGCAGATGAAGATGTTCCTGACGCGCCTGGGCTTCAACTCCAAGTTTGTGATTACCGGCGACCTGAGTCAGCGCGACCTGGTGGGTCGTCGTGGTGGTTTGGCCGATGTCGAGAAGATTTTGGGTCGTGTCGACGATGTCGCATTTTCGCACCTGGAGCGCGCCGACGTGGTGCGCCATGCCTTGGTGGGACGTATCGTCGAGGCATATGATGCTTATGATGACGTGCGCGATCAGCGCCCGCGCGACCGAAAGGAGTCCCGTTGAGTGTATTGATCAGCAACGATGCCGAGCTCGATACGCTGCTCGATGCCCAGGAGGTGGAGCACATCTGCGAGGTTGTGCTTGCCGCCGAGGGCGTTGAGCGTGAAGTCGAGATTTCCCTTTCGTATGTCGACGAGGACGAGATGCACGAGCTCAACCACGAGTGGCGCGGTATCGACCGCACCACCGATGTGCTCTCGTTTGAATGCGACTCGGCCTTTGACGAGGATATTCCCGCCGACGAGACGCTCGAGCTCGGCGATATCATCTTGGCCCCGCAGGTTATTGCCCGTCAGGCCCCCGGTTTTGGCAATAGCTCCGCTGACGAGTGTCGTCTGATGCTCGTACACGGCATGCTGCACTTGCTGGGCTATGACCATATCGAGGACGACGAGGCCGAGGTCATGGAGGCCCGCGAGGACGCCATCCTGCGCGATCTGGCGTTCGAGCGCGGCGAGGACCCCAAGCTAGTCCACGTCGGCCCCATCACCAACCACGCCCACGACTAGGAGCCGTCTATGATTCCCGGATCGAACAAGGACCATCCGTCCTTCTTAAAGTCGTTTTCCTACGCCATGGAGGGCTTCGTTACCGCCGTCAAGACCGAGCGCAACATCAAGGTCATGCTCGTGGCGGGCGTGTGCACCGTCATTGCCGGCTGTATCGTGGGCCTCGACATTGCCGAGTGGGGCACGATTATCATCTGTTGTGGCCTGGTGATTCACGGCGAGCTGTGCAACACCGCTATGGAGGCTATCGTCGACCTAGCGACCCAGGAGCTCCATCCGCTGGCCAAGCGTGCGAAGGACATCGCCGCCGCCTCTGTTTACATTCTTTCCATCACCGCCGCAATTGTGGGCGTGCTGGTATTTGCCCACGCGCTCGGCTTTATTTAGAAAGGGATTCCCATGTCCGACAATATGCAGTCTGCCGATGAGATTTTGGACGACGAGTCCCTGGACGCGGTGGATACCGAGGAGCTCGAGGAAGTCGAGGAGTTCGACCCGTTTGAGGGCATGAGCGACGAGGAGCTCGACGCCCTGTGCGACGAGGACGACAGCCTCGCGGGCTTTGGAGACGTTGAGCCCGGTTTCCGCAGCGGCTTCGTGGCCCTGGTCGGCCGCCCCAACGCCGGCAAGTCCACGCTGCTCAACGCCTGCTATGGCAAAAAGGTCGCCATCACCTCGCCTGTGGCCCAGACGACCCGCCGCCGCATGCGCGCCGTCGTTAACCGTCCCGGCTACCAGCTGGTCTTTGTCGATACCCCGGGTATTCACAAGCCCAAGGACGGCCTGGGGTCCGAGCTCAACAAGAGCGCGCTGTTCGAGCTGAACGATGTCGATGTCGTCGCGTTTTTGATTGATGCCACCAAGCCGATCGGCAGGGGAGACGCCTGGGTTGCCGAGCGCGTCAAGAGCGCCCGTTCCAAGAAGGTCTTGGTGCTCACCAAGGCCGATGAGGCTGATCCCGCACAGGTCATGGAGCAGCTTAAGGCCGCCCACGAGCTCATGGAATATGACGATGAGATCGTGACGTCGTCGGTCAAGAACTTCAACGTCGATGCGTTTATCGAGACCGTTGCACACTTTTTGCCCGAGGGTCCGCGTTGGTTCCCCGAGGACATGGGTACCGACGCTTCCGACGAGACGCTCGTTGCCGAGTTTGTGCGCGAGAAGGTCTTGCGCCGCACCCGTGATGAGATCCCGCACTCCGTTGGCGTCATCTGTGACGCTCTCGAGCAGACTAAGAAGGTCCTGCGCGTGCACGCCACGATTTACGTCGAGCGCGAGGGGCAGAAGGGCATCATCATCGGCAAGGGCGGCGAAATGATTAAGCATATCGGCATCGATGCCCGTCGTGACCTTGAGCGCATCTTTGGCACGCAGGTCTTTTTGGAGCTGGACGTGAAGGTCAAGGCCGGCTGGCGTGACGACGAGGCCCAGATTCGCCGCTTTGGCTACAACGCCGAGGACTAAGGACGCGCGGCGCGCATGGCAGGCTCCCGGACATATCGCACGAAGGTGCTCGTCCTCGATAAGACGAAGCTCAAAGAGACGGACCTGATCTTGACGATGCTTGACGAGCGGGGTCGGCAGGTTCGCGCCGTGGCAAAGGGCGCCCGCAAACCCGGTGGGCGCCTTGCTGCGCGCTGCGAGCTGTTCTGTACGGTCGATATGCTGCTTGCACATGGACGGTCACTCGACGTGGTTTCCCAGGCCGAGCTTATGGAGGCGCCGCTCGGCGCTGCGCCCGATTACGAGACGACTTGCGCCGCAAGCGCGATCGCCGAGGTCGCACGCGTGTGCTCGTTCGAGGACGCCGAGGACCCGTTTACCTTTGCCATTACGCAACGGGCGCTTACCCTGGTCGGCAGCGGGCTCGACGCTGCGCATATGGATTTACTTGTGGCGGCATATGTCTTTAAGCTGCTGTCGCACGTTGGCTATCGACCAGATTTTTCGGCCTGCGTGCTGTGCGGAGACCCCATGCTGTCGTATTTTTCACCACAGGCGGGCGGGCTCATGTGCGGATCGTGCGCGTCGAGCGTTCCGGGTGCCGAGCTGGTATCGACTGGTGAGGTCGCATGGCTTCGCGCCCTCATGTCCATGACCTTCGATGCGCTCATGGCCGAGCGAATCGACCCGCATACGGCGGCATTCTTGCTCGGGCTTTCGCATGTTTGGGCTGCGACGCACACCGATCAGCGCCTCCGTGCGATGGAATTCATGTTGGGTCGGTGATGATGCGCAGGGGCGGGCTGCTTGTGGTAACATATCGGCCTGTTGGTACCTCGACCTTGGTTGCTCGCTCCACCGGCGGCTTCCCAGTCCGAGGCGAATCGAGTCGCCCGATGGCGACGCAAAACGAAAGGTGAAACAATGACTGTTTCCAAAGAGCGCAAGGCGGAGCTGACTGCCCAGTTCGGTAACACCCCGGTCGACACCGGCAACCCCAAGGTTCAGGTCGCCATCCTGTCCGAGCGCATCAAGGAGCTGACCGAGCACATGAAGTCCCACCAGAAGGACTTCCACACCCGTCGTGGCCTGCTCATGCTCGTCGGCCGTCGTCGTCGTCTTCTCTCCTACATCAAGAAGAACGACATCGTCGAGTACCGTGAGCTCATCAAGGCTCTGGGCATCCGCGACAACATCCAGTAGGATTTGTACATGCTAAGAGCGTCCTGCGCAGCGGGGCGCTCTTTTTGTGTAAGGGCGCGAACAATCACGCTCTGAAGCGTGGCGGGGGCAGGGGGCCCGCGTCACATGAGAAGCCCGCAGGCAAGGGGTCTGCGGGGTAAAGGAGAACAATGACACTCGTATCCAAGACCTTTGAGCTGTACGGCAAGACCTACACCTTTGAGTCGGGCGAGCTTGCCAAGCAGGCCACCGGCGCCTGCCTGGTCAAGCAGGGCGACACCACGATGCTCGACACCGTGGTCGTCTCCAAGGAGCGCAAGAACTACGACTTCTTCCCGCTGACCGTCGACTTCAACGAGAAGATGTACGCAGCCGGCCGCATCCCGGGTGGCTACCTCAAGCGTGAGGGCCGTCCCAGCGAGAAGGCCACGCTCACCGCGCGCATGATCGACCGTCCGATTCGCCCGAGCTTCCCGGACGGCTTCCGTAACGAGGTACACATCGTCGCCACCTCGCTCGTCGCCGACCAGGTCAACCCCTTCGACGTCATCAACGTCATGGGTGCCTCCCTGGCCATGACGCTCGGCGGCGTGCCCTTCGAGGGCCCGCTTGCCTGCGTGCGCATCGGCCGTAACGTGGAGACCGGCGAGTTTATCGTCAACCCCACCTACGAGGAGCGCGAGAACTCCGATCTGGACCTGGAGCTGGGCGGATCCGCCGACTTCATCTCGATGGTCGAGGCCGGCGCCGAGGAGATCTCCGAGGACGACATGCTCGCCGCTATGAAGTTTGGCCAGGAGGCCCTTGCTGCTTTCTGCCAGGCTCAGGACGAGTTCGTCGCCGAGTGGGAGCAGGTCAACGGCCCCATCGTCAAGAAGGAGTACCCGCTCGACCAGCCCGTCGAGGAGGTCCAGGAGCGCATCTTCGCCCACTACGACGAGATGGCTGCCGCCCTTCGCGACGCCGACAAGCTCTCCCGTATCGGTAAGGTCGAGGCTCTGAAGGAGTCCATCCGCGCCGAGTTCACCGAGGAGGAGCAGGCCGCTTGGGAGCGCGAGATCCCCGTGGCGCTCAAGAAGCTCGAGAAGAAGGCCATGCGCACCATGGTCGTCGAGACCGGCGAGCGCGTCGACGGCCGTGCCGCCGACGAGATCCGTCCCATCATGGTGAAGGACAACTACCTGCCGCTCGTTCACGGCTCTGGTCTGTTCCAGCGTGGCCAGACCCAGGTGCTTTCCGTCCTGTCGCTCGGTATGCTCAACGAGGGCCAGCGTCTGGATACCATCGAGCCCACCGAGGGCAAGCGCTACATGCACCACTACAACTTCCCGCCTTTCTGCACCGGCGAGACCGGCCGCATGGGCAGCCCCAAGCGCCGCGAGATCGGCCATGGCAATCTGGCCGAGCGCGCCCTGCTTCCGGTGCTCCCCGACGAGAACGAGTTCCCCTACGCCATCCGCGTGGTCTCCGAGGTCATGGAGTCCAACGGCTCCTCTTCGATGGCTTCGACCTGCGGTTCCACGCTCGCCCTTATGGACGGCGGCGTGCCCATTAAGCGCCCGGTCTCCGGTATCGCCATGGGCCTGATCCAGGAGGAGGGCAAGACCGTGGTCCTGTCCGACATCCAGGGTCTCGAGGACTTCCTGGGCGACATGGACTTTAAGGTCACCGGCACCACCGAGGGCATCACCGCCCTGCAGATGGACAACAAGGCCACCGGCCTCACCTTTGACATCCTGGCCCGCGC
>DBEYYU010000032.1:0-9878 GCA_048184855.1 Collinsella aerofaciens
TGAAGGACCTGCCGAGGGACGGCCCCGTCAAGCCGTGACCGGAATCGGTGAAAATACGCTAGCGCAACCGGTGAAACCGCCTTTGCGCGAACGGCGCGCCTGTTTAGCGAAACTGGTGAAAAATAGATTGACGCTAACACCCGGACCGACCGGTGGCGCCCGGCCGTCGAGGCGCTCTCCTGCATCAAGGGAATCGACACCCTGACGGCCTTCAGGCTCGCAGCCGAGGCGGGCTCCTTCACGAGGTTCCGGACGGCCCCGGCCTTCGCGAGCTGGTGCGGGCTAGTCCCGTCGGAGCGTTCGAGCGGCGAGACCGAGCGGCGCGGCGGGATAACCAAGACGGGCAACCGGCTCGCCAGGACGGCACTGGTGGAGTCGGCGTGGCACTACCTGACGTGCACGCCCCACCCGAAGCCCCCGACGCCCGGCGCGGACGTCCCCGCGGCGATCCGGGCGCGCGCCGACGCCTGCACCGCCAGGCTCTGCCGCCGCCGCGAGGCGCTGGCGGCGGCGGGCAAGAGCTCGTGCAAGGCAAACGCCGCCGTCGCGCGCGAGCTCGCCTGCTGGGTCTGGGAGATCGGGCGCCGGGCGGAGGGGACCCTCAGCTGACCCCGTCGGACAACAAGCCTCCCGCCGGGAGGGCCCGCGCCTCGACGCATCGCCGGCGCGCGTTCACGAGCCCTTTTTGGGCAGCCCAAGGGCCGCGCCCGTGAACAAGACTGGTTTCGGACGAGCGCGCCGGACGGAGAATCGAAATGCGGTGGGGTGTGCGGACATACCGGGCTGACCGCCGGCAGCGCGCCCGCAAGAGCCCGCGGATATTAGCTTGCCAGGCAAGCGTCGACTAAACGTGCAGCGTGCGCGGGCCCTCCCGACGGGAAACGAAAAAGCCCGGTTTAAAACCGGGCTCGAACAAACACGCCTATTGACAATGGCTTTCTCATATTAAAGGGGTCGCCGCCGCTAAGGCGTTGACCCCTTAATCCAAGCAACGGCGCTGCCCAGCTTTCCAGAACTTGGGCTGCCGTCGACACTATTCTACCCACGAATGACATTTTGAACAATCGGCAATGCCGCTCCAAAAGCCAGGCACAACTGGCACAACCTAGGCGGTCGCTGGATGTGACAAAGGGGCAGCCCCTTTGTCACATCCAAAATATTGCCTTTACGTGTTGATGCACACGGTGTGCAATAATACTCGCACTGTGCAATAGCGCGCAGGCTGAGTAACAAGGAGGACGCTTGTCCCAGCTCGAGAAATGCGATCGCCGGTCCCTTCGCTCGCAGCGTGCCCTTCGCCAGGCACTTGCTAGCGAGCTTGCCGAAAGTGGCGACCTTTCGCGTATTAATGTCGCGTCGCTCACCGAGCGCGCTGGCCTTACGCGCCGCACGTTCTATTCGCACTACCGCGATATTCCCGACTTTATCAATCAAATCGAGGACGGCTTGCTGGCTGAGATCCGTGAGCGCATTGAGCTCATCACCGCAGCTCAGCTGCCTGATCTCTATCACAACATCGATGAGCTCGAGCCGGCGCCCGGTTCGGTTGAGCTGCTGCGTTATCTTGCGGCCAACCGCGACTTAATCGGTGCGCTGCTGGGTCCGGGCGGCGACCAGGCCTTCATTAAAAGGATTATCGATACCGCGCGTGAGGCCGTAGTGCCTCGTGCACAGACGGGCATTTTGGGCCTGGCGCTGGGCACGTTCTTTGACTACTACGTCACCTACGTCGTGAGTGCCGAGGTCGGCATGATTCAGCGCTGGTTTGAGCGCGGGCTTACCGAATCGCCCGAGGCCATGGCGCGCATTATGACGGTGCTCGCCTTTGTGCGCCCCGGCGACCTGTATGGCCAACCCATCGATATTAACGTGCCGGAGTACGGCATGAAGTTATTGAATTTGCAGCTCGAGGACGCGGTCGACACCGCCGCAACCATCGAGTCCAACAACTAAGAGGAGAGACAGATGAGCAAACTCGTCGAGGGCATCAAGGACCGTATGGTCGCTGCCGCGCGTGAGGCTGCGCCCGCCGTGGTGGATGCCGCGCAGAAGGCCGCGACCGCGGCTGCCGAGAAAGTTGTCGAGGCAGTTGCCGATGCCAAGAACGCGGCAGGGGAGACGTCCGCCGCCACCGAGCCCGCCACCGCCACCGAGCCCGTAGCCGCCACCGCCGCCCACGCCCCCGAAGGCGCGATCTTCAACCCCGGCAACGCCCACGGCAACCTGCACCTGGGCATCGACGTGGGTTCCACCACCGTTAAGCTCGCCGTGCTCAACGACGACAACCAGATCGTCTACGCCAAGTATCAGCGCCATCACACCGACGTCCGTGCCTGCGCCCGCGACCTGTTCGAGGGCGCTGCGACCGTGCTGCCGACGGCCCAGATGACCTGCGCCATTACCGGCTCGGGCGGCCTGCTGCTGTCCCAGTGGCTCGACCTGGAGTTTGTCCAGGAGGTCATCGCCAGCAAGCGTGCCGTCGAGACCCTCATCCCGGCCACTGACGTCGCCATCGAGCTGGGCGGCGAGGACGCCAAGATCATCTACTTCGACAACGGCATCGAGCAGCGCATGAACGGCACCTGCGCCGGCGGTACGGGCGCGTTCATCGACCAGATGGCCACTCTGCTGCACACCGACGCCAGCGGCCTTAACGAACTCGCGGCCAATGCCACCACCATCTATCCCATCGCCAGCCGCTGCGGCGTCTTTGCCAAGACCGACGTCCAGCCGCTGCTCAACGAGGGCGCCCGCCCCGAGGACGTGGCCGCCTCCATCTTCCAGGCTGTCGTGACCCAGACCATCTCGGGCCTGGCGTGCGGCCGTCCCATCCGCGGCAACGTCGCCTTCCTGGGTGGCCCGCTGCAGTACCTCTCCGAGCTGCGCCACCGCTTCTACCTCACGCTCAACCTGGACGAGGAGCACCGTATCGTGCCCCAAAACGCCCACCTGTTTGTGGCGAGCGGCGCCGCCATGGCGCACGAGTCCAATAAGCTCAGCACGTTCCCGCAGCTCATCGAGGCTATCGATGCCCTGGGTGACACGCAGGGTGCCGAGGTCGAGCGTCTGGATCCGCTCTTTGCCACCGACGAGGACTTTGCCGAGTTCAAAACCCGCCACGACCAGGAAGTCGTCCCCAAGGGCAAGCCCGAAGGCTACACCGGCCGCGTGTTCATTGGCATCGACGCCGGTTCCACCACCATGAAGGCCGCGCTCGTGGGCGAGGACGGTCAGCTGCTGCACACCTGGTACGGCAACAACAACGGCGACATCCTAGGCACGGCCAAGGTCATCATGGCCGATTTCTACAACCACATCCCCGCTGGCTGCACCATCGGCCACGTGACCACCACGGGCTACGGCGAGGCGCTGCTTATCGAGGCACTCAAGGCCGACTCCGGAGAGATCGAGACCGTTGCGCACCTGCGCGGCGCCAAGGCGTTCCTGCCCGGCGTCGAGTTCATTCTGGACATTGGCGGCCAGGACATGAAGTGCCTGCGCGTCAAGGACGGAGTTATCGAGCACATCATGCTCAACGAGGCCTGCTCGTCGGGCTGCGGCAGCTTTATCGAGAGTTTCGCCGTGTCTATGAACATGGACGTGCGCGCGTTCGCCAACGCTGCCATCCATGCCAAGGCCCCGGTCGACCTGGGCAGTCGCTGCACGGTCTTTATGAACTCGCGTGTCAAGCAGGCGCAAAAGGAAGGCGCCACGGTGGGCGACATCGCGGCCGGCCTGTCCTATTCCGTCATCAAGAATGCCCTGTTCAAGGTCATTAAGCTGCGCGACCCCAAGGAGATCGGCAGCCAGGTGATCGTTCAGGGCGGCACCTTTATGTCCGACGCCACACTGCGTGCGTTTGAGCAGCTCACTGGCGTTCACGCCGTGCGTCCCGACATCGCCGGCTGCATGGGCGCCTATGGTGCGGCCTTGCTCGCCCGCGACCGCGCCGGCGCCGACGGCACTTCGACCATCCTTTCGGCCGAGGACATCGCGCACCTCACCGTGACGCAAAAACACGTCCGCTGCGGTCGTTGCTCCAACAACTGTCAGCTCACCGTCAACGACTTTGGCGGCGGCAGACGCTTCATTACCGGCAACCGCTGCGAGAAGGGCGCCGGCCACAAAAAGCAGAAGACCGAGGCCCCCAACCTCTTCAAAAAGAAAAACGAGTTGCTGTTTAACCGCGAGGTGCTGAGCCCCGACGAGGCCCCGCGCGGCACCGTGGGTATCCCGCGCGCGCTCAACATGTACGAGAACTACCCCTTCTGGCACGCGTTCTTTACGCGCCTGGGCTTTAGCGTGCAGCTGTCCGACCAGTCGAGCAAAAAGACCTACCAGGCGGGCATCGAGTCCATGCCGTCCGAGAGCGTGTGCTACCCGGCAAAGATGAGCCACGGCCATGTGATGAACCTTATCGACCGCGATGTCGACTTCATTTGGATGCCGTGCGTGCGCTGGGAGCGCAAGGAGGATCCGACCGCCGGTAACTGCTACAACTGCCCCATCGTCATGAGCTATCCCACGGCGCTGGCGCTCAACATCGACGAGATTCGCGAGCAGAACATCGAGTTCCTGTACCCGTTTGTGCCCTATCACGACAAGACCGAGCTCAAGCGCCGCCTGTACCAGGTGCTCGCCGTCGACCGCGTGGCCGATGCGCAAGCCGGTCGCGGTCGCGTGCGCGGTCCAAAGATCACACGCTCCGAGGTCGATGCCGCCGTCAACGCTGCTTTTGAGGCCGATGCGCGTTTCCACGAGGACATCCAGACCATGGGCGAGGAGGCCCTTAAGTGGGTCGAGGATCATGGCGGCCACGGCATTGTGCTCGCCGGTCGTCCCTACCATAACGACCCCGAGATCAACCACGCCCTGCCCGAACTTATCTCGAGCTTTGGCTTTGCGGTCTTTACCGAGGATTCGCTTGCGCATCTGGTAAAGCCCGAGCGTCCGATTCGCGTCGTCGACCAGTGGATGTACCACAGCCGCCTGTACGCCGTCGCCCGTTTTGTGACGATGCGCAACGACCTGGACCTGATCCAGCTCAATTCCTTCGGCTGCGGCCTGGACGCTCTGACCACCGATCAGGTGCAGGAGATTCTGGAAGCCAGCGGCAAGATCTACACCGTGCTTAAGATCGACGAGGTGTCTAACCTGGGTGCCGCGCGCATCCGCATCCGCTCGCTCATGGCCGCGCTTAAGGACCAGGAGGCCGAGCGCTTGGCCGAGGCCACGGTCGCGGGCGAGGCCTACGAGCAGGGCGATGCCGCGCCGGTGTCGCCCTCCACGGATGCCCCCGCGTTCGCGAGCCGCAAGTACACGTTTGAGGCTCAGCGCGAGAGTGCTTCGACCGCGTGGCCCAAGGTGCCCTTTACCGAGCAGATGCGCGAGGAGGGCTACACCATCCTGTGCCCGCAGATGGCGCCGATCCACTTTGACCTGGTCAAAGAGGTGTTCCGTGGTGCTGGCTACAACTTGGAGCTGCTGCCCTCGACTGACCACGACGCCGTCGAGGCTGGCCTGCGCTATGTGAACAATGACATTTGCTATCCGTCCATTTTGGTGACCGGCCAGATTATGGAGGCCATCGAGAGCGGTCGTTACGACCTGTCCAAGACGGCCGTGGTCATCAGCCAGACCGGCGGCGGTTGCCGTGCCACCAACTACATCGCGCTCATCCGCAAGGCGCTGCGCGAGAGTGGTCACCCCGAGATCCCGGTGATCTCGCTTTCGGCCGTGGCGCTCGGTGAGGACAACCCCGGCTTTAAGATTACGCCGGCACTGCTTAAGCAGGCAGTCTACGCAGTGCTCTTTGGTGACGTCATGATGCAGATGCTCTATCGTTGCCGCCCGTACGAGGCCACGCCCGGTGCCGCCAACGCACTCTACGAGGAGTACATGGCGCGCGCCCGCAAGCTTGCGCCTAAGTTCAACAGGCACAACTACACCAAGTTGTGCCGCGAGGCCATCCGCGCGTTCGACACCATGCCGCTTGTGGGCGAGGGTACCAAGCCGCGCGTGGGCGTGGTTGGCGAGATCCTGGTCAAGTTCCATCCCACGGCCAACAACCACGTGGTCGATGTCATTGAGCGCGAGGGCTGCGAGGCCGTGGTACCGGGCCTGCTCGACTTCTTCCTGTACTCCATGAGCAACGCCGAGCTTCAAAAAGACGAGCTGGGAAGTTCTGCCACGGCGCGCGCTAGCATGCAGGCGCTCATTAAGCTGGTGGACTGGATGCGCACGCCGGTGGAGGAGATGCTCGAAAAGTCCCGCCGCTTCGAGGCGCCCGAGCGCATTGGCACCATGGCGGACAAGGCTCGTACGGTGCTTTCGGTGTGCAACAACATGGGCGAAGGCTGGCTGCTCACGGCCGAGATGCTCGACCTGATCGATCACGGTGCGCCCAACATCATCTGCACGCAGCCCTTCGCGTGCCTGCCCAACCACGTGGTGGGCAAGGCCGTGATTAAGGAGCTGCGCCGTCAACATCCCGAGAGCAACATCGTTGCGGTGGACTACGACCCCGGTGCGTCTGAGGTCAACCAGCTCAACCGCATTAAGCTCATGATTAGCGTGGCCAAGGAGAATATGCGCGCCGGTAAGGGCTTTAAGCTTGAGAAGGTCGCGCCGCTCGCGATGGACGAGGTCACCGGCCAGATGCGTGCCCACGATGGCTGCGTGAGCTGCGGCTCGGTCGACGAGAGTGCCGTGGCGTCGGTCGCTGAGCGCCTGGGACGCGGCATTAAGAAGTAGTCGGCCTACTTCGAGCCGGATATGAGACAAACGGGTGGTAGCCGTACCGGCTACCACCCGCTTTTTCTGGACATATGTTGCGTAAATGACCTTGCTACAGCCTTCCGTGGGCTTGTCCGATTTTTGGGCCGGTTCGGGCTTTGAGGACAAGTTGCTGCAGGCCCAAGGCGATTTTTCGCTCAATGCGGGCCAGCACAGCGTGACGTATCTGCCGAGTTCTGATACGGCAACGACCAGTCGCTACCAGGTGCTGCTATACGACAACAACTTTGGTGCGGCCGAAAGCTATCCCAAGTTCGACTGGGGCCAGCTGGGCGCCGCGGTGGTGACCGACTACAGCCGCGGCTCGCATTCGTTTGGGCGCATCTTTACGGTGGACGAGGTGGCACGCACCTACGGGCTCGAAGACCAGATCGCGGTGCCGTTCTCGGGCTACGTTAGCAGTGTGCAGCGCGTCGGCAATTCGAACAGCATGCTCGTGGCATCGGGTCAGGCCAAGACCTTCACCGAGTACGACCGCTACGGTCTGCCCATCGCTACCTACGAGATGGAAGCCGAAAAGTATATCTACCGCGTGTACAAGTACGAGCTGTAGGGCTGCGCTTAGGTTTGACCAATGGAGTATGAAAACACGCCGCTCGCCGATACCCCCTCCGCGAGTGGCAGCCATATGGTTTGATAAAAGAAGCATATAGTTGTCGCCAGCCTGCTGGGGACGTTCCCCTCTGACATTGGAGGCTCCAGGTATGTTTCGCGCTCCGTTAAACAACTATCGGTTGGGCTAACATGGGCCGCCGTGCTATTTCGATAACCCTTGCAGTGGTCTGCCTGGCTGTGCTCCTGGGCGCTACAGGGCTGTTTGCTATAAGCCGAGAAACGTCCTATATGCAGGAGTGCGCTTCCGAAGGGTTTGCCATTGACGGTTACTATCGGGACGACAAGACGAGTCTGGAAACCCTGGCCTTTCTTGAAGAGGATAACCATCGGTGGCAACTGGTCGACAAAGACGGCAGCTGCGTTGACGGGCAGTTTAAGCGTACGGACGATCCCAATATCCTGGTATTAAAGAAGGAAAACGGCGAAGAGTTCGGCACGGTTCACGTTGCATATATATCGCGCCGACGCAATCAAGGGCAGATTTACCTAATTAGAAATACTAAGGTGACCCGATTTTATCTTGTGAGCACCGATCCGGCGTTTACGGTGGAGTCTGGCGAGGTCGATTCGGACAGTTGATTCACGGCAATAAAAAAGCGAGCGGGGCGCGGGTGTGAACTGCACCCCGCTATTTGCTCGTGTCCGTATCGCACCTGCGCCTCGTCGTAACTTGCGTCCGTGCGAGCATTCATCCCGCGCTCTGCATCACTTCACATCGAACTCCACGCGATCGAGTTCAGGCACGTTGAGGTCTATGAGCTTGCGGGCGACGTGGCGGTCGTGTGCCCCAAGCGCCTCGCCTGTCGTCACATGGGCGACAATCTCACGCTCGACGACGCCCTCCTCCTCGCCTTCGGTAGCCGAGGTCTCGACGGCGACGGTGTAATCCTTAAAGCCCGGCAGCACCGCGGCAAGTTCGCGCGTAGTTTCGGTGACACCGTAGCCGTCCTGCACGCCGGTCTGCGCCGAGCCAATAGACCCCGCCGTCATAACGATGCAGGGGATGGCAAAGACTACCGTACCCACAATGATGCGGCGGCGCACCTTGCGCGATAGCTCGTCGACCTCGGCATCTTCTTCGGCGGTTACAATGCCGTCGCCGTTGAGGTCGCGCTTGAGCGGCACGCGCAAGATAAGTAATACGGCTTCGGCCGCGAGTGCGATAAAGACCACGTTGATGCCAAACTCGTAAAGCGCCGAGAGAAACAGCGACCCGCTTGCGATGGCGATGCCATAGCCCGCCGCGCACAGAGGCGGCATGAGCGCGGTCGCCACGGCCACGCCGGCGATGAGCGTGGCGGGTTCCTGGTCGCGCGAGTTGCCCAGCCCGCCTGCAAAGCCGCCTGCGAGTGCGACGGTAAGGTCCCAGACGGTGGGTGTAGAGTTGTCGATGATGGCGGCCGTGGTGGTGCCAAGGGGCGAGAGCTTAAAGTACAGCGTGGACGTGACCAGGCAAAAGGCCATCTGCAGCGCAAGGCTGGCGACGGCCTCGACGGTAATCTCGCGGTCGAGCGTGGCGATGCCGTATGCCATGGCAAGGACCGAGCCCATGAGCGGGCAGATGAGCATGGCGCCCACGATGGCGATGTCCGAATCGATATCGAGGCCGATGCTCGCGATCAGCATGGCGATGATGAGGATGCATAGGTGGGAGCCAGTCAGACGCGCCCCGTTTACAAAACGCTTGCGGATCACGTGATAGGGCGCGCGTCCCTCGCGAATGTTGAACGCGCGCTTTAAAAAGCGACCAGCCTGCTCGGCAGCCTCACTATGAGCAGGGCGGATGCCGTGGCGCCGGTGATGGCGTTCGCGTAGTCGCTTGATCTGTTGTTTGTCGAGTTCCATGTCCACCTCGTTCCAGCGCGGTCCGCGCAACGCGCCCGTTGTCCTAACTCTACACCGTGGCGGGCGGGGTGTCTGTTGGATGCGGAATCCGATAGGGCGGATGACGCGGGAGCAAATGCAAATCATAGGCTCAATTCGATCCTGCAAGAATACGATGCACCAGTTCCTACATATGTGACGAAATTGTGAAGCACGAGAGCGCGAATTTCAAAAAATTCGCTGGTGACCAATGTTGCGCAACAGAATTCAAAAATCAGCTCCTACATTTTGAAGCGTATGGATACATCCGTGTCAAAGGGAGAAAGCCATGGCAAACTACAGTCCACAACACTTTGAGCCTCGGGCCAAGACTGTCAACGTCAAGGGCGTTGCTAACCGCGCCGTCGCAACCGTTTTGACGGCGGGCCTCATCGCTCAGCCGCTCATGTCGCCGCTGGCGGCAATCGCCGCACCGTCAACCGATAACGGCGATTCTGTTCAGGGGGGGGTGTTCCTATAGTTTTGTCAACTGGGAAATGCTCTCCGTGCGACCGAATCGCGGCATGCTGACGCCAAGCCATTAGGCCGGTGGGCTTCAGTCTGCTCGGTGCGTTTCGGCTAGGCTGCGTAAGGCACCCTGTCTC